>CANFTO010000006.1 GCA_947449945.1 Actinomycetota bacterium | reverse complement strand
CAGCGTTGCTGAAGGTTTCCTTGTGCTTTTCCAAGTAACCGGCGATGACTCGTGGTTAGCACTCAGTGGAGTGCTCATTGATGTGGCGCTCTCCCATTTCAGTGATCCGAAAGGTGGATTCTTTGATACTGCTGATGATGCACCGCCACTAGTGCAACGCCCGCAGGATCCTTCTGATAACGCGGAACCATCGGGATGGTTTGCGATCACAAATGCGTGCGTGAGTTACAGCGCTCTCACGGGAATCCAGGAATATCGAGTCATTGCCGAACGTGCACTTGGTGTGGTGTCAGAACTCGGCCCGCGCGCTCCCCGTGCCTGTGGCTGGGGACTAGCCGCGGCTTCCGCATTGATAGACGGACCTGTGGAAATAGCGGTGGTGGGTGACTTCCAGGATCCGGCGACGGGTTCATTGCGTTCGGTTGCTCTTGCGGCAACCGCCCCAGGAGCAGTGATTGCCGTAGGCGAACCTGGAAGCTACGTTCCCCTGCTTCGAGACCGGTCATTGGTCAACGGAGCTGCTGCGGCTTATGTGTGTAGGGGATTCACCTGCCAAGCGCCGGTCATTGATCCTTTTGCCTTGGCATCTCAGGTGGGTGCTCGACGCGGGGAGTAACCTGCGCATGTGGGCCTCGCAGACATCATCTATGGGATTTACGAGCGCAGGCTCGCAGCTCAAATCCCGGCTGATCAGATGCCTCGGCACATCGGGGTGATTCTCGATGGCAACCGACGTTGGGCAGAAGCTCAAGGGTCGAGTTCTTCAGCAGGGCACCGCGCAGGAGCCGCGAAGATTGAAGAATTCCTAGGTTGGTGTGACGACGCAGGGGTCGACCATGTGACGTTGTGGCTGCTTTCAACGGACAATCTCAATCGCCCAGCAGATGAGCTGGGCTCGTTGATGACCATCATTGAAGAGACAGTCGTTGACCTGCAGGAGCAAGGCCGTTGGCGCTTACATGCAGTGGGTGCGCTTGATCTCTTGACTGATCACACTGCTCGCATCTTGAAGGAGGCGGAAGCAGCAACAGCAGATGCTCCAGGAGCGTTCGTCAATATCGCTGTGGGTTATGGCGGGCGCCGTGAAGTTGTTGATGCGGTGCGCTCACTCATGCAAGAACATGCCGATCAAGGAACTTCACTTGATGAACTTGCACAGTTCATCGATGTTGAACATATTGCTGAGCACCTGTACACCAAAGGCCAGCCTGATCCAGACCTCGTCATTCGCACCTCCGGCGAACAGCGACTCTCGGGTTTCTTGCTTTGGCAAAGCGCCCATTCAGAGTTTTATTTCTGTGAGGCCTACTGGCCTGACTTCCGTCACGTGGACTTCTTGCGTGCCTTACGTGCCTATGGAGCCCGCCACCGTCGCTTTGGCACCTGAAGTTAACCAACACGCAACGTTTTCCGAACGGCGTGGCGCACTTAATTTCCGGATTTGAGTTCTAACGTCCCGTTTATGCACAAGCATCCGCTTATGTAAATCCGCACCGGGCCACGGTGGTGGCCCCAACTGGAGGCCGAGCGCCCGTGTCATCTCGCCCAGCAGTCAATGCCGATATTCGTACCTACGTTCTTGATACGTCTGTACTTCTGTCAGATCCAACAGCGCTGAAATCTTTTGCGGAACATTCTGTTGTGCTTCCACTGGTTGTGATTAAAGAACTTGAAGCGAAACGACACGATCCAACACTGGGATTCAATGCACGCACGGTTCTCAGAAATCTTGAAGCACTGAGGCTAGAGCCAGGCGCTGATTTACGTAAAGGCATTGAAATCAATGAGCAGGGCGGCACCGTTCGCATTGAAATCAATCATGTGGATACCTCGCATTTGCCAGATGCCATCAAGGCGGAGCGAAATAACGACACGCGAATTCTTTCGGTTGCTGAAGGTTTGCGCCGAGATGGCCACGATGTCGTAGTGGTCTCTAAAGACCTACCGATGCGTTTGCTGGCTGCTGGAGCACTAGGTATTCCAGCGGAGGAGTACCGCCGCGAGCAGGTTGAAGATTCTGGGTATATGGGTCTGGTGGAAATCGAAGCCCCACGTGAAGATATTGACGACCTCTACACCCATGGATTCATTGATCTTTTCGATCATGATCTGCCAGTCAACACTGGCGTTGTCCTTGTCTCACCTTCATCATCCGGCCTTGCGCGCGTAAATGTTGATAAGCAACTCGAGCAAGTGCGCGGTGATCTTGAAGCATTCGGCATTCATGGTCGGTCCGCTGAGCAACGAATTGCACTTGCACACTTACTTGATCCTGAAATAGGTGTGGTGTCCCTTGGCGGTTCTGCCGGTACTGGTAAGTCTGTGCTGGCTCTTGCAGCTGCACTTGAATTAGTGCTTGAACGTCGCGATGCAAAACGCATTGTCGTCTTCCGTCCAGTGTTTGCGGTGGGTGGACAAGAGATTGGCTTCTTGCCTGGCACTGAAGCAGAGAAGATGTCGCCATTTTCGGCAGCAACCAAGGATGCACTTGAGGCAATCGCAAGCGAACATGTCATTGACGAAATCATGGATCGCGGTCTGCTCGAGGTACTCCCTTTAACCTACGTGCGTGGCCGCACCTTGGTGGACACGATCGTGATCCTGGATGAGGCACAAAACCTCGAGCGCTCAACAATTCTCACCGCAATCTCACGCTTAGGTAAAAACAGCCGGGTCTTCCTCACCCACGACGTTGCTCAGCGCGACAATCTTCGAGTGGGTCGCCACGATGGCATTGCTGCTGTGGTGGAACGGCTCAAGGGCGAGTCGCTCTTCGCTCACGTCACACTGACGAAGTCTGAACGCAGCCCAATTGCTGCCTTGGCCACGCGTCTGATTGATGATGGAATCCTCTAGTTCTACTTGAGGGTTTGTCACGAGGCGTCTGATTCAGGTGACCTCATCGGGAAGATTTTTTTGCGTTACAACGTGATTTTGTGAGGGATTTTGCTTGTCAGGCCAATAGGTGACCTGACCCACGCCCGCCAAAAGTGACAGATCGCGATTCACAAGGCACGGTATTCCGAGGCTTCTAGCCAAGGAGGAGGTGTTTGTGATGCGTAAAGTCGCTGTGCTGCTGATTGCAGGTGCACTCAGCCTTGGCTTGGCCATTCCTGCTCATGCAGCCGATCCCGTGACACCGGCCCCGAGCGCATCAGTTACGGCAACACCGGCACCCGTCACCAGCTCACCAACTCTGACCACTCGACTCGCAGTTGAGTCCACCTATGCGCAAGGTCAGGGCAAAGCCACGGATAAGCATGGAGTTGCCCAGAGCCTGTACACCGGAAAGTGGTACTCCAAAAAAGCAGAACGTAAGCGTCGTTGCATTGTGCGCAAGGAAACAGGCGGCAACTACAACTCAGTGAGTTCCAATGGTCGCTACCGCGGGGCGTACCAAATGAGTCGATCGCTTGCCGTTGGTGCGAGCTGGATGATGCAGCCGGAAGTGAAAAAAGAGTTCGGGGCACAAGCCGCCGCCACGGTTGCCAAGTTACGCAAGGTTCCAACCCAGAAATGGAACCGCTACTGGCAAGACCGTGCCTTTTGGACTATCTGGCGCAATGGCCACGGCCGAAGCCACTGGCACGTGCGAGGCTGTTAGCTCTTTGGCGGACCGACTGGAATCTTGGTCACCATTGGCTTCATAGTTTCAGCGAAGAAGTCATTCCCCTTGTCATCTACGACTACAAAGGCTGGGAAGTTCACGACGTCGATCTTCCATACGGCTTCCATCCCAAGCTCTGGAAAATCAAGCACTTCAACTTTGGTGATGTTGTCTTGAGCCAAGCGTGCAGCTGGGCCACCAATAGAGCCGAGGTAGAACCCACCGTTGTCTTTGCAGGCATTTGTGACAGCCATGCTGCGATTACCCTTTGCGAGCATGACATGTGAGCCGCCTGCTTTTTGGAATGCATCGACATAGCCGTCCATGCGACCTGCTGTGGTCGGACCGAAGGATCCAGACGCATAGCCTTCAGGGGTTTTTGCTGGGCCTGCGTAGTACACGGCGTGATTCATGAAATATTCGGGCATTGGCTCACCACGATCTAGCATCGCCTTGATTCGCGCATGTGCCAAGTCGCGAGCAACAATGAGCGAGCCGGTGAGTGAAACACGAGTTTTCACAGGGAGCTTGGAGAGTTGTTCGCGAATGTTGCTCATTGGTTGGTTGAGATCGATGGCTACAACATCGTCATCGAGATGTTCATCTGTGACTTCTGGCAAGTAGTGGGCAGGTTCACGTTCAAGTTGTTCAAGGAAGACACCATCTGCGGTGATCTTCGCCTTTGCTTGGCGGTCTGCTGAACAAGACACGGCAATTGCGACGGGCAATGACGCTCCATGACGAGGTAGGCGAATCACGCGTACGTCATGGCAGAAGTATTTGCCGCCAAACTGTGCTCCGATGCCGAAGTCCTGAGTCATCTTCCAGATTTCTTGCTCCATTTCTAAGTCACGGAAAGCCTGACCTCCAGCAGAGCCGTGTACAGGCAGTGAATCCAAGTAACGCGCACTTGCGTATTTCGCCATCTTGAGTGCGTATTCAGCGCTCGTTCCGCCTACAACAACTGCGAGATGGTACGGCGGACAAGCTGCGGTACCAAGACTGCGCAAACTTTCATCAAGGAAATTACGGAAGGCCGTTGGGTTTAACAGCGCAGCCGTTTGTTGGTAAAGGTAACTCTTATTCGCACTTCCACCACCCTTGGCCATAAATAGGAATTCGTATTCGGCTTCATGACCTTCATGCGTATTTGCATACAACTCAATTTGAGCAGGCAGGTTCGTGCCTGTGTTGCGTTCTTCCCACATTGTGATGGGTGCCATTTGCGAGTAACGCAAATTCAGGTTTTGGTAAGCGTCAAAGATGCCGCGTGAAAGGTGTTCTTCGTCGGATCCAGTAGTCCATACGTGTTGACCTTTTTTCGCGCTCACAATCGCCGTGCCGGTGTCTTGGCACATAGGTAGCACGCCACCAGCCGCGATGTTTGCATTCTTGAGAAGATCAAGCGCGACAAACCGATCGTTTGGGCTGGCTTCTGGGTCCTCAAGAATCTTGGCCAGTTGCGCAAGGTGGCCTGGGCGGAGCAAGTGCGAAATATCGCGCAAAGCTTCATAAGCCAAGGTGCTCAGTGCTGATGGTTCAACTTTCAAAATCGTGCGACCATCGACGACCGTAGTGCTCACTCCTTCAGTGGTGACCAAACGGTAAGGAGTCTCGTCTGCGCCAAGTGGGAGCAATTCCTGATACTGAAAATCAACCATGAATGCAGCGTAAGGCCCGGGGCGCTTTGCGTTAAGAGGGTTGGGCTGTGAGCCACCACACGGCATATGGGGCCATCGTGATCGTTTGCTCGGTGAGGTCAACTAGCGAGCCAGTGATGGCATCAATCGCGTTGGCGTTATTGAGTGGCCACGCGCTATGGGTTGGCAGTATCTGTGTTTGAGCAGAAACGTTGTAGAGCTCAACAAGATCGCCGGCTGGATGACGTCGACGGAACGCAACGACCGCCGGATTGTCTGTAGCAAAGACCACTGGAGCAGTTGCGGCGTGGAGCGAAGCTAGTGATTTACGGGCGGAAATCAGAGCGCTCATGCGTGCAAATACCTGGCCGGCCACCGTAGCTCGTGAATTGCGTTGTGCGACGACATCCCAGGGCATATGTGGGCGATGCATCCAGCGGTTATCGCCGGCTAGCGCGGGATTTTTACGGTAAGTCACATCATTCAAGAGTCCGATTTCGTCACCCATATAGAGCAGTGGCAAGCCACCGAATCCAAAGATCATTGAATATCCACACATCAAGCGATTGATTGCCAAGTCAAGGGCTTGATCATCCTTGGCTTCAATGGCTGATTCAATGCCGGCAAGCGAAGCAGCACTTCCTGACGTGCGACGGTCGCCAGTTAATGGATTGACTTGAAAGTGCGCGCCTCGTGCTGGGCTTTGGGGAAGTTCGCCTCCGTAGTAACCACTGATGTAGGCACGATGGTCGTAACCGCTCACCCCGATTGCGCCCGCGTCTGCATCGTCAATGGCCCAACCGATGTCGTCATGGCAGCGCAGATATGTTGCCCATGCTGTTGTGGTTGGGATAGGTGCAAAGCGCTGAAGTGCTTGCGCCATAAGGCGTCCTTCACCTATTGCCAGGGTTGACCAGGCTTGCACCATGAGTGAGTTGTGGTAAGCGAGATCAGAAACTTTTCCAGCATGTTCGCCGGTGCCAAGGTAGGCAACTAGATCGCTGGGGGCAACGATTGCTTCTGCTTTAAAGATGACTGATGGAGCCGCAATGCGAAGTGCGGCGCGCAAACCTTGAGTGAGTGAATGAACTTCTGGTTGATTTTGCGAGTTGGTTCCAAGGCGCTTCCAAAGGAATGCGATTGCGTCAAGGCGGAAGCAGTCCACGCCTTTGTTGGCAAGGTAGGTCAAGATGTCCACAAACTCACAGAACACATCTGGGTTGGCCCAGTTAAGGTCCCACTGCCAGGAGTTGAAAGTTGTCCATACCCACAGTTGCGATGATTCGTCCCATGTGAAGTTACCAGGAGCAAAATCGGGAAACACTTCTGGAAGTGTGGCTTCGTACTGATCGGGAACTGTGCGATCTGGATACATCAGGAAGTAATTGCGGTACTTCTCTTCGCCGTTGCGAGCTTTGACAGCCCATTCATGTTGTTCGGCAACATGGTTCAGTACCAAATCCAAGGTCAATGCAATGCCATTGGCATGCAGCGAGGTCGCAAGTGACTCAAGGTCATCAATAGTGCCGAGATCTGGACGTACTGACTTGTAGTCAGCAACTGCATAACCGCCGTCGTTTTCGCCGGTACGTGGGCGAAGGAGGGGCATGAGATGCAAATACGTGATGCCCAGATCCTTCAGGTAATCGATGGAGTTTTCGATGCCGTTGAGGTCGCCAGCAAAGTGATCCGTATAGGCCACGTACCCAACAGTCTCGGGAAGTTGGAACCAATCGGGTTGCAGCTGCCGAATGCGATCACGTTCAATAAGCGCGCTTGGCCGAGCAGTGATCGCGCTTGCAATCACATCCAGGACTGCGGGCCAGACGATTTCAACGTCGTAAACAGCCGCTAATCCATCCCACAGATCTGGGGCGAATCGATCAAAACGAGCAAGTGCATCAACAGCTTGTGGAGATTTCTTCAGCGCGGCAGCCAACTGATTTCGGCCGCGCTGATAGGTGGAGGCCTGCTGCCCCCCAAGCATGAAATGCATGGACAGAATGTAAACGATTCCATCCCTGTTTGACTAGGGGGGATGCGAAGTTAGTCCATATCAGGCTTGCCGGCTCCTGGGCTGTGGAAATCAATGGCCGAGTATTGGCCGAGCTTGGCCAAACGATGCTCACTGGCCACCTCGCGGATCGTTCCGCTCTTGCCACGCATCACGATTGAGTGAGTGGTTGGACCCTCGGGGCGGTAGCGAACGCCTCGAAGCAGTTCGCCGTCGGTGATGCCAGTGGCGCAGAAGAAGATGTTTTCGCCCTTGACCAGATCATGGGTGTGCAGCACTCGGTTGAGATCGTGACCGGCATCAAGTGCCTTGCGGCGCTCAGCTTCATCCTGTGGCCACAACTTGCCTTGGATTGCTCCACCCATACAGACCATGGCAGCTGCGGCGATGATGCCTTCTGGTGTACCTCCAATACCCGCGAGTAGATCAACGCCTGTTCCTGCGCGGGCAGCCATGATTGCGCCAGCAACGTCACCATCGGAAATAAACTTGATGCGAGCGCCAGCATCACGTACTTCTTGAACTAAATCCTTATGGCGTGGACGATCCAGGATGCAAACGGTGAGGTCAGCGACGCTTTCGCCCTTTGCTTTCGCCAGTTGTTCAAGGTTCCATGTAATTGGTGAGTTGATGTCGATGACATCGGCACCTTGTGCACCAACTACGAGCTTTTCCATATAGAACACTGCGCTTGGGTCATACATTGCGCCACGTTCTGCAACGGCGATCACTGCAATCGCATTAGGCATGCCCTTCGCGGCGAGTGTGGTTCCATCAATTGGATCAACCGCGACATCTGCTTCAGCACCAGTGCCATCGCCAACACGTTCACCGTTGAACAGCATTGGGGCATCGTCTTTTTCGCCTTCACCAATGACCACAACGCCATTCATGCTGACGCTGCCAATGAGCGAGCGCATGGCATTGACCGCAGCGCCGTCGGCGCCGTTCTTGTCACCCCGGCCCACCCAGCGAGCAGCGGCCATCGCAGCGGCTTCCGTTACTCGAACGAGCTCAAGGGCAAGGTTGCGGTCAGGAACTTCAATGGTGCCGGGCGTTGTCATCGTGTTGCCTCCTGCGCAGAGCCTAGGTCTGCAAGCGGATACACGCAGGGCGCTCCGTGAGGTGTTTTGGTCACACTCTGGTTTGTCAGACCACTCATCCAGTCATTGGTGCCAATGCGTCATCATGATCACGTGAGTTCAACCATGCCGGAGCCAACTGGGCGCCCAAATGCCCGATTGGCGCAGACGGTCGGCGATATGGGTCGCTCGTTGGCTGTGGTGATCGCAGCGGTCGCGGTGATTTTGCTTATTACCCATCGCGCCCAGCCAGATCCAGTGCGCGTAGTCAGCATTAACTCGCCACTGATGCTGGCAAATATGCAGGCAAAATTCCCTGTTGAGGTACCGCAAGGTCGCGAGGGTTATCGCCTAACGAGCGCACGCTTTGCGGGAAAACCCATTCCGGTCTGGCATCTGGGCTATGTCACACCTGATACGCAATACGTGGAAGTTGAACAATCAGCAACGACGAAATTGAAATTTCTAGAAGCTCAGCTTGCAAAAACCGCGTCAGCTGGAACGACTGTGATTAACGGAGCGACCTGGAATGTGTACAACGGCGATACACAGCACGCACTTATTCGACAGGTTAATGGCGTGACCACAGCTGTGAGTGGAACGGCTTCAATCAACGAATTGAAAGCTGTCGCTGGATCGCTTGCTACTCAGAAACCGACTCAGCTGTAACGATCTGGTTGCGAGCCGTTTCTAACCAATGCTGACAATGAGCAGCGAGCAATTCCCCGCGTTCCCATAAAGCAAGTGATGCTTCGAGGCTGTGTCCGCCAGATTCAAGATTTGCCACGATCCCGGCGAGTTCATCGCGAGCTTCTTCGAAGGTCAATTTTGTGATGTCGGTTGGCTTGCTCATGCTTCCTCCGTTGAATCGTCAACTCGTTGGGTTTCAAAAGCACCTTGGGCAACGCGGACTCGGATGAAATCTCCTGGCGATGTTGTGGCTGCATCACGAATGATTTCTCCATCGGCGTTGGTCACAATGGCGTAGCCACGTTCCAGGGTTGCTGCTGGTGAAAGTGCTCGCACGCGGGCGGTGAGATGTTCGAGATCGCGTTGCCCCGCTTCAATTAAATGATTCACGCGAGTTCGAATGCGACGCAAACTTTCAGCAGCGCTGCTTGATTCTCGATCGAGGCGATTCTTTAATACTGAAGTTGATCGATTTCGAAAGGCTTGCACGATGCCGAACTGTTCTTGCCACGACGGCACGATGCGTTTGGCTGCATCAGTTGGGGTAGATGCACGTAAGTCGGCCACAAGATCAAGAAGTGGTGTGTCCTGTTCATGGCCGATGGCGGAAACGATGGGAGTGCGAGCCGCTGAGGCTGCGCGCACTAGTGCTTCGTTACTGAATGGCAAAAGATCTTCAACGCTACCGCCACCGCGTGCAATCACAATCACATCAACATCGCCGATTGCATCCAATTCAAGAAGGGCATCGGTGACGGCCGTTACTGCTTGAACGCCTTGAACCGCAACCTCACGCACCTCGAATGGAATGCCCGGCCAGCGATCTTCAACATTGACTAAGACGTCATGCATTGCCGCACTGTTGCGCCCGCAAATTAATCCGATTCGGCGAGGGAGAAAAGGTAGGGGTTGTTTGCGATCAGGGGAAAACAGGCCTTCAGCGGTGAGGAGATGTTTCAAACGTTCAAGTTGCTCGAGAAGAGTGCCCAGGCCAACGGGACGAATTTCTTTAGCTCGAAATTGCAAGCTACCGCGGCCGCTCCAATATTCAGGTTTGGCGTAGACGACAATTCGTTGGCCCTGGGCAAGCGGTGGCTCGACGCTGCCAACCAGTGCGGCATCAGCGACGATCGTGAGAGACATATCAACATCAGGGTCACGCAGGGTCAGATAGATATTGCGAGCACCCGGGCGCGGACGAAATTCGGCAACCTGGCCATCCATCCAAATGGGGCCTAGGCGGCCGATCCATTCGCCGACCAGCCGGGAGACGGTGCGTACCGGTGCCGGGTGTTCAGCGGAGGAGTCAAGAGCCACGGATGCAGCGTATGTGTTGTGACCGACTTCGGGCACCTACGATGAGGTCTATGTCGAGCACAAAGCGCGTTCTTTTGGCGGCCCCACGCGGATATTGCGCCGGAGTTGACCGCGCGGTCACCACTGTTGAAAACGCCCTCGATACCTACGGGGCTCCTGTGTATGTGCGCAAAGAAATTGTGCATAACAAGTATGTAGTGAAGTCCCTAGAAAATCGCGGCGCGATTTTTGTTGATGAGCTTGAAGAAGTTCCTGAAGGTTCAAATGTGGTGTTCTCAGCGCATGGGGTATCGCCAACCGTGCATGTTGAAGCGGAGGAGAAACACCTCAAAGCCATTGACGCAACCTGCCCGCTGGTCACCAAAGTGCATGCGGAAGCTCGACGCTTCGCTGCTGAGGGTTACCAAATCATTTTGATTGGCCACGAAGGCCATGAAGAAGTTGTCGGAACTACTGGCGAAGCTCCCGACGTCATCACGCTTGTGCAAGATCCCAAAGAAGCCGCCGAAGTGAATTTGAGTGCGGATGACAAATTAATTTGGTTATCGCAGACCACTCTTTCAGTTGACGAAACAATCGCAACTGTCGATGTGTTGCAAAATCGTTTTCCAAACTTGGTGAGCCCGCCAAGTGATGACATTTGTTATGCAACTCAGAATCGTCAGGCGGCAGTGAAGGCGATCGCACCAAACTGCGATGTCGTGATTGTTGTGGGGTCAGGTAACTCATCAAACTCTGTACGGCTAGCTGAAGTTGCTGTGGAAGCGGGTGCGAAAAGCTCATTCCGAGTTGATGGCGCTGATGAACTTGATGAATCTTGGTTTGCCGAAGCGACAACTGTTGGTCTCACCAGTGGAGCCTCGGTTCCAGAAATCTTGGTTCAAGATGTTATTGCCTGGCTTGCTGAGCGAGGCTTTGGTGATCTTGAAGAAGTCACCACCACAGTGGAAAAGTTAGTGTTCGCGCTACCGCCAGAACTTCGCCGGGATATGAAAACTCAAGCAAACTAAAAACTGCAGTAAAAATTAGCGACGCGAACGCACAACAACCACAGCAAGGGCCGCAAGTGTGGTTCCGATAATCCAGAACCAGTTGTCAGCCAATGAGGTGAAGGCATTCACGAAGGCAGATATCACGGCGCCACCCGCACGACTTTGACCCAACTGGCCGACAGTCAGTGCGGCAATGCCATACGCAATTGGTGGAGCAATGACAGCAACGCTGGCATCGCTGACGCGCACTTTGACGGCGCAGTAAATCGACGAAGCTACAAACACAATGCCGGTAAGCCAGCCAAGGCCAGTACCGCTGATGAATGAATCAAGGAATCCGGCGATCACTGTTGATCCGATCACCAGCACATACACACCAAGTGGATTGAGCCCTGGATCGTTGCGGCGCGACTTGCTCATCGGCGCTTCTTTCATTTGGTCATTTAGCTGACTAGTGGCCTGCTCGGGTTCGCTCGTAATTGGGGAAGCAAACATTGCCTCTGCAGTATGAATGACGGAAGCGTCAGAAGGCGCAGCAGTATCAGTGGGTTCACCAGCGAGTTCTTCGACGACTGCTGGCATGGCAAGAGTGCCCTCGGCACCGACAGTGCGCAGGTGGGCGGCTTCCGATCGGCTCAGTGCTGGCAGAGCGGTGGTCGCTGTTTCAACTCCAACACTTCGAAAAAGGCGCCCAGTGTCAGACTTTGGGCTGCTGATCACGGGTGTGGGCGCAGGTGGAGTTACGGGAACAAATTCAGCTTCTTCAACGATGACGATGACTTCGTCTTCCTCAGGAGCGAGTGCTGTTGGCGGAGCGGGTCGAAAGAGCGAGCTATAGGCGTCGTCGTCAGCGGGATCGCTGAATTGGCTTTCGTCCATCACCCCTTCAGGGTACTCAACTCACATCCGCAATGAGCTCAGGCGCGGTGAGTGGCCTGGTTGTGGTGTGGAGCAATGTCGGGGCCTCGAGTTCAGCATCTCCGGTTCCAAGTTCGCCAAATTGGCGGGCAGTGACCAGAACCCGAGATTCCAATGAGCCGATGGCCTTGTTGTATTGGGCCACAGCTGAATCCAATGAGTTGCCGACCTTGGCGAAGTGTGAGGCCATCGTGACCAAACGGCGGTGCAGTTCAACGCCAAGGATCCGAATTTCTTCAGCATGTTCAGCGAGTTGTTCTTGGCGCCAGGTCAGTGAGACGGTGCGCAGCAGTGCGAACAGGGTTGTTGGTGTTGCCGGAACGATGTTTCGCTCAAATGCGTAGTCCAATAAATCTGGGCGCATCTGCAATGCAGTTTCGAGTAACGCTTCTGATGGCAAGAACATCACGACGAACTCAGCATTGTTGGGAACCATGCGCTGGTAGTCGCGTGCTTTCAGGGCATCGATATGACGAATGACCGCAGCAGCATGCTGTTGCAAACGCAGCTGCAGACTTGCTTCGTCAGTTGTCTGTTCAGCTTCAAGGAACGCAGCCAGTGGCACCTTCGCGTCGATCACAACACTTCGATCACCCGCGAGGCGAATGATCATGTCGGGGCGGCCAACGCCATCGTGGGAGTCGAAGCTGGCTTGCTCAACAAAGTCAACGCGATCAAGAAGCCCAGATGCTTCCACCAGACGCCGCAATTGCATCTCACCCCAGCGGCCACGTGCACCAGAGCGGCTCAACACTTCAGCAAGACGTGAAGCCTCGCGGCGAACGTCATCAGTTGAGCGCTGCAGCACCTGCACCTGGTTTTCCCAGGTTGTGGTCAAGGTGGTGCGCAGTTCGGTTTGAGCGGCAACGTTGGTGCGCTCATGGCGCTCAACCTGAGCAGCCAATGCCTGGAGAGATTCGGCGACCGGAGTCAGGGCATCGGCGACAGCCGCATCTGCCAAAGCATCATTGCGTCGGCGCATGAGGAAGAACACCGCTGTAGCGCTGGCACCTACGAGGGCGCCAATTGCTAGGAGTAACAGCACGGATTCAAGGGGAAGATTGCTCGTAGCCATGGCTTCACGATGGCACGGGGGACTGACAATTTGGCGCTCTGAGAGGATGGCCGGCGTGGCCCTAACTATCGGAATCGTCGGACTCCCCAACGTAGGCAAGTCGACGATGTTTAACGCGCTGACCAAAAACAACGTGCTCGCAGCGAATTACCCCTTCGCAACCATTGAGCCAAACACAGGTGTGGTGGGTGTTCCAGACCCACGTCTGGATGACTTGGCCCGCATTTTCGGCTCCGAGAAGATCCTTCCGGCAACCGTGATGTTCGTGGATATTGCAGGCATCGTGAAAGGCGCATCCGAAGGCGCGGGCCTGGGTAACAAGTTCCTTGCCAACATTCGTGAGTCAGATGCGATTTGCCAGGTACTGCGTGCATTCGTTGACGACGATGTCGTACACGTTGAAGGTCGCGTGTCGCCAGAAGAAGATATGGCAACCATCAACACTGAATTGATCCTTGCTGATCTTCAGTCCCTTGAAAAAGCAATCCCACGTCTTGAAAAAGAAATTCGCACCGACAAGTCCAAGGTTGCGGTTCTTGAAGCAGCAAAAGCGGCTGAAGTAATTTTGAATGAAGGCAGCACGCTCTTCCAAGCTGGTGTCGATGTTGAACCACTGCGCGAGTTGTTCTTGCTGACTGCAAAGCCTTTTGTGTATGTGATCAACGTTGATGAAAACGAACTTGGTGACGCAGAGTTCAAAGAGCGCATGAATCGTTTGGTGTCTCCTGCCGAGGCAGTGTTCCTTGATGCCAAGTTGGAATCGGAGCTTGGCGAGCTTGATGAAGCTGAAGCAATGGAACTTTTGCAGTCAGTTGGTCAAGACGAGTCAGGTTTGAATGCGCTTGCTCGCGTTGGCTTTGCCGCCCTTGGTTTGCAGACATACCTCACTGCTGGCCCGAAGGAAGCACGTGCTTGGACGATTCCCATCGGTGCGACTGCTCCTGAAGCTGCAGGTGTGATTCACACTGACTTCCAAAAGGGATTTATTAAGGCTGAAATCGTTTCATTTGCTGACTTACTAGCAAACGGATCAATGGCTGAAGCGAAAGCTAAAGGCAAGGTTCGCATGGAGGGCAAGGACTACGTGATGGTTGATGGCGACGTTGTGGAATTCCGATTCAACGTCTAACCCCCAAGATGTTTCGCTGCTAGCCTTTAACTGTGGCTGAAACAAACACAGATGACTTCGTGAACTCAGGATTCCTCTGGGTATTCATCGTGTTGATCATTTGGTCCTTCGTATGGAAGGCGTTCGCGCTGTATCGCTCAGGTGCGAATCGAAGCCCGGTGTGGTTTGTTGTGTTGCTAGTTGTGAACACCGTCGGCATCCTCGACATTCTTTACTTATTCGTCTGGGGTAAAAAGACGAACACTCCGGTCGCCAACGTTGTGAGTCAATGACCAATTCCGCCGACTTCGTTGTCTCGGCAGTAGTTATTCGCGATCGCGATGGTCGAGTGCTGCTTGTTCGTAAACGCGGAACTTCGCGTTACATGTTGCCCGGCGGAAAAATTGAGAGCGGTGAAACCCCGGCTCAAGCCGCAATTCGCGAATTACATGAAGAAGTTGGGGCAATGCTGAACCCGGAGTTGCTCTCATTTCTTGGTGAATGGACAACTGCAGCCGCGAATGAGCCTGACCACACGGTGCACGGATTCATTTTTGAGCATCCGTGGATAGGAGGTCTTGGCGTCCAGGCTGAAATTGACGAGCTGCTTTGGCTGCATCCCGATGACATGGGTGCCAGAGGTGATCTAGCCCCATTACTCATTGAGCGTGTCTTGCCAGCACTGCAACGCTGAGCGTTGCAACTTCGGTAGCGTGAGCCGGATCGAGGTTGCTCGCTCATATGAATAGGACACCAACACCATGGCACTCATCATCCTTGCTGCAATTCTTGGCCTTATGACCACCTTTTCTGCCTACGGCAAACTTTCCATGATGGAAAACGTGGTTGAGATGCTCAACCATGTTGGGCTCAACGAGCGACAGATTCGACTCCTCGGAACGATTGAAATCCTTGGAGCACTTGGACTCCTCGTAGGTATCTGGGTCCCAATTCTTGGTTCGTTGGCTGCCCTTGGATTTGTTTTCTATTTCATGGGTGCAGTCATTGCACATATTCGGGTTCGCGACAGCATTAAAGACATGGGACCAGCAATTTTGCTGACCGTGATCTCTGTGGTCGTGGCGGTTCTTGAGTTCAGTCGCTAAGGGGTTCACGTTGGCAACGTCACTCTTCGTCAACCTTGCCGTTGACGATTTGGAAAAGACCATGGCCTTCTTCGGTGGTCTTGGTTATGAATTCAATTCTCAATTCACCAATGAGCTCGCAGCCTGCATGCTCATTGAAGAAAACATTTTTGCCATGTTGCTGACCAAGCCGCACTTCGAAAGTTTTATTGATCGCCCGATCAGTAATGCGCATGAATCAAAAGAAGTACTCCTGGCCTTGATGCTGGATTCTGCGCAAGAAGTACGCGAGCTCTGTGAGAAGGCATTTGCGCTTGGCGCTCGTCGTTACAAGGAGCCAGAAGATATGGGCTTCATGTTCTCCTGGGGTTATGAAGATCTGGACGGACACATTTGGGAACTGGGATGGATGGATCCCAATTTTGTGATGCCAAGTGAAAGCTAATGTCGAATGTCAGCCAAAGAAATTGATGATTACCTAAACACCGTCGCAGAACCACAGCGTTCGACCCTGCAAGAAGTACGCAACGCAATCCTGTCACTATTGCCTGATTGCGAGGAATGCATTTCGTACGGCATGCCAGCCTTCAAGGTGCGTGGCAAAGTGATGGCGGGATTTGCGGCAGCGAAGAACTTCAATTCCTATTACCCGCATAGTGGGTCAATCTTGAATCAGTTTGAATCCGAGCTTGCTCGCTATACGGGCACCAAGAGCGCCTTGCACTTCCCTAAAGACAAGCCATTACCCAAAGCGCTACTCAAAAAGCTGATTGATGCGAAATATGAACTGTGCTTTGGCAGGGATTCCCTCTAGGGGCTTTCGGGCGATTCGTCGGTATCGGTGCCGACCCCGTAAGGTCAGCGGGTGCCAAGCAGAGAAGATCTTCGTAACGTAGCCATCATCGCCCACGTCGACCACGGCAAAACCACGCTTGTGGATGCCATGTTGTGGCAGTCGGGTGCCTTCCGTGAGAACCAAGACGTGAACGACCGCGTCATGGACTCCATGGACCTCGAGCGCGAAAAGGGCATCACGATCCTCGCGAAGAACACTTCGGTGCACTACACCGGCGCAGGCGCCCCTGAGGGTGGCGTCACCTTCAACATCATCGACACCCCAGGTCACGCTGACTTCGGTGGCGAAGTAGAGCGCGGTCTTGAAATGGTCGATGGCGTGGTGCTTCTCGTTGACGCATCCGAAGGCCCGCTGCCTCAGACTCGCTTCGTACTGCGCAAGGCCTTGCAAAAGGGTCTTCCTGTCGTACTCGTGATCAACAAGGTTGACCGCCCTGACTCACGCATTGGTGCAGTCGTGGATGAGGCCTATGAACTCTTCCTTGATCTTGATGCAACCGAAGCTCAGATCGAATTCCCAATCATTTACACCAGCGCTAAGGCCGGTCGTGCTTCATTGACTCGCCCTGCTGACGGCGGCATGCCAGAAGAAGAAAACCTTGAGCCACTGTTCAAGGTGCTTCTTGAAACTGTGCCAGCTCCTCAGTACATCGAAGGTGCTCCGCTGCAAGCACATGTCACCAACCTTGACGCTTCCCCATACCTGGGCCGCTTGGCTCTTTGCCGCGTGCACCAAGGCACCATCAAAAAGGGTCAGCAAGTGTCTTGGATGAAGACCGACGGCACTATTGAACGCGCCAAGGTTGTTGAACTCATGATGACCGAGAACCTTTCTCGCGTTGTCGTTGAAAGCGCAGGCCCAGGCGACATCATCGCTGTGGCCGGTATTCCTGAAATCACCATCGGCGAAACCCTTGGTGATCCAGAAAACCCAATCCCACTTCCAGTGATCACTGTTGATGAGCCATCAATCTCGATGACCATCGGTATTAACACTGCACCGTTGGCTGGAAAGAGCGGTAAGAAGCTCACTGCGAGCATGGTCAAGCAGCGCCTTGAGCAAGAGCTCGTCGGCAACGTGTCGATCCGCATGAACAACACTGAGCGTCCAGATACTTGGGAAATCCAAGGTCGTGGCGAACTTCAGCTCGCGATCCTTGTGGAAATGATGCGTCGTGAAGACTTCGAACTCACTGTTGGTAAGCCGCAGGTGGTTACCCGGATCATCGACGGCAAGAAGTGCGAACCAATGGAAAAGTTGTCCATTGATATTCCCGAGGATTACCTCGGCGTTGTCACCCAGCTCATGGCTCTTCGCAAGGGTCGCATGGAGCAAATGGTGAACCACGGCACTGGCTGGGTTCGCATGGATTACATCGTTCCTGCTCGTGGCTTGATTGGTTTCCGTACTGAGTTCCTTACCGAAACTCGAGGCACCGGATTGCTGCACCATGTGTTTGATCGTTATGAGCCATGGCACGGTGAATTGCGTACCCGTCCAACCGGTTCACTCATCGCAGACCGCACAGGCCCAACTACTGCATTCGCACTTGCAAACTTGCAAGAGCGCGGCACGATGTTTATCGGGCCAGGCACTGATGTGTATGAAGGCATGATCGTTGGTGAAAACTCACGTCAAGACGACATGGACGTGAACCCAACGAAGGAAAAGAAGCTCACCAACATGCGTTCATCCGCAGGTGACATTCTTGTTCCGCTCATTCCGCATAAGCAGCTTTCACTTGAGCAAGCTCTTGAGTTCTGCCGCGAAGATGAGTGTGTAGAAATCACGCCATCAAGCGTGCGTATTCGCAAGGTGCTGCTGACTCAGGTTGATCGCGCTCGCGCAGGACGCAAGCCAAAGAACTAACGCTTCACCAAAGAAACGAACTAGTCGCCGAGATGGCTGCGGAAGAAATCAACTTCTAATCGCAGCAAGTTCTCGGCGACTATTTCTTGTGGGGTCATGTGCGTGACACCACTTAAGGGAACCACCGAATGTGGTTTGCCTGCAGCGAGCAATGCGCTTGAAAGCTGAAGCGTGTGTGCCGCAAAGACGTTGTCATCGGCTAAGCCATGAATAAGTAGTAGTGGCTTCTGGAGTTGATGTGCTTTGTTCAGCAGTGAGGTGTTTTCGTACGCACGAGGGTTTCCTTGTGGAGTTCCTAAGTAGCGCTCGGTGTACGCCGTGTCATAGAGCGCCCAGTCGGTCACGGGTGCACCAGCAACAGCGGCGCTGAAGATGTCTGGGCGTTCCATCAGTGCTAGTGCTGCGAGATATCCGCCAAAGGACCAGCCACGAATACCTACTCGTGAAACATCAAGGTCTGAGTTGATTTTAGCTAACGCGAGTAACGCTTCAACTTGATCAGCAACGGGATACGTCGCCAAATCATTGTGAACAGCGCGTTCCCAAAGGGGCCCGCGGCCAGGTGTGCCGCGGTTATCTGTGACGATCACGGCAAAACCTTGATCGGCAAACCACTGCTCTGACGTGAAGGCCGCGGCGTTGCGCATCACGCGCTGACCATGTGGGCCACCATATGGCGAGAGGATCACCGGAAGTTTCTTTGATCCCGCGATGTGCCCTGTTGGCCACAGCACACAGGTTTCAAGTGAATGCTCGCCTACTTGCGCATAGTTCGGGCGAACGTTGATCTTCGGAGTCTCGGCATTATTCGCAATGACGAATTGTTGATGAGGAGTTTTTGCCATGAAGGTGGTGCGGGGTTGGAAGGCATCTGCTTCAACGATGACTGAAGCCTCGCCATTGACCATCCCTGTTGACCACGAGTGTTCGTCTGTGAGGGCACCAACTGAACCTGACGCAAAGTCGATTCGATAGAGCCCTTGTGTGGTCGCCTCACTCGATGCTGCAATCACGGCACCATTGGCATCGTGATCAATCAGTGCGCGAACCTGCAGTTGTGGTGGCGTAACGAAGGTATTGGCGCGAGCCAAGCGGTAGGTATCTGTTGCGCCATCGTTCACGATTTCTAGCAGCTGCATTTCACTATCGAGGCAAGGAACGCCGGGCATCACATCGATCCACGCCGAATCGGAGCGTCGTTGTAGTTCAGTCAACTCAGCAGTCGCACTGTTCAGCAACTGAATGCTCACCAGGTTCTGTTCGCGATTGAGTAACTCAAGAACGGTGCCATGCTTTGAGGGAGAAACAGTTGCCAGATATGGGAATGCGGTGAGATCCCAAATAATCTGCTTGCGTTCATCACCAGCGTTGATCACCCAAAGTTCCACCACTGCATTTGTTGTTCCGGCAGCGGGGTAGCGCCGAGATTGCGGTGGATTGCCAGGTTGAGCAGGATCGGAAATCCACCACTCATCGACATTACGTTCATCAAAGCGTTCGACAAGGAGTGAACCGTTGGATTCCGGCAGCCACCAGAACCCGCGATAACGAGCAAGTTCTTCGGCAGCGACAAAATCGGCAAGCCCCCACGTCTCATGTTCATGCGTTGAGTCGGCAATACAAGTGGCTGAGTCCGTTGCAATGTCTGTGACAAACAAAGATCGTTCAATCACATAAGCAATGGATGTGCCTGCGTTATTGATACGTGGATCAACAACCGGTCCAGGTGCGGTAAGTGCACGTACTGATCGATGAGAAAGGTCAACGATGAAAGGGATGCCATTCACGGCAAAGGTTGCGAGCTTTCCGACCGAATCGACGCTGTAGGCAGTGATGCCACCGGTGACCTCGCGCATGCGTTCGCGGCGAGCTTTTTCCGCTGCGGGAAGGTCATCTCCGGTGCTGCTTGGGATATCGGTGCGCACATCAACAATGCAGGTTTCGATACCTGAGTTCAGGTCAAGGCTCCAAAGCGACCCTGCTGCGTCGTTGCCTGAGGCGCTGCGAATAAAGAGCACCTGATCGCTCAGCAGGTGGAAATTGCGTGGGCGGCCAAGCTGGAAGCCTCGGGTACGGGCTCGTTGGCGTGGGTAACTCTCTGTCGTCGCTTCGATGCTCACAGGAAGCAAGGTACCTTCTACAGGTGACCCAGAGACTCCTCCTTGTCCATGCGCATCCTGATGACGAATCAATTGCCACCGGCATCACCATGGCCAAGTACGCCGCAGCGGGTGCTCAGGTCACATTGGTGACCTGCACGCTGGGCGAAGAAGGCGAGATTCTGCTTCCTGACATCTCCCATTTCGCGGCAGATAAAGACGACCGATTAGGCGAACATCGCCAGCTTGAGCTTGCCGCAGCGATGAAGGAACTGGGCATCACCGATTGGCGTTTGCTCGGAGGGCCTGGTCGTTTCCGTGATTCAGGCATGATCGGAACGCCCCCAAATGAAAAGCCAGAATGTTTTTGGCGAGCAGACCTGCTCGAAGCTTCCGTTGAATTGGTGAAAGTGATTCGCGAGACTCGACCTCAGGTTGCGATCACGTATGACGACTTCGGCTCCTACGGTCATCCTGATCATTTGCAGGCCCATCGCGTGACTCATTACGCGGCGATGTTGGCTGCTGTGCCTGGTTTCAAACCAGAACTTGGTGAACCATGGAAAATTCAGAAGATCTATTGGACAGCAATGTCCAAGCAGGTGTTGCGAGAAGGCATCACCGCACTGCGCGCAGCGGGGGAGACCACGGGCTTTGCTGAGCTAGATCCCGATGATCTGCCGTTCGCAACCGATGATGCATTGATCACCACTGAAATATCCGCGCCAGAGTTTTTGAAAGCAAAGATGGATGCACTTCGCGCTCACGCAACGCAGGTCAGTGTTGATGGTGGTTTCTTCGCTCTTTCAAATAACTTGGGCTCACAAGTCTTTGGCACGGAGTTTTACCGATTGGCTGAAGGTGAACTTGGCGAACTCGTTGACGGGCGTGAGCACGATCTTTTTTCCGGAGTTACTGAGTGATCCAGTTCTTGCGCTACCTCGCAGTGATCGCTGTGGGATTACTCGTTGGCTTGATCGGTGCCTTTATCCAGGCTGATCGCTTTGTGATCAATGTTCCTTGGGGCTTACTTGTCGTGCCTTGGGGGATGGTGGTCGTGATCGTGGTCCTGGCATTAGTTATTCGCGGCGGTGCTTGGTTAGTGATGAGCCGTTGGGGTGCGATGGCTGTTTTCCTGGGTTGGATTTTGGCGACCATTGTGATGGCAGGGGAAAGTCCGTCAGGCGATCTCGCACTCTCAGGCGGTGGGCGACAGTGGGTCTATCTATTAGGCGGCGTGGTCATTGGTGCAGCGGCGACGACCTTTCCAGTGTTGCCACAACAACAGGTGCGAACCGCAAGTTAACGTCATCATGAGCGGCTCACTCGCCGGCGGATTGATCCATACCCGAAGTTCGCATCCGCGTCGCTTACGATCTAAGAACACTTTGTAATTTTTCTGGGGGTTTGATCTGTGACGCAAGAGCGCCACGTGCAGTGGTCGGTGCTGAAGTCGCGACGATCCCTCGTCATCGGCGGTTCAATTCTGGGCGCTCTTTTGCTCCTGTACGTCATTGCTCTGATTTCTGTTGGCTCTGGTATTCCTCGGGGCACCACCGTGACGGGGGTCTCTATTGGCGGGATGTCGCAGGCGGACGCGAAAGCTGCCTTGGACAAAGAATTCGCAGCTCAAGTCAAGAAGCCGATCACCGTCACAAGTGGCCGCAAGACTTTCGACATTGTCCCGGCGGAAGCTGGTCTGACGTTCGATGTTGATGCCACATTGGCTCAGGCAGCAGAGCACACATACAACCCGTTCGCGCTGATTGGCAATTTCTTTACTCATCGCACCTTAGAACCAGTTGTACTCGTTGATCACGATTCTTTGAATGCTCAGGTTGATGGCATCGCAACAGTGATTGATCATCCTGCTGTTGAACCAACAATTGACATGAAAGGCTTGACCGCGGTTGAAGTTGACGGTCAGTCTGGCAAAGAAATTGATCGACCCGCAGCTGCTGCTGCGATCACGCAAGCTTTTGCAACGGGTAGCGATGCAGTGCGCGTTATCCCCGCAGATTCAAAGCCAACGGTGAGTGATGCCGCCCTTGCCGCTGCGAGGTCACAAGCTCAACAAGCAGTGAGTGCTCCTGTATTTGTCACCACTGGTGCGATCAGGGCAAAGCTTGGCAAGCGTGTAATCGCTCGTGCTTTGAGCTTTGGTGCTGAAAACGGCGCCCTCGTGCCTGTTCTAGATGGTGCGCTCTTGCATAAGGCTATTGCTGGTGCGCTAGAACCCGTTGAAACTGCAGGCCGTTCGGCTTACTTCGTGGATAGCAATGGCAAGGTCACTGTCATCCCCGGCAAGGTTGGTAAGGGTGTTTCCGATGAAGATCTTGCTGCTTCGGTCGGAAGCGTGATCGACAAGAACCCACCAGCACGAGTTGCTCCAGTAACTGTTGGCGTGCGCGAACCAGCACTTTCAACCCAAGCGGCGCAGGAACTTGGTGTTACTGCACGTCTGTCATCATTCACTCAAAATTTTCCTTACGCTGCCTACCGCAAACAAAACATTGGTGAGGCTGCACGCCGAGTTAACGGCACTGTGGTGATGCCAGGCGAAACGTATTCAATGAATGACACGATTAAAGAACGTACTGTCGCCAATGGTTACACAATTGGATTTGTGATCGGCCAAGGCGGAATCTTTGCTCAAGAGCTCGGCGGTGGCGTTTCAACTGCAACCACAGCAACCTGGACTGCAGCGTTCTATGCCGGTATGGAACCACAGCAAGTAATCGCTCACTCCATCTACATCTCACGTTACAAAGCAGGCTTGGAAGCAACGGTTGCGTGGGGAATCTTCGACATGAAATTTAAGAATCCTTATGACACTCCGGTGTACATCCAGGCATCGGCAACTGGCACCTCGGTTACCGTTTCATTCTGGGGAGTTCCTGTATACAGCGACATCAAAGCTGAGTTTGGACCGCGCCGAGACATCAAGCCGTTCAAGACCATTTACGACGAATCAGATACCTGCCTTGGACAAGGTGGCATGGAGGGCTTCGCGATCGATGTAGATCGGGTCTTCTACAAGGATGGCGTCGAAGTCAAGCGCCAGACCATCACCACGAAGTACAAGCCATCGCCTGAAGTGATCTGTGGCAAAGAAAAGCCAAAGAAGCCTGGAACTCAGTTCAAGCCAACCCCTGCACCTTCGACCACGGGTGCGACTCCATCTCCAACGAAGACCACCACTCAAGGCTCAACCAAGGCGCCGGCAGCCACTCCAGGTGGCGGCGATGCGGCTCCTGCGAGGTCTTAGCAGCAAGTTCCACCCTGCTTGTGTAAGTTTGCCCTTGCTCATACCCATAACCGCTGGAGGAAAAGATGACCTACGTCATCGCGTTGCCATGTGTTGACCTCAAAGACAGGGCCTGCATTGAAGAATGCCCGGTCGACTGTATTTATGAGGGTGACCGCATGCTCTACATCCAGCCAGACGAGTGCGTGGACTGTGGCGCCTGCGAGCCAGTGTGCCCAGTAGAAGCGATCTACTACGAAGATGACGTCCCTGAAGAGTGGACCGCATACACCGCTGCGAACGCAGAGTTCTTCAACGAACTCGGTAGCCCAGGTGGCGCAGCAAAGCTTGGTGCTCAGACCTTCGATGTGCCTGTTGTTGCAGCATTGCCTAAGCAGGAGCACGAACACTAAATATGGGCAAGGCCCATGAACTTCCAGATTTCCCTTGGGATCTTCTGGCGCCTTATGCGCAGCATGCGGCAACGCACCCAAGTGGTGTGGTTGATCTTTCCGTTGGGACGCCCGTTGATCCAACGCCGCAGCTCATTCAAGATGCCTTGATTGAAGCGGCAAATGCGCCCGGTTACCCCACCACTGTTGGCACCTTAGATTTGCGCGAATCCTGTGCTGCTTGGATGACCCGCATTTTGGGTGCAACCGTTGAGCCAACTGCGATTTTGCCGACAATCGGCTCAAAAGAGTTCGTTGCTTGGTTACCTACGTTGCTCGGCTTAGGCCCTGACGATCACATCGTGATTCCCAAGGTGGCCTATCCAACCTATGCAGTAGGTGCCGCGTTGTGTGGAGCCCGCGTCACGGCAACTGATGAACCCGAACTCATAGATGACGCAGCCTTGATTTGGTTAAACACCCCCGGAAACCCAACAGGGCATGTGCTTTCTGCGCAGCGGATGCGCATCATCGTTGAGCATGCTCGCAAGATTGGCGCGATTGTTGCCAGTGACGAGTGCTACTACGAATTGGCCTGGACCCAAGAACCAGTTTCGATTTTGAATCCAGCAGTGTGCGATGACAACACCCAAGGCTTACTTGCCGTGCACTCGCTTTCCAAACGCTCAAACTTTGCTGGCTACCGATTTGGATTCACCGCTGGCGATCCGGTGATCATCAAGCAACTCCTGGAAGTGCGTAAGCACGGTGGGTTGATGGTGCCGGCTCCGGTCCAGCATGCCGCAGCGGTGGCCTATGCCGACGATGCTCATGTGGTGGTTCAGCGTGAGCGCTACCGAGCCCGCCGTGAGCTGTTGAAGAGTGCTCTCGAAGGTGCTGGCTTCACCATCGATGACAGCGCTGCCGGGCTGTACCTCTGGGCAACGCGAGGTGAACCCTGCTGGGACACCGTTGCTTGGTTCGCAGACCGGGGCGTGGTGGTCACACCTGGCGACTTTTATGGGGTGGCTGGAGACAACCACGTGCGTATTGCATTGACCGGAACTGACGAGGCTATTGGCCAAGTTCCGACCCGCCTAGCTATGTGACCCTCCCCATACCGCTCTCGGGTAGTGCGGCCCCTTCGGAGTCGGTAGGGTCAGCGTGCTGAGAAGGAGCGAACGTGTCTGAATATGCAGTCAAATACCCAGGTGGGGAACTAGATCTTCCTGAGGTCCCGTCCACCGTTGGCGAGCCAGGGCTCAACATCGCGCCATTTATGAAGACCACCGGGCACGTGACGCTCGACTATGGATTCATGAACACCGCAGCATGTTCATCAGCCATCACCTACATCGATGGCGATGCGGGCATCCTTCGCTACCGGGGTTACCCAATTGAGCAGTTGGCGGCACAGTCAACGTTCTTGGAGTCGGCCTACCTTCTTATCAACGGCGAACTTCCAACCGCAGCTCAATTGTCAGCGTTCGAAGCTGAGATTGACAAGCATCGCGAAGTCCCAGCAGCACTGAAGAACCTCTTCACAGGTTTCCCAACCAGCGCGCATCCAATGCCGATGTTGTCAGCAGCGGTTTCAGCGCTTTCCACGTATTACCAAGAAGAACTTGATCCAGCTGACAAGGCCGGCGTTGAGCTTTCAACCTTCCGCTTGCTTGGAGCTTTGCCAACGTTGGCTGCTTACGCTTACAAGCACACACAAGGTGAGGCCTTCGTCGATCCAGATCCATCTCTTGGTTACGTAGCGAACTTCCTCAACATGACCTTCGGCAAAGCTGGCGTTGCTCCTTCTTTGAACCCAGCAGTAGTCAGCGCTGTGGACACGCTTCTTCTGCTCCATGCTGATCACGAGCAGAACTGCTCAACATCAACTGTTCGTATGGTGGGTTCGGCAGACGCAAACGTCTACGGCTCAGTTGCTGCAGGCATTCAGGCACTCTTTGGCCCACTGCACGGTGGTGCAAATCAAGCAGTGATGGAAATGCTTCAGGAGATTTCTGATGCAGGCGGCGACGTCGCTGAGTTCGTCACGCAGGTGAAGAACAAGGAAGATGGCGTGAAGCTCATGGGCTTTGGCCACCGCGTCTACAAGAGCTACGACCCACGCGCAGCCATCGTGAAGGGTCACGTCGACAACGTGCTTGATGCATTGGGCGTTGAAGATCCGCTGCTTGAAATTGCTCGCACCCTTGAAGCAACCGCATTGAGCGATGACTTCTTCGTTTCACGCAAGCTCTACCCAAACGTGGACTTCTACACCGGCATCATCTACAAGGCCATGGGATTCTCAACCGATATGTTCACCGTGCTGTTCGCGCTTGGCCGTTTGCCAGGTTGGGTTGCACAGTGGCGTGAAATGGTTGAAGACCCAACCACAAAGATCGGTCGCCCACGTCAGGTTTACATCGGATCAGACAAGCGCGATTACGTAGCGATCACCGGTCGCTAATTCGAATACGACTTACCTACAAAGAAGCCCGCCTCAACGAGGCGGGCTTCTTTGCGTTATCAATGTGTGATCCATGAGTCCGCATCGCTGTTAGATTCAGGCGCATGTTGAAACGAACTCTTGTTGCTTGTGCAATGTCTGCTCTTGGTGCGGGTGTTCTTCTTGGTGCTGTAGCTGCTCCCGCTCAAGCCCACGGCATCATTGACCTAAAAGGCACCAGTGCCGTTGCCGGTCAATCAAGTGTGATGACTTTGGAAATTCAACATGGCTGTTTACCTTCAGAACCCACCGTTCAGGTAGAGGCCTTTGTTGGCTCGCCTTGGCGGGCAGTTAAGCCTCAAGCAGTTCCTGGGTGGAAGTCGAAAGTTACACGTCAGACAAAAGGTGGATGGCACATCACTTGGGTCAATCAGGGCACGCCAATTCCATTTGGAACAGCAACTTACTTTCCAATTTCCGTGGCTTGGCCTTCAAAGCCGGGCACATATGGCATGAGCGTGATGCAGTTATGCCCAGGATCTTCGTATTACTGGAATAGCAAAAACGCACCTGCTACTGCAGATACACCGTCGCCACCGCTGACACCTCGACCTGAAGTGCTGGTCATTGCGGCAAAGGATGTCGTCGCCGCTGCGCCGAAGGCGACTGCTACTCCGTCAGTTTCTGCGCACATGCATTGAGTTAGTCGTTGGCATGAAGGGCTGCGTTCAAGCCGCCCCATGAACCAGTCCGCGACACCACTTCTATTGCCCCTGTTTGTGAATTACGGCGAAACAGCAGATTGTCGTGCCCGGAGACTTCCTTGGCCTTTGCAACGCTGCCATCAGGCATGGTCACCTTTGATCCTGCAGTGACATAACAACCAGCTTCAACGATGCAGTTGTCGCCAAGGCTCAAACCAACACCTGCGTTTGCACCAATCAATGAACCAGTGCCGATAGTGACGACCTCTTTGCCGCCACCTGACAGCGTGCCCATGATGGAAGCGCCGCCGCCAATGTCTGAACCGTCGCCAACTACGACACCAGCAGAAATTCGACCTTCAACCATTGATGCTCCAAGAGTGCCTGCGTTGAAGTTGATGAAGCCCTCATGCATCACAGTGGTGCCACTTGCAACATGAGCTCCGAGGCGCACGCGATCAGCATCAGCAATACGAACGCCGGTAGGAACGACGTAATCGACCATTCGCGGGAACTTGTCGACACTGAACACCGTGACATTCAGGCCCTTTGCACGGGCTCTCAAGCGCACCTCGCTGAGTTGGTCGATGGCAACTGGCCCAAGGTTGGTCCACGCCACATTTGCGAGCAGGCCGAAGATTCCATCTAGGTTGATCGTGCGTGGCTTCACCAAACGGTGGGAAAGCAGGTGAAGGCGCAAGTAGGCGTCAGCTGCGTCTACGGGTGGAGCAGCAAGGTCAGCAATCGTGGTGACCACGGTTTCTACGCGCACCATGCGTACTGAATCGCTGTCGATGGCGTTGCTGAGCCCACTGACATCAGTAGGGGTTGCTGACAAGGCTGGGCTTGGATACCAGACATCAAGAATGGTGTCGCCAGCGATGGTGGCAAGGCCCATGGCAGAAGCCGGACCAGAAACAGTGGACAGATCAACAGGTGAAGAAGACATGACGACTACCGTAGTCATGTGCCTGCCTTAGACCTATCAACAGATGTCGCCTTATTGGCGGCCGCTGTCATCGATGTGCCCTCGGAATCGCACCATGAGGGCCACCTTGCTGATCTCGTTGAACGAGCACTCGAAGGCTGTGCCCACCTTCAGTTAGTGCGTCACGGCAACACCGTGGTGGCACGCACGAATACAGGTAAGGCAGAACGGGTGCTGATCGGCGGACATCTCGATACCGTGCCTGGCTCGGGCAATCTGCCACATCGCCTTGAAGGTGATCGACTATATGGATTAGGTGCATGCGATATGAAGGGTGGACTTTCAATCGCTCTGTCGCTCGCGGCAACGGTGACCAACCCAGTTCGAGATGTCACCTATGTGTTTTATGAAGGCGAAGAAGTTGCATCACAGTTCAATGGCTTGCAACACATTGTTGACCGTGAGCCTGAACTTCTTGAAGCATCACTTGCCATATTGATGGAACCGTCGAATGCGGGTATTGAAGCAGGTTGCCAGGGCACGTTACGTGCAGAAATTCAATTGAGCGGTGTTCGCTCGCACAGCGCGCGCTCTTGGATGGGAGTCAATGCCGTACATGCTGCAGGAGAAATCTTGGCTCGATTAGCAGCCTACGTGCCACGCAATCCAATTGTCGACGGCTTGACCTACCGGGAAGGTTTGAACGCAGTCGGAATAAAGGGCGGCGTTGCCGGCAATGTGATCCCCGATGAGTGCGTGGTGACGGTGAATTACCGATTCGCACCAGATCGCACGTTAATTGAAGCAAAAGCACATGTTGAAGAAGTGTTTGCTGGTTACGAAGTTGTATTCGTTGATGAATCAGATGCAGCACGTCCGGGATTAGATCAACCGGCGGCGGCTGCGTTTGTTCACACTATTGGTGTTGATCCACAACCGAAATTTGGTTGGACCGATGTTGCAAGGTTTACCGCACTTGGAACCCCGGCCCTGAATTACGGACCGGGGGATCCAAGCATCGCTCATCAAGTTGATGAGTGGGTGTCAGTTGCGCAGGTGCGCAGTTGTCACGAGCGCTTGCTCGCGTGGCTGACTACCTCGAAGTAATTACTGCTTGACTGCTTCGACGTCGAGAGCGATCTTGATTGCGTCGCCAACCATCACGCCGCCGGTCTCAAGTGCTGCGTTCCAGGTGAGGCCGAAATCCTTGCGGCTAATTTCTGTTTCGCCTTCGAAACCAATGCGAGCATTGCCCCATGGATCGGTGCTGGTACCAACGAGTTCGAATGCGATGTCGATGCTCTTGGTGTGCTCACCGAGGGTGAGGTCACCAGTGACAACAAAGTTGCTGTCGTTCTTCTGTGCAACCGAGGTTGACTTGAAAGTAAGAACCTGGGTGTTTTCTACGTTGAAGAAGTCTGCGCTCTTCAGGTGAGCATCGCGATCTGCGTTAGCAGTGTTGATGCTTTCTGTCTGAATAACGATTTCAGCAGTTGAGGCAGCTGGGTTCGCGCCATCGAGCACAAAGGTGCCTGCGAAGTCGGTGAAGCGTCCACGGACCTTGGCAACCATTGCGTGGCGCACTGAAAATCCGATGGTGGTGTGGGTTGGGTCAATTGCCCAGGTGCCGGTGGTGCCGCTGAGGTCAGCCATGATGCGAGTCCTTTACAAAGTTGAATGTTCAATTACTTTGTTGAATCTACAACTATCTAGGTTTCTGTGCAACTCCGACCCGGCTTAGGCTGCGCAGGTGCCCTTTCTTTGTGTCTACTGCGCCTCAAGCCCATATATCCCGGAGCGCTACGTCGAGCTGGCTTCAGAGGTTGGCAGCACAATCGCCGCCCGCGGATGGGGCCTGGTTTCAGGTGGCGGAACGCAATCGATGATGGGCGCGGTGGCTCGAGCTACACGTGCCGGTGGCGGGCCAACCATTGGCGTGATTCCACAGGCTTTGGTCGATTATGAGGTTGCTGATCACGATGCTCAGGAGTTGATCGTTACGACGGATATGCGTGAGCGCAAAGGAATCATGGATAACCGAGCCGATGCATTTCTTTGCTTACCTGGCGGCATCGGCACGTTGGAAGAGCTGATGGAAGTGTGGACCTCGCGGCATCTTCGTATGCATGTAAAACCAGTTGTGGTCCTTGATCCTTGGGATGACTTTGCTCTACTTCGCCAGCAGGTGAAGCATTGGCGAGACATGGGCTTTGTTCATGAACATGCTGTTGAACAACTTGTATGGGCCAAAACGATTGACGAAGCTTTTGCAGCCCTAGGGATTCCCGTTCATTAAGGAAAATGTTCGAAGATCCCGCTCCTCATTCCTGTTGAGAAGCGTCACCTCCGTGCATGCGTAAGGTAAAAAACTTTGGTACTTATGCCAGACCACGTCGCGCCATCGCTGGGCGAGTGATTCCGGCTATGGCGCGCTCCATGTCAAGGGTTTGCTTAGTTGCTGCTACATCGTGAACTCGATACATACGAGCCCCTAGATGTGAGGAAATTGAAGTGGTTGCCAAAGTGCCGAGCAGGCGTTCATTCGGATCTGTAATGCCAATTGCTTCGCCGACAAAATCCTTGCGAGAAAGTGAAACAAGCACAGGCCAACCTGTTGCCACCATCTCTTGCAAGCGCCGAGTGGCTTCAAGTGAATGCGCGGTGTTCTTTCCAAAGTCATGACCCGGATCAATGATGATGTGATCTTGTTGCACGCCAAGGCTTACAGCACGTTCTGCTAATCCCACGGTGTGGTCAATAATGCTAGTCATCACATCTTGATATTCAACGCGATGTGGTCGAGTGCGCGGTTCCTGACCACCAGCATGTGTGCAAACCAGTCCGACCTGAAATTCCGCTGCAACTTCCGCAAGCTGAGGATCAACGCCACCCCAGGCATCGTTCAATAGATCCGCGCCTTCTTTACAGACTGCACGGCCAACTTCAGCGCGCCAAGTGTCAACACTGATAACTACGTTTGGGTACTTCGACCGCACTTGGGCAACAAATGAAGCCGTCCGTTTAATTTCTTCCTGTGGGTCAATTTCGATTCCAGGGCCTGCCTTGACGCCACCGATGTCAATGACATGCGCACCAGCTTCTACAGCTGTGGTAACTGCTGCCATGGCGTCATTGTCGGTAAAGGTTGACCCACCTTTAAAGAATGAATCTTGAGTGCGATTGACAATTGCCATGATGGCTCGATCATCTATTCCAAATTCTTGAGCTCCAAGAATGAGTGACCCGGGGGTTGCCATGGACACACCCTTTCAGGTTTGTGCGTGCGGGTGATTCTCGGGTGTGCACCTCATGGTGAGATAGCTACATGACCCTGATGTTCGTCGTGATTGCATTGATCACTCTGGCGCTGCTCTTCACCGTGGGAAAACGCGACGGTTTGCCTGAAGTGGCCCCTGAACTGCGGCCCGAAGTTGATCCTCTGCATCCACGTTTTGATGTGGTGTTCCGGGGGTACCGCATGGATGAAGTCGACGCCGTGATTGATGAGTTGCGTGCGCAGAACGCTCGCTTGAAGGGTGAGCAAGTCTCATGACCGAAGTTCGAGCAAGTGTTGATGTTGATGCCACTGCTGAAGAAGTCTTTGCTGCGTTCACTGATTGGGATGCCCAAGGTGAGTGGATGGTCGGGACAACGGTGGATGTTACGAAAGGCGATGGCCGATCCGTTGGGTCCGAACTCAGTGCCTTTACAGGAGCGCACTTAGGTTTCAAGGTGGGCTTCCTCGACACCATGACCATCACATTGTGGCAAGAGCCGTATCGCGTTGATGTGTTGCACACCGGTCGAGTCGTCCGTGGCACAGGCATCATGGAAGTTGTTGAGCTCGCAGATGGGCGTGCTCGATTTCTGTGGAGCGAAGACCTTGATCTGCCCCTCGGTGCTCTTGGGCGGCTGGGTTGGCCATTAGTCCGACCAGCCTTCGTGGCCGGGGTGAACCACTCCTTGAAGAAATTAGCCCGATTTATTGAAGAAACCCGTGGGGGGAAGGGCTAAAAAGCGCACCCTGTGGTCAAAACCACTTCGAGGATCCGGAATAATAGGCATCCATACGAAAGGGGACACGCGATGGCCGCGATGAAGCCACGAACGGGCGATGGCCCGCTCGAGTGCACCAAAGAGGGACGTGGCTATGTCATGCGCGTACCACTCGAAGGCGGTGGCCGGCTCGTAGTTGAGCTCAATGCCGAAGAAGCAAAGAATCTTGGCGAAGCGTTGCTCGCTGTATTTGCTTAACACTTAACGTCAAGAAGGGCCAAGGAGCAATCCTTGGCCCTTCTTCGTTGTCCCATTCCCTACAGCCGCTCAAATAAAGAATCTATTTGTCATAGAAAAATATCGTTTCCTCTATCCCCTGAGAGCAGATCCGATTACCATCGCCAAGCACACTGAAAGTGGTCTTGAGGAGTTTTGAATGTACGACGCACTGTTTAACCCGATTCAGCTCGCGGGGGTAACTGTCCCTAACCGAGTAGCCCGCTCGGCTCACTTATTGTCGCTGTCGCTGGACGATTTGATCTCCTATACCCGCGTACGCGCAGCGGGAGGCGTGGGACTGTCAGTCATCGGCGCAGCAGGCGTGCACTCCACCTCAGCTCGCCTTCCGGTAGTTGCCGCAACTGACGCGATCATCCCTTGGTACGAGCAGCTCGTTGAAGCATGTTCTCCGTATGACATGCGTCTGTTTCAGCAGATCAACCACTTCGGTGCAGCAATGCCATCAGCTCCTGGCATTCAGAACTGGTCAACTGGTCCAACGCCAAACCCAACGGTGAATATCGTTCCGCGCACGCTCACCAAAGACATGATTGATGAAATCGTGGGCAGTTACGGACAAGCGGCTGGTCGCGTGAAGCGCGGCGGCATGCATGGCGTTGAGCTCAACGGCGCCCATGGCTACTTGATCGCACAATTCCTCTCCACCGCGCTGAACTTCCGCGATGACGAGTACGGCGGCTCACTTGAAAACCGCATGCGCTTTGTTCATGAAGTTATCGATGCGGTGCGTGCTGAGGTTGGTCCTGAATACCCACTGGGCTTGCGTCTTGTTGCTGACGATGTGTTGCCAGGAGGTCTTGGACCAGACGCGTATGCAGAGATCGCAAAGCTGCTGCAGCACAAGGTTGACTACATCAGTGTTTCGCTTGGCACCTACTGGAAGTTCGCGAAGATCTTCTCAACCATGGAATCACCGCTTGGCTATGAAATGCCAACCAGTGAAGTGGTAACTCGCGCACTAGATATTCCAACCATGGTCACAGGTCGCATCATGACTCTTGACCACGCTAATCACATCGTTGAAAGCGGTGCAGCTGACATGGTGTCGATGGTTCGCGCAACCATTGCTGACCCGGAAATCGTGAATAAGTCACGAGCCGGCAATGCGCACCGCGTTCGCCCTTGCACGGGAACGAGTATTGGTTGCACCGGAGGTTCTGCAACTGGCAACTTCGGTTGTGTTGTAAACGCAACTGCTGGTCAGGAATCGCGAATGAGCCTTGAGCCAGAAGCTGCAGTAGTGACGAAGAAGGTGCTCATCGTTGGCGGCGGCCCTGCAGGGCTTGAAGCTGCACGCACGCTTGCACTTCGCGGTCACGAGGTTGAACTCCACGACATGCGTAAAGAACTTGGTGGTCAAGCATCAATGGTTGCGGGTGTTCGCGCACGTGCTGACCTCACCTCGATTACTCAGTGGCTTGAAGCCGAAATCAAGGAGCTCGGTGTAACAATCAAGTTGAACTCGTTCGTTGATCCAGACATGTTGGTCGATTCGGGCTTCGACGAAATCATTTTGGCAACAGGCGGTACGGCCGATACGTCAGTTCCACAAACCATGGTTCCAGGCGTTTCAATTCCTGGCTCAGATCTTCCACACGTGTTCACTGCATGGGATGTTCTTGGTTATGGCGGTCGCGCCAACATCGGCAAGAATGTTGTTGTGTTTGATGACACCGGCAACTTCGAAGCGATAACCGCAGTACTGAAATTAGTTGATGAGGGTGCGAAGATCACCTTGGTGAGCCGAACAGATATGCCAGGTGCGCGTGTTCCATTCCCTGCAGTAACCACCGCAGTGTCACGCGAGATCATGCTTGCTGGTGACGTCGAACTTGTTCCTGCTTCACAGATGGTCAAAATAACGCCGGACTCAGTCACTGTTCGTTGGGTCGACGTTGATAAAGAGCGCGTGATTCCAGCTGACACAGTGATTTTAGTGAACTGGCATCATCCAAACCGCGAATTGTCAGAGATCCTTCATGATGAAGGTATTGCACACCACACCATTGGCGATGTCAACGGATCCCAAGACATGCAGCGCGCAATTAAGGAAGCTGCCTTAGTCGCACGCGCAATCTAGTTCCGAGCAATCTCAAGTCAAGAAAACGCAAACCCCACTACGAAAGTAGTGGGGTTTGCGTTTGCGCACGTTCGTGGAACTAGCCGCCAACCTTGATGGCAACGAGCAAACCTGAACCAACAGTGAGGAGCGCCGGAATCCAGTGATCGTCATCTCGTAGTGCATGAGCAACATCACGAAGGGCAACTGCTTCTGGATTGCGGCTTGCTTGATCAGCAATGCTGCCATCTGTGAGCAGGTTGTCGAATGCGATCATGCCGCCGATGCGTAGCAGACGCTTAGCAAGAGTGAGGGCTGCTGGGTACTCAGTACGGTCACCGTCGATGAAGACAAGGTCATAAGCGCTCTCAGTTAAACGTGGCAGAACCTCAAGGGCGCGACCTGTGATGAGGCGAGCTCGGATGTGGCCATAACCCAGATCGCTCAGGGTCTCGCGAGCAAGGCGCTGAATTTCTGCTTCGTTGTCGATGGAGGTCAGCACGCCCGATTCAGACATTCCTGAAAGCAATGCAGCGCCAGAGACGCCTGCTCCGGTGCCAACCTCGACTACGGACTCTGCATTGATGGCTCGAGCCAACACTCGCAGGGTATGGGCAGTTGATGGAGCTACCGGGGTGCAACCCAGTTCCTTGGCCTTGGCTCGGGCCGTCCGAATGGTTTCGGACTCGTCGAGCCATTCGTCGGCAAAGTTCCAAGCTGCCTTCGAAGGTAGTGGGGATGATGAAATGACGCACCTCCGCGGATGTGAGAATTGCCTTCAGCCTAATGGGTCTACGCTCAAACCAGCTGTGCCCATCCATCTGTGAGGAGTTCCATGACCAGCGAGTTTGATGCGGACCCGTTTGTGAGCCCGGTCAACCAAGCTCCCACCTTTGTCCCAATCGTTGCCAAGCAGCGGGGTTTAGGTGTGGGTGGAACGATTTTGATCGCCGCAGTCACTGCCGCTGTCGTAGGCGGTGGCGCAGGCTTTGGCGGATACCTCCTTGGTCTGAAAAGTGACTCAGTGGCGGTGAGCGCACCAGCGGCTATCGCGCAGGTCTCGACAAATCAGGTGCCACCTGCAGAGGGAACCATTGCAGCGATGGTGCAGCAGGTTCTGCCATCCGTGGTTTACATCGAGGCTGATGGCAAGACCCAATCAGGGAGCGGTTCAGGATTCGTCCTTCGTTCAGATGGCTACATCATCACGAACAATCACGTCGTTGACCTAGTCAAGGATGGCGGCAAGCTCAGCGTTGTACTTACTGATGGAACAAAACTTAAAGGTGAAGTAGTGGGCACCAACCCGGCCTATGACCTTGCTGTCGTGAAAGTTGATCAGGGTTCGCTGCCTGCAGTCACGCTTGGAAATTCAGAAACGTTGCATGTTGGCGAAGCAGTTGTTGCTATTGGTGCACCGCTTGGATTAGCTGGCACAGTTACGTCCGGAATCATTAGTGCGTTGAATCGACCAGTAACGACAGGTGACACCAACAGCACTTCATTTATCGATGCAATTCAAACGGACGCTGCAATCAACCCGGGAAACTCAGGTGGACCGCTTCTGAATTCATCGGGCCAGGTCATTGGCATTAACTCAGCGATCGCTTCGATGGCAAATGGAACGAGCGAGGCCGGAAGTATTGGCTTGGGCTTCGCGATTCCGGTGAATTCAGCAAAGCGCATTGCTGAAGAAATCATCGCTACGGGAACTTCACAAACCCCAGTCATTGGTGTTTCGCTGGACATGAACTTCCCGGGTCCCGGTGCCAAGGTCATCAAGATCACCGGCAATGGACCAGCTGATTCAGCAGGCATCAAGCTCAACGACATCATCACCAAGATTGAAGAGCGAGTCATCGATGATTCAACCGAGCTAGTTGTTGCTATTCGTGAACATGCCCCCGGCGATAAAATCAAGGTGACCTTCACTCGTGGTGGCACGCCTCGGACCGCGACCGTCACTCTTGGCTCCTCGGCAGTCAAGCAGTAGAGCGCGTAGGGTTGAGTCATGTTTGATATCGGGATTGGCGAGATCATGGCCTTGGCTGTGATTGGGCTGCTGATCTTTGGTCCCGACAAGTTGCCGAAAGCGGCAGCCGATGGCGCCCGATTCCTCAAGCAGATTCGCGGAATGGCTGCAGGAGCAAAGCAAGATCTTGCAGATTCCGCGGGCCTAGATCTCAACGAAGCGATGGACACAATGAAAGGCCTTGCTGACCTTCATCCAAAGCGCATTGCTACCAACATGCTCAAAGACGATCCAGCACCCGCACCACCAAAGCCAGCAGCGAATACTCCGCTGTTTGACCCTGACGCCACCTAGTAGACAGCAAGCGAGCTTTATCAGCGCTAAACTTTTGTGATGCATGGATAGTCACGAGAAAAGAGCGTCATGGGTTTTCGCACCATTGCGGCAGTTTGTGTATCAGCAGTGTTGGGAATAGGTGGACTAACGTCCTGCTCACATCAGTCTGTAGCCATTCAGATACAGGCACATTCACGTGAAGACTTAAAGAACTTTGACACATTCACCTACCAAACTGCAAAGGCATTGGGTCTCGACGATAAAGGGACAACAAATGCCAATAGGAATTTCAACGCTTTTGTGAATCCCGTGGTGAATGCGGCTGCTACCAACGATAAGTATGAGTGCGCAATAGATGAACCACAGTGCGGAACCTTTATTCAAGAACTCACCACACCTCCGTGTGCTTCTACGGAGTATCTCTGTGTAAGACAGGAAGTTGGTGGAATAGCTCCTGGTGCTGGCACAGGTCAGGCCTTCGTTACTAGTCTCCTATTAAATGCCAGAACAGGAACCAAAGTCACGGCTAACGATTATTTCGGCTTGTCATTGGCCAAGAGCTTTGTCGCAGTTGTTGAACATGCGGCTACCAGCGTGCAACTTGCAAACGATTTTTATGACAATGCCCTGCCGCCGCACTACACAAATAGCACGCTTCCGGCTTGGCTTCCGCAAGCTGATGGCATTCATGTGTGGTTTAACAAGTATGAGGTCGCCTCTGGTGCGGATGGAATTGTTGAAATCATCATGAAAAAGAACGGAAGTGAATTCACTGCAACACCCGCGCCAAGAAATCCCATGACCCTGGTCGCCAATTACGAGGATGCAATTCGGTGGCTATGTTCTTCATCACCTGAAGATTTACCGACGCTCTCAAATCAGTGGGCAAGTTTTTACCCTGTTAGTGCGGTGCAGGTCCAACTTCAAAACGAGCAAGGCGCCAAACTCACGCTCAATGGAATTTACGACCAAGCAACCAGCAAAGCCGTTCAGTCATTCCAAAAGCAATCTGGTCTCTTTGTTGATGGGCAAGTGAGTCGTGAAACATGGCTGGCATTGCAAAGAAGCTGTGTAACTCATGAAGCGCCTGTGAGTGGTGGTAGTTCGCTCACTAACGAACCACAGCCAAAAAGCATGGCTACCCAGTCACAGACCATCGTCATTGTTCCGAATTTCATTGGACTTGGAAATAGTCAGGCTAAGAACCTCGGAATGCAATCAGGAATTACGCTGTTTCTCAGAGCGAATTCTGGAGATCCTTCATTGGCGGCTCAATCACAAGGTTTATGCACGGTTGTGGCCCAACACCCAGTTGCTGGAAGCCAAGTCAGCCGCAATGCACTTGTTAATGCGACGATGGAATGTCCCCCAACCGGATATCAGAACGGAATCACTGGCTGACGTTTTTGGATTAAGACTTACGCGTTGGTGAAATATTGAGTGACATACCCGCCAGTCCACGTGGGCGCTTCCCTAAGCGTTCCGCCATTGCGCGAATAGCCATAGAAGCCGGAGCATCCGGATTGCTTATGACCAACGGCTTGCCGTCATCGCCACCTTCGCGAAGTGCAACATCAAATGGGATCTGGCCAAGAAGTGGAGTTTCAGTGCCAAGAACCTTGGCGATTTGATCTGCAACCAGCTTGCCGCCACCTGTGCCAAACAGATCCATTGGTTCACCGCAATGTGGGCAAGGGAAACTGCTCATGTTTTCGATAACACCAGCGACCTTTTGATGGGTCTGTTCAGCAAGGGTGCCTGCACGAACGGCAACATCTGCTGCAGCCATTTGAGGTGTTGTGACGATCACGAGTTCTGCTGTTGGTAGCAGTTGTGCTGCAGAAATTGCAATGTCACCCGTGCCTGGTGGTAGATCGAGAAGGAGTACGTCTAAGTCGCCCCACCACACGTCAGTAATAAATTGCTCGAGTGCTCGATGCAGCATTGGTCCGCGGAAAGCTACCGGTTGTGTGACGCCACCTGGCTTGAAAGCCAGCATCGAAATGACGCGCACGCCAAATCCAGTAGGAGGCATGATCATGCCTTCAACCATGGTGGGTGCATCAAGAGCATCAAGCATGCGCGGAATTGAGTGGCCGTAGATGTCAGCATCAATGAGACCAACGCTTAAGCCCATGTCAGCCATTGCTGCTGCGAGGTTTGCGGTCACAGATGACTTACCTACGCCACCCTTTCCTGAAGCAATTGCGTAGATGCGTGTGGTGTTGCCCGGCTTATTAAAGGGATTTTCCTTTTCATCACCCCGAAGCGTCTTTTTCATCGCCGCGCGCTGTTCGTCGCTCATCACATCGAGTTCAACCTCAACCCTGGTGACGCCGGCAACGGTTGACACAGCTGCGGTCACACGATCGGTAATGGTGTCGCGCATGGGGCAACCTGAAACAGTGAGGTAAACACCAACCTTGACTACGCCTTGGTCGTCCGCCTCAACTGATTTGAGCATGCCCAATTCAGTGATGGGGCGATGGATTTCAGGATCATTGACTGTCGCGAGGGCAGCATTCAGAGCGTCAAGATTGGGTTGCATAACCCTGATGTTAGGCGACCCTAACTAGCGATCGTTCGTGCGGTCCCGCTCATCAGGCTCATTATCAAGATTCATCGCGTCAATGTGGTCACGAAGGTCAGCAACCATGTCCCGGAGTTCACCGCGGATGTAGTCGCGGGTAGCAACCTCACCCAGAGCCAAGCGCAAGGCTGCAATTTCGCGAGCGAGGTAATCACTGTCGGCCAGCAAGCGCTCTGTGCGCAAACGGTCTTCTTGATATTGCACGCGATCGCGGTCGGATTGTCGGTTCTGAGCCAACAAAATCAGCGGTGCCGCGTAAGAAGCTTGAAGTGACAGCATCAGTGTTAAGAAGATGAACGGGAATGGATCAACATGCCAGGCTTCAGGGCCCACAGTATTGATGAGCACCCATGCACCCACCACAACAGTCATCCAGGCAATGAAGGCCCATGAGCCGATGTACCGTGCAACTTTTTCGGAGATGCGACCAAAGCGTTCGGGGTCGTAACTGCCTCGCATTGAGCGACTGCGCTCGTACGGCAGATCCAAACGCGCTTCTCGACGCGTTGGGCGGCTAGCCACGATCTTCTCCGTCATTCTCGCGCCAGTCTTCAGGCAGCATGTGGTCGATGACGTCGTCGACGGAAATTGCTCCGAGTAAATGACCATGCTCATCAACTACTGGAAGCGCTGCGAGGTTGTAAGCAGCGAACGTACGAGTGACTTGGCTTAACGGAGCATTTGGGCGAACGGGAACTAAGTCAGTATCAACAAGCGATGACACTAATGTTGCTGGTGGTTCGCGAAGTAAACGCTGGAAGTGGCATGTGCCCAAGTACTTACCCGTTGGTGTCTCTGTCGGGTTACGAGTGACATATACCTGCGAAGCAAGTGCTGGTGAAAGCTCT
>CANFTO010000005.1 GCA_947449945.1 Actinomycetota bacterium | reverse complement strand
TGGCCCCCCGATCCGCGAAATGCGGACCAAGAGGCCAGTGGAGTGAAGCTTTTTAGTCTTCTTCGCCAGGAAGGCCACCTGAACCCGGGGTGGTCTTCATGATTTGGCTCATGAACTCAAAGTTGGTCTTGTTCTCACGCAACTTGGAGAGCAGGAGCTCAATGGACTGCTGCTGATCGAGGGCATGAAGGACGCGGCGGAGTTTCCAAACCACCTTGAGCTCATCAGGCGCCATGAGGAGTTCTTCCTTACGGGTACCGGAAGCATCAACGTCAACTGCCGGGAAGACGCGCTTGTCAGCAAGGCGTCGATCCAGCTTGAGTTCCATGTTGCCGGTGCCCTTGAACTCTTCGAAGATCACTTCGTCCATGCGGGAGCCGGTCTCGACAAGGGCCGTTGCCAAGATGGTGAGTGATCCGCCATTTTCGACGTTGCGTGCAGCACCGAAGAACTTCTTTGGTGGGTACAGCGCTGTGGAATCCACGCCACCGGACATGATTCGGCCAGATGCGGGAGCCGAGAGGTTATAGGCACGACCAAGGCGAGTCATCGAATCAAGAAGCACGACGACATCGTGTCCGAGCTCAACCAAGCGTTTTGCGCGCTCAATTGCCAACTCGGCAATGATCGTGTGATCTTCCGCAGGACGGTCGAAGGTTGAAGCAATAACTTCACCCTTGATCGAGCGCTGCATATCGGTAACTTCTTCGGGGCGTTCGTCAACGAGGACCACCATCAAATGAACTTCAGGGTTGTTCTCAGAAATCGAGTTAGCAATCGACTGCAGCACCATCGTTTTGCCCGCCTTCGGAGGCGAAACGATCAATCCACGCTGACCCTTACCAATTGGTGCAACCAAGTCGATCACACGTGCAGTGAGGTTTGTTGGCTCTGTTTCGAGACGCAAACGCTCTTGTGGGTACAACGGGGTGAGCTTTGAGAACTCAGGTCGGTTGCGTGCAGCCTCGAGCTCGCCACCATTGACGGTATCGATGCGTACGAGCGGATTGAACTTCTCACGACGCTCACCTTCACGTGGCTGCTTTGTCGCGCCAGTGATGGCATCGCCCTTGCGAAGCCCGTGCTTGCGCACCATTGAAAGCGAGACGTACAAGTCGTTTGGACCAGGGAGGTAACCGCTGGTACGCACGAATGCATAGTTCTCGAGTACATCAAGAATGCCTGCTACAGGGACCAGTACATCGTCTTCATGGATTTCGATATCGGCTTCGCTGTAACCGCCATTGTTGCGGTTGCGATCATTGCCACGAGGACGTTCGCGGAAACGATCATTGCGATTGCGGTTGCGATCATTACCGCGGTCATTGCGGTCATTGCGATTGCGGTTGCGGTCATTGCGATCACCAAAATCGCGTTCTCCGCGATCATTGCTGCGATCATTGTTGTCTTCACGAGGCGCGCGCTCTTCGCGAGGCGCACGATCCTGCTGTGGTCGGCGATCGCGGTTGCGCTCTTCGCGTGGTGCACGATCCTCACGCGGTGCTCGCTCTTCACGAGACTCGCGAGGTTCATGATCCTCACGAGGTGCTCGCTCTTCACGAGGGGTGCGTTCCTGGCGAGGTGCACGCTCTTCACGCGCGGCAGCTTTTTCTGCTGCAGCACGCGGAGCGCGAGTTGAAGTTTGATTGGCAGAGATTGCCGCGACAAGGTCACCCTTGCGCATTGCATTGGCACCAGAGATGCCCATTTTGTTGGCCATGGCTTTGAGCTCAGGCAGCAACATTGAGGAGAGGCTTTCACCACGTGGTTTACGGGCGGCCGTTGATTCAGTCACAAATTTCCTTTGATTCGGATGATTCTCCAGATAGAAGCCGACCAGTGATTTGAACGGATTCTGAAAATTAATGCTGCGGAGCCTTAGTTGAGGAAGAACGTCAGCTGTGTACCCGCGGAGCTGGAGATGAAAGAACTATATCACGTAGTTGCGTCACGGGGTGGAAACAGGGGAAATCTGCACACCTTGTCGAGAAACTGCACGTTGGCTCACTTGCCACTGCTCCCCTGCTGCAATGGCTATCTTCTCAAGATCTGAAGCGGCACCAAAGACCAACACTGTTGGACCTGCGCCTGAGATCACCGCAGGCAGCCCCTGCGCACGCAGCACATCAACGAGTTCCATTGATTCGGCATAGACCGCTCTGCGCGCATCTTGATGCAGATGATCTTGGGTTGCAGGTAACAGCAGCGAAGGATCGTTTGTCAGGGCATGCACAAGTAGCGCCGCACGCGAAATATTAAATGATGCATCTGCGCGAGAAACTGTTGGTGCTAAAGCACTTCTCGCATGCAACGTTGGAACCTTGAACGCCGGAACGGCGGTGATAGGGACAACCGATGGATGCACCTCATGACGAACGCTTTGTGCACGATCACCGTCAAGCCAAGCATTGGTAAACCCGCCATACAAAGCAGCTGCCAAATTGTCGGGGTGCGATTCAAGCTCGAGTGCCACATTTAATAGCAATGGATCAGGAAGAATATTTTCGCCTTCAACGACCATGGCGCGAGCAAGTGCGAGGCCACCGATGATCGCCGCGGCCGACGAACCAAGACCTCGCCCGTGGGGAATGACGTTGGTGCAACGCAACACAAAACCAACTGGTCGCACCTGCATGGCCGCGAAACCCAGTGCCATCGCCTGAACAACCAAATTGCTTGCATCGCGTGGGACGTCTTGTATGCCCTCGCCTTCAACTTCAACCAGAACGCCATCATCTTGTGTCACCACACCTGAAAGGCAGTCATAAGAGTCCAGCGCAAGTCCCAGCGAATCAAAACCAGGACCCAAATTTGCGCAGGTTGCCGGCACATTGATGCTGACAGGTTCTGCACGGAAAGCGGTCATGGATTAAGCCAGACCCAGTGCCTGAGCTGCCGCGTGCGCATCCACGGGCACAACTACAGGAGCCTTGGCCCCTTCCATTGCCCACTGGGTGTCTTTCAAACCGTTGCCGGTGAGCGTGCACACCACGAGCTGACCCTTATCCAACTTGCCCGCAGCATGGAGTTTCAACAATCCAGCAACACTGGCCGCTGACGCTGGTTCGCAGAACAAAGCTTCTCGACTCGCAAGAAGGTGATATGCAGCAAGGATTTCTTCGTCAGTCACCGCATGAATCAAGCCACCCGAATCATCACGCGCAGCAATTGCGTAATCCCAAGATGCTGGATTGCCGATGCGAATCGCGGTGGCAATCGTTTCTGGATTTTTCACGGGAGCGCCGTACACCAATGGAGCAGAGCCTTCAGCCTGGAATCCCCACATCCGCGGTCGCGACTGCGACACACCATCAGCGGCGTACTCGCTATAGCCCTTCCAATACGCGGTGATATTTCCCGCGTTACCCACTGGCAAGCAATGAATGTCCGGCGCCTTGCCAAGCATGTCGACAATCTCAAAGGCTGCTGTTTTCTGACCTTCGATTCGAGCAGGATTCACACTGTTCACAAGTGCTACCGGGTATTCGTCGGCAAGCCCCCGCGCCAAGGTCAGGCAATCATCGAAGTTACCTTCAACCTGCAAAATCGTTGCGCCATGAACAATTGCCTGAGCAAGTTTGCCCATTGCGATTTTGCCCTCAGGAATAAGTACCGCACTCACCATGCCAGCTTTAACCGCATAAGCAGTGGCAGAAGCACTGGTGTTACCGGTGGAGGCACAAATCACTGCCTTTGCGCCATCTTCTGCTGCTTTTGAGATCGCCATGGTCATGCCGCGATCCTTGAATGAACCCGTTGGGTTAGCCCCGTCGTACTTCAACCAGACTTCACATCCGGTCATTTCACTGAGCACACAGGCAGGAACGAGCGGCGTGCCACCTTCACGCAGGGTGATCACAGGAGTGTTCGCAGAGACCGGCAAGCGATCCCGATACTCCTCGATAAGTCCACGCCATTGATGTGCCACTGGTTATGCCCCTGCCTCACCCTCGACTCGCATCACACCGACAACAGCTTTCACTGTCGAGAGTTTGCGCAGCCGATTGACTGTGTCTTGCAATGCACCATCACTTGCGCGATGGGTACGAACGATGAGTCCGGCACCTTCACCGTGACCATCTTGACGAACAACTTGAATGCTCACTCCTGCATCAGCAAATGCCTGCGCGATGCTAGCTAGCGCTCCTGGGCGATCAGCCACATCGAGATTTACGTAGTAGCACGTGGATGCTTCGCTAATAGGAAGTACGGGGTACTGCACGTCAGCACTTTCGCCCCAGCCAGTTGAACCAGTGAGTCGATTGCGTGCCGCAACTACGACGTCACCAAGAACAGCGGAAGCAGTTGGTGCGCCGCCTGCGCCTCGTCCGTAAAACATTAATTCGCCAGCCGCTTCTGTTTCTACGAAGACGGCGTTGAAAGCATCGCGAACGCTGGCAAGCGGATGCTCTTGAGGAACCATTGTTGGGTGCACGCGAACAATCACGCCACTGTCATCAGGCATTCGTTCAGCAATTGCTAGCAGCTTGATCACGCAACCCATATTTTTCGCAGCGCGGATATCTTCAATGGAAACATTGGAAATGCCTTCGCAAAATACATCTTCGCGAGTGACGTGCGTATGGAAGGCAAGTTCAGCAAGGATGGCAGCCTTTGATGCCGCATCGTGGCCCTCAACATCTGCGGTGGGATCAGCTTCTGCATAACCAAGTGCTTGGGCTTCAGTAAGCGCGTCCGCAAAAGATGCACCATCTTCTTCCATCTTGGTCAGGATGTAGTTAGTCGTGCCATTGACGATGCCCATGATTTTGGTGACGTGATCACCTGAAAGTGACTCTTGAAGAACACGCACAATCGGAATTGCTCCTGCCACCGATGCTTCGAAGAAGATATCGACGCCTTCAGCTTCGGCTGCTGCGTACAGCGACGCACCATCGGAAGCCAACAATGCTTTATTTGCCGTGACCACACTCGATCCAGCCTTAATCGCAGCCATGATCAATGATTTTGCTGGCTCGATGCCGCCGATGAGCTCAACCACGATGTCGGCGCCGGAGGTCGCCACCGCCATTGCGTCATCAGAGAGGTATTGAGGGTCGATGTCACGCGCTTTTGTTAGATCGCGGACCGCGACCTTGGTGAGCTTGAGCGATGTACCCATGCGGATATGAAGATCAGTATCTCGGTCGGTCAGCAAGCGAGCGACCTGAGTGCCGACCGTGCCTCCACCCAAAACTGCCACCGTGACGGGACGAGGGGCGCTTTCGGTCGGCATGAGTACTCCAGATGGGCGGGTCAGACGTCATAGCCTCTCAGGTCCGCCCGCTTATCCGCGCATCGGTGGGGGGCGATTCCTGACCGAGACCTCCCTTTTTGTCCCCCTTGTCTGGGGCAAGATCATTGAAGTTGCGCGCGCATCCCACACCTATGCCCCATGAATCCCTAACGTGCGGCTCATAACTTCCCCCTATTGAGGAGTCCTGACATGAATCAACTCACCAGAAAACTCATTGCTGAAGCAGTGGGTACCTTCCTCTTGGTCTTCCTTGCCGTCGGCGCAGCTGTCTTTGGCATTGCGGCCAAGGTCGGCACTGATGGCAATGGCCCGGGTAACGGCGTCGTGGGTGTGGCATTGGCCTTCGGCTTGGTGCTTCTGGGCATCGCCTACGCCTTTGGCCCAGTTTCCGGCGCACACGTCAACCCAGCGGTCACCTTGGGCATGCTCCTTGGACGGCGGATGCCAGCAGGTGAAGCTGTCGGGTACTGGATCGCGCAATTCGTTGGTGCAATCGCAGCAGGTGGTGTCCTGAAACTGTTCGTTTCGAACTACGGCGTCACCGACTACACCGGCGCACTTGGCACAAATAGTTATGACAATGGCGCCATTAACGGCAGCGGTGCTTTCGTACTCGAAGCCCTACTCACCGCCGCATTCGTGCTCGTCATTCTTCTGGTCACCGAGCGTGTAGCTGCTCCAGGGTTTGCGGGTATCGCAATTGGTTTGACCCTGACCCTCGTGCACTTGGTCGGCATTCCATTGACCGGCACATCAGTAAACCCAGCCCGTTCATTTGGACCTGCACTGTGGCAGGGCGGAACTGCAATGAGCCAAGTTTGGCTGTTCATTGCTGCGCCACTTGTTGGTTCGGTCATTGCCGTCATCGTTTGGAAACTCACCCGCACAAGCGATGCAGAGCAAGAATCACTTGTCGCAGGTTCAGAGCGCGAGTAACACGACACATACAAAGTGGGCTGGACTTCATTGAAGTCCAGCCCACTTTGTTTTACAAAAATCTACGAATCGCAAAACAGTTAAGCACCCGGATCCAACATCAACATGTCTTCAATTGTTTCGCGACGCAGCACAACTGATGATGATCCATCAATGACACCGACGACGGCTGGCTTTGGCAAATAGTTGTAGTTCGACGCCATCGACCGACAGTAAGCACCCGTTGCCGCAACAGCCAAGAGATCGCCCGGGGCTAAATCTGATGGCAGGTGCGCCTCACGAATCACGATGTCACCTGATTCGCAATGCTTCCCGACGACTCGAACTAACATGAGGTCAGCATCAGAGGTTCGCGATGCAAGTTCTACTGTGTACCGAGCGTCATATAACGCAGTGCGAATGTTGTCACTCATACCGCCATCGACGGATACGTACGTGCGCACACCGCCATCTATAACAACAGGTTTAATGGTTCCCACTTCATAGATGGTGACACCGGCCGGCCCAACGATTGCCCGGCCTGGCTCAAAGGCAAGAGCGGGAACTGGCAATTTGCGCTGCGCACATTCACGTGCGACCACCCCAGAAACATGAGAGGCCAAGTCGCCAATTGCAAGAGGATCGTCGGAAGGCAAATAGGCAATGCCCATCCCGCCACCAAGATCCAGTTCAGCGACCTCAATTACTTGGTCATCGCGAAGTCGGGCAACAAAAGCCACTATGCGTGTTGCTGCTTCTTCAAAACCATCGGTATCGAAAATCTGCGATCCAATATGCGAATGCAAGCCACGAAATTCCAGCGGTGGCAACTTCACAATTCGACGAATTGCTTCTTCGGCAGCACCAGATGAAACAGAGAAGCCAAATTTTTGATCTTCATGTGCCGTAGCTATGAATTCATGGGTATGAGCCTCTACCCCGATTGTCAGTCGAACCAAAACCGGCTGCACTATTCCTGCTCGCGCGGCAGCGTCAGCAACACGAACAATCTCTTCAAAGGAATCAACCACTATTCGAGCGACTCCGGCTTCCATCGCCGATTCAATTTCACTCATAGATTTGTTATTACCGTGCAACAAAAGGTCAGCCCCAGGTACACCGGCGCGCAGTGCGACAGCAAGCTCTCCACCCGATGCCACGTCCAGACCTAGGCCTTCTTCGTGAACCCAACGAGCAACTGCGGTCGAAAGAAAAGCTTTTGCTGCGTAATAAACCTTACGAGCCCCCACGCTTTCGGCTGCTCGACGATATGCACCAGCACGTGCCCGAATATCAGCTTCATCTAAGAGGAACAAAGGCGTTCCAAATTCGGCTGCTGCATCGCGAACATCGACTCCACCAATGCTCAGTGCACCATCAGAGTCTCGAGTAGCCGAAAGCGGCCAGACATTGGACATGTTGAAAGGTTAGGGCATACAAGAAGCGAAATTACATTCGCTCAGGCGCGCTGACACCAAGAAGTGCCAAACCATTTGCCAGAGTCTGGCGAGCAGCTGCACATAGCCAAAGTCGCGCAATGTGCTCTGGTGTGATCGCTTCATCACCACGAGGCAGCACGCGGCAGGCATCGTAGAAACGGTGATAGCCAGCGCCTAACTCCTCAAGGTATCGGGCAACTCGGTGCGGTTCTCGCAACTCTGCGGCACTGGCCACGATTCGTGGGAACTCACCAAGAGCTCCCAAGAGTTCATTTTCACGCTCATGTGACAGGAGACCTGGATCAAAATCCGCAGCGGCCCAATCAATCTTGAGATCTGCAGCATTACGGAGCACAGATGCCAATCGAGCATGTGCATATTGGACGTAATAGACAGGATTGTCATTCGTGCGTTGAGCAATGACCTCAAGATCAAGCGTTAGTGGAGAATCCACCGGGTAGCGAATAAGTGAGTAACGCGCAGCATCTACGCCAACTTCTTCCACCAGCTCTTCAAGCGTGACGATATTGCCTGAACGCTTGGAGAGTTTGACCTCTTCCCCGCCTTTTGTGATCTTGACGAGCTGACCAATCAACACTTCAGCTGCACCTTTATCGTCGCCATTGCACTGTGCAACTGCCTTCAATCGGTTCACATAACCATGGTGATCGGCACCAAGCAGATAGATGCAGATATCAAAACCGCGATCACGCTTATTAACGAAATATGCAGTATCCGAAGCGAAATACGTGTATTCGCCATCAGCCTTAATCAGCACGCGATCTTTGTCATCACCGAACTCGGTGGTGCGCAACCAGGTGGCACCTTCGTGTTCAAACACATGACCTTGCTTACGTAACTTCGCAAAGCCAGTTTCCACTGCGTTCGACTCATGAAGTGCACGCTCAGACGACCACACATCAAAATGAGTGTTGAACAGTGCTAGCACTTGCTGCTGTTGATGCAATTGACGCTTGTAGGCGGCCTCACGGAATCCCGCGAGCTGCTCATCATCAGGCAGGTCAAATAGTTCAGGCTCTTCTGCTTTTATTTGCGCGGCAAGATCAACGATGTAGGCGCCGTGGTACCCATCTTCAGGTACTGGCTGACCGTGAGCTGCGGCCATTACGGATGCGCCGAACTTATCCATCTGGACGCCACGGTCATTGATATAAAACTCGGATGACGTTTTTGCACCAGCTGCCGCAAGTACATTCGAGATGGCACTACCAACTGCAGCCCAACGTGTATGACCTAAATGAAGGGGACCTGTGGGGTTCGCAGAAATATATTCAACGTTGATGACATGACCCGCCAACGCCGTGTTGTGGCCAAAGGATGACCCTTGCTCAACGATGCTGCGAGCAAGTTCTCCCTGTGCAGCACTATCAAGGCGAATGTTGATGAACCCCGGACCGGCAATCTCCGTTGAGCTCACACCCGCAACACAGTTGAGTCGAGTCACGATGGCCTCAGCAAGCACGCGAGGAGCGATACCTGCGGGCTTGGCAAGCGTAAGTGCAACATTTGTTGCGTAGTCGCCGTGATCACGATTCTTGGGACGCTCTACATGGACCACGTCTGGCACCTGGATTGCGATGCCCTCGGCCGCCACTTCGACCAATACTTGTCGAATTGCGTGCGATAGGGCATCTGGAGTCACCGCGTGAGCGTACCGAGTGACATGGAATTGAACCCAAGCCACGCTCCGCTCAGCGCTTTTATAGGGGGATTGCATTTGCAGATGTGACCTAGGGCACTATGCTTTTTCTTAGGCAAGGCCGCATCAAGTACCAGCGTTCGACCGTGCCCGGTCACTTCGGTGATGGGCACACAGGTTTCTCAGCACATGCAAGGAAACGGAACAAAGGATTGTGGGTTGCGCCCCATGATGAGCGAAGTGCTCATCATGTTGTTCCGTTAGGAGAAATTGCATTATGGCTCAAGGAACCGTGAAGTGGTTCAACGCTGAAAAGGGCTTCGGCTTCATCGCCCAAGCTGAAGGCGGCCCAGACGTCTTCGTTCACTTCTCAGCGATTCAGTCCGATGGCTACCGCAGCCTCGAAGAAAACCAGTTGGTTGAATTCGAAGTTGTCCAGGGACCAAAGGGACCTCAGGCAGATGCGGTCCGCGCAATCTAGCGTTGTGTACGAAGAAGGGCTTCCACCGCTTGGTGGGAGCCCTTCTTCTTTTCGACCCTCATCCCCCGATTCGAGTCCGATCCCATCCTGCGTGACAAGTCATTCCAAACAAAGCCAAAAATCTTTACCTGTGGATAACTTTTTCATGCTTGGGAACATCATTCTGTCGTGAGGTGTTCACGCGCAGCAATGAGTTCCGCGCGCGTAGCCGCGTCAACATCTGGGTAATGTGGATCGATATCTTCAAGCGCGTGCAAAATTATCCCGCTTGTGATCAATCTGGTCGCCCATTTGTGATCTGCAGGAACCACGTACCAAGGCGCCCACTTTGTGCTTGTTGCACTCAACATGTCCGAAAAGGCACTGCGATATTCATCCCAATGTTCACGCTCATGTAAATCAGCGGGGGAAAACTTCCAGTTTTTTTCCGGCTCATCAATACGCTGCAGGAAACGCTTGCGCTGCACATCCTTGGACAAGTTCAAGAAAATTTTGACTATTGCGGTACCGCTATCAACAAGGTGTCGCTCCCAATTGTTGATGGCTTCGTACCGTTGTGCCCAGAGTTTTTCTCTTGGCACATTGCGATCAGCCGCCGGCCAGATCAGATCGGGATGCACTTTAGTAACCAGCACATTTTCGTAATGCGACCGATTGAAGATCGCAATTTTTCCAAGAGCCGGTAATGCAACTTGATGGCGCCAAAGGAAGTCATGAGCCATTTCTAAATGCGATGGTGCTTTAAATGAATGGACATCCACCCCCTCAGGATTTAATCCGCTCATCACGTGCTTAATCGTTCCATCTTTGCCTGCAGCATCTGTCGCCTGAAACACAACGAGCAAAGAGCGAGAACTTTCTGCATAAAAACGATCTTGCAGCACCGTCATTTCATCAATGACCTGCTGCAAAGCATCAGCACTGGACTCTTTATTGAATCCTTTTGGCGTAATTGCAGGGTCAAAATCTTGATCGAGATTAACCTTTGAACCTGGTTTCACCATGAACTTTTCCACGATGCGATGCCAGCGCTGCTTGGTGAGGAGTTCTTGCTCCTTGTTTTCATCAGCCATGAGTTCGAACTCCTTGCTTATTGAGATACATCTGCGCTTCCGCCCCTAGCAACACACCGATAAACGAGAAGTACAGCCACAGCAAAATGACCATTGGTGCACCAAATGCTGCAATCGTGACGCCAATTGTTGACGAAAACCCGACATAGATTCCTACACCGATACTGGCCCCTAAGAGCCAAACAGCCACGAGAATTGCTATGGGCGAGCGCCAAGTGACTAAACCGCTTCGACTTGGTGCCCACTTGTAGAGAGCGATCACCGCGAACCACACGATGGCGAGGTAGATCAACCAATCAATAACCGCAATCCCAGTTGAGAATTTGAAGCCGTCAATACCGAATGCACTGAGGATTCTGGGCAACAGCGTCAGGGCGATCAGCACTGCAACAATCACCAGTAGGCCGATCAAAGTGACCACTGCATCACGCACCCGCCCTAACAGACCGTGCCGCTCGCTGGTGAATCCAAAAGACCGATCCAGAGCAATGCGTAATGCCATGATTGCTTTGGATGATGCATAAATTGCAACAAAGAAGCTTGCAATGGAAGTGATCGTCAACGCACTCACTGAAGCACCAGTCATGACGTTCAGAATTGATTCAACGGATGTGTGGAAATCTTTCCCGTTGTTGGGAATCTGTTCAACGATGGCTTGAATCGCGGCTTTGGTGCGTTCTGGCCCAATCACCGCTCCCGCTACCGATCCGATGACTACCGCTGCCGGAGCGATAGCCAACAACACGAAATAGGCCATTCCCCCCGAAGCAAGCGAGCCTTGATGGGTTCCATAATCCCCAAAAATCGATTTAACTGGCGTGGCTACAGCCCTAATTTTTGCGCTCACCTGCCTATGGTCTCAGCATCACGCTCCGCTGCTAGCCTGACACTCGTTTGCCTCCGTAGCTCAGGGGATAGAGCGCCGGTTTCCGGTACCGAAGGTCGCAGGTTCGAATCCTGCCGGGGGCACCAAGTACGACTGACGAAAGGACGACCGAGATGACTGTCACCACGCCCAATCGTGTGCATTTTGCTTCGGTAACGCAAAGCTATTACCCGCTTATCGTGGGCGTATTCGTCAGCATCCTCATCATTTCCAATATTGCCGCTACGAAACTCATCTCCTTTGGCCCGGTGATCGTCGACGGTGGCGCATTCCTGTTCCCATTGGCTTACATCATCGGTGACGTCCTTAGTGAGGTCTATGGATGGAAAGCAGCCCGACGCGCAATCGTGCTGGGTTTTGCGATGGCGATATTGGCAGCTATCACTTTCTGGGTCGTTCAAATTTCGCCCATCGCAGATGGTTACGAAAATCAGGCGGCCTATGAAGCGGTGCTTGGCTTTGTTCCTCGCATCGTGCTGGCCTCGGTCTGCGGCTATCTGATTGGCCAACTGCTGAATTCATACGTACTGGTTAAAATCAAGGAACGAACTAAAGAAAAGCACCTCTGGGCCCGGCTCATCGGATCAACAATCGTCGGGGAATTCGCTGACACCTTGGTTTTTTGCACCATTGCGTTCTACGGGATTATTACGGGCGCCGAGTTTGCGAACTATGTAATCGTCGGATACTTCTACAAGACGCTGCTCGAAGTGGTCCTGCTGCCAATTACTTATCCGGTTATTGCGTACATCAAGCGCCGTGAACCTACCTATGACATCGAAACAGCTGTCTAATACCGGTCGACTGAAGCTCTACTCCGCGTCGTGACTTTTGTTGCGATTCTTGTTCGAGTGGAATTTTCCTAAAAATTCTTCTTTGAATTCAAAGAAATTACCTGAAGGAATACTTGCGCGAATTTGATCCACGAGTCGCACAGTGAAACGTTCGTTATGAATTGTGGTCAGGGTTGCTGATAGTCGTTCATGGGCCTTGAATAAGTGATGAATGTATGCGCGCGTGTAGTTGGCGCAGGTATAGCAATCGCATTCATCATCTATCGGCCGGAAATCTCGTTTATACGGCGCATTTGTGACATGGAAGCGGCCTTCAGGATGGAGAACTGTGCCATTACGTGCCATGCGTGAAGGGGCAACGCAATCGAAAGTGTCAGCGCCCGCCTCGACTGCGTTGAAGAAATCAACCGGATCTCCAATGCCTAAGAGGTGGCGTGGCTTATTTACCGGCAGTTCTTCACATACCCAGCCCACAATCGTGCCAAGTTGATCTTTTTCAAGTGCACCTCCGATACCGAAACCGTCGAACTCCAAACTAGCCATTTGTTGTGCTGCTTTTCGACGCAGATCTTCGTACTGCGCCCCCTGCACCACACCCCAGAGTTCTTGATACGGGCGATGGGATCGCTCAACTGTGAGACGTTGATGTTCAGCAACGCATCGCTTGGCCCATGAAAAGGTCCGTTCGAGTGAACGTTCTTGATAATCACGCGTATTCATCAAGGTGGTGCACTCATCAAAAGCAAAAATAATGTCCGCACCCAGTTGATGCTGAACTTGCATGGACACTTCAGGGGTGAACCGATGCAACGATCCATCAATATGTGACTTAAAGGTCACGCCGTCGTCATCAACATGTGCCATTCGATCTTTTCCGGGTGCAATCACTTCATCTGAGCGAACAGTCTTTGCATCCATAGCAAGAATTTTTTTGAAACCCACACCAAGGCTGAGAACCTGGAATCCGCCGCTATCGGTGAAGGTCGGGCCAGACCAGTTCATGAAGGTACCAAGACCGCCAGCTTCATCCACCACGTCTGGACCTGGCTGCAAATACAGGTGATAGGCATTAGCAAGGAGCGCCTGCGCGCCAAGCTGAGCCATCGATTCCGGCAACACAGCCTTCACCGTTGCCAACGTACCCACAGGAATGAATGCGGGGGTCTGAATCTGACCATGAGGCGTCGTGATCGTGCCCGTACGCCCGAGCATTTCAGTTGAAGCGTGGTCTGCCAGAGCGGAATGCACTTCAAAGCTGGACTCGGTCATTGATCCATCTAAGCAAATGCCAATGCTTGTGAATGCCTCGGCCAACATGACGTACCGTGTCTCATGTGAATAAAGCGATGGCTGCAGTGGTCTTGTCTCTCGGGCTGGGAACTGCATCGCTGAGCTCCCCCGCACATGCCTCAGGGTCCCTGGACTCGTATCAGAACCAAAGGCTGAACTGGGTCTCGTGCAATGTCGGTGAATGCTCTGCCTTAAAGGTCCCTTTGGACTATTCCGATCTTGCACTTGGAGACATCACCATTGCACTCAGCAGAACAAAGCACACCAGTACAAACTTCCAAGGGTCGTTGGTCGTGAATCCGGGCGGGCCCGGATCGCCGGGTTTAGATTTTGCAAAATATGTGGCAAAGGAAGTTTCCCCCGCCATTGCAAAAGAATTCGACATCATCGGTTTTGACCCACGCGGTACGGGAAAGTCAAGCCCTGTGAACTGCATGACTGCAAAACAAACGGCTTCTTGGCTAGCAATGGATTCAACACCAGATTCCACAAGTGAAGTTACGGCAGTTATGAAGGCTGCGCAAAACATCAGCAAAGGCTGCCTTCGTTACACACCAAGGATTGCTCCCTTTGTCGGTACACCGTCGGCAACTCAGGACCTCGAACTTTTGCGCTCAGCGCTCGGTGACGAGAAACTCAATTGGCTTGGCTTCTCTTATGGCACTTCCCTGGGTACGTCATACATTGAGAAATTTCCAACCCATGTCGGTCGCTTTGTTTTAGACGGTGCCGTTGACCCCTCCCTGAACTCAATGCAACTGTCGCTTGGGCAGGCGAAAGGCTTCCAACACGCCTTTCAAAATTACGCTCAACACTGCATTGATGAAATGCCCTGCGGAATTGGAAATTCTCGGTCGGAGATCACAGCAAAGGTCAATCGACTCTTGGCGCAACTTGACGTACATCCAATGGCCACGAAACACGGGGTTCGGCTGACACAGTCACTTGGATTGGGAGGAATTTTCACTGCCCTGTACACGACAGATTTGTGGGATTTACTCAGCGACGCTCTCGACCAAGCCTTTCATTCAGATGGCACTGGGCTGCTCGAACTTTCTTGGATGGGGGCTGACCAAACCGGGCCCTCAACCTTCGGCTCAAATATGCAATCGGCGTATTACGCCATTGATTGCTGGGATCTTCCCGCGTCGCCTGGTGCTGCAGGTTTGGCGACCGCTGCAAAACAGTGGTCACGTGGGGCTGCAATTCCAGAGATGAGCGCGTCCATGTCGTGGAGCAACGCGCCATGCTCCTCTTGGTTTGCTCACAACCCAGTGCTTCCTGCCCCAGCGAATAGCACCACGACTGCTCCTATTCTCATCGTCGGAACACGCTTTGATCCTGCCACTCCATATGTGTGGGCTCAAGCGCTATCACAGCAACTCACAAGCAGCACATTGCTGACCTACGAAGGAAACGGTCACACTGCATTTGGCTCTGGATCGCCGTGCATTGACTCAGCAGTTAACGAATACCTACTTCGCGGAACACTTCCGACACCAGGAAAACGCTGCGCTGCTTAACCTTGTGCTGAACCGTCTTCGGCATCCAGATCACGCAAGAAGGATTCAAACTGAGCCGCAAGCTCATCGCCTGTTGGCACATTCTCAGGTTCAGCGAACGTGGCTTCGTTATCTGCACTGTGAACTTGGTCGTACTGATGTTCTAGTGCCGCAACCACAGTTGTGAATTCATCATTTCCTTCGAGCTGCTCTTCAATTTCCGAGGTGGCTTTTTCTGCCAAATCGTCTAAACCATCCGCGGCCAATGCAAGGCCTGTGATCATGCTCAAGCTATTCAGCAATGTTTGCGCACTTTGCGGATACTGGAATTGAGCTAAGTAGTGTGGAACTTGTGCCGTGATGCCCATGGAGTCAAAACCCGCTTGGGCTAGGTGGAATTCAAGCATCGCACCCATATGACCAGGAACTTCAACATCGCCAACTTGCGAACGAAATCCTTGTACAAGCGAAGGATCTGAACCGTGGACAGTGATGCCGATAGTGCGCGTGTGTGGCGCTGGCCATGGAATACCTGAGGTCGCAACAGCAAGGCGCACGTTCAGGGTTTTTCCTAGATGTGTCACAGCTTTGATAAATCTCATCCACTGATAGTCAGGCTCTGGCCCAGCAAGCAAGAGGAACCGCGTTCCTTCGTCATCAATGACCTCGTGCAACTGAATCGCCGGAATGTCTACACCGGTGAAGTGATCAACGGAATAGGAAAGAATTGGTCGGCGAGCACGGAAATCCATAACTTCATCTACATCGAAGGTTGCAATCAAGTGATGCTCGCAAGTTTCGAGAATGTGATTAATCATCATGCGCACTGCGCCACCTGCATCAACATATCCCGTGAACGCATGAATCAACACCGGTGAATCATCAAATGTTGGCATTTGATGAACGGTGTACATCTCTTCCGGCGCCCGCACAAGATCTCCTCTTAACGATAAATGATGCAACTCAAACTATGCACGTTTAGTGACCCGCTTGAGAAGTGATGCCCCCGTGCCCGGATTCTGCTTAAAGAAAACAAGGAATTGTTCGGCTACTTGACCACTGGCCCAGAATCGATCGCGTTGGGCATCATCGAGCCCAATCGCAAGCTCACACACTTGAGACCACGCAGCACCTACTGCTTTCGTCATGCTCGCTGCAACAGTTGCAGATATGGCCGATCCTGCAACAGCTCCACCTGGGATGAATTTCAATAAACTCGTTACTGCATACCTTCCGGCAAGTGTTGCTCCGCCAGTCAGCACAACGGATCCAGCCATCGACATCGCACGAGACTTGCTTGGTGGTAACCCATAGGCAGCGGTGATGCGCGCAATCATCGTTATCTGATTTGGAATCAAGAGAGCCGCGTCGGCAAATGGGATTGGAGTTGCACCTATTCCAGCCGCGATCGTGCAGGCCTGATTAATGATCGCGGCTACGGCTTTTTTTTTACGTCCGATATCAACAACTTGAGCTGCAGTTAACGCTTTTTCGGCGACTTCAGGAACAACGAGATACGTGGCATCGAGGAGATCCTGCAAACCAAACACCGGAGCATGAGTAAATGCATCGGCTAATGCATTGGTGAGCACGACGTTGCCTGATGTTGGCAACCCAAGCCCATTGATATACGAGGCAAATTCCAAAGCTTCAGGGTGGATGCTTGCGTTGCTCGTCGGCACTTGAGTGAGCACGATGATCACTGGCAAACCCAATGCAACGAGTTTGCGCACAAAATCAATTTGGGCTTGTTCGAAACGCCGGTCTGACCACCGCACGAGGTACCACGCCGCATGTAATTGCTCTTGCGAGGGCTTTTGGCTGTATTGATCAACCAACGCTTGCAGACCCAAGAGAATGGCGTCGCCTGCCATCCCCGTTTCAAAGCCTTCTGCGTCATAAAGCCCAAGGAAACTGTCAGGCAATGCATAGTGCGTGAGTCCTCGAGTAACTGGTTCACCAATTCCAGTTTGAGCTACATCACTGCCGAACATTGCGTTGACCAATGTCGACTTGCCAACACCCGTCTTGCCTACAACAAGAAGATTAAAGATTCCAAGAGCGGCAAAGGCCTCAGCAAGTTTTTGCTCAAAGAGAGACTCAACCTGAGGGCGCGAAAGGTCAGGGACCTTTGCATCGCTTTGATCAGCCACGCACCCACCGTACGCGGTTCCCATGCGATTCGGGTTACCGTGGTTCCGTGCGCCCAAAACATCGGATCCGATCCCTCATGGTCATCGGACTTGTTGTCGCCGGCGTGATCTTTTCTGGAAACTGGGCCTGGCAGACAGCAAAGAGCTACGGCCTTATTGGTCCAGTTCAGGTTCCACCTGACTACCGTGCTTTGGTCTTGAGTTCAGCACAGCGCTGCCCTGCTATTCCACCAGAGATTTTGGCTGCCCAACTCGCCAATGAAAGCCACTGGAACCCCAAGGCGACGAGTTCTGCTGGGGCACAAGGCATTGCTCAATTTATGCCCGAGGTATGGAATCAAGTGGGTATTGATGCAAATGGAGACGGCGCAGCAAACGTGTGGGATCCCGAGGATGCCATCCCCGCAGCGGCAGACTTTAATTGCCTCAATCGCAAGCTCGTGAAAAACGTGAGCGGTAACCGCCTTAACAACACATTGGCGGCATACAACGCCGGGCATGGTGCGGTACGAAAATACGACGGTATTCCGCCATTCCCCGAAACACAGAACTATGTCAAAGCAATCTTGGAAGATGCCAAGAACATCAGCTGGTAACTAGTGAGCGCTGGCCTGATCCTCTGCAAGAATTTCAGCCTGCGCTGATGCAACTAGTTCCTTCCAAAGATCCTCATTGGCATTGTCAGGACTTCCGCTGACATTCCAAGACTTCATCTCACGCTTCAGTGCTTCCTTCGCGCGAGCAACTTGCTCAGTGACCACACGACGCTGAGCCCACTGCAACTCTCGGGATCGCAATGCTTCTTCCATCCGCAGTAACTGCGTTGCTGTGGCAGGGAGGTCATACGTAGATGTCACAAAGCGAGCAATATCTTCACGGTAATCGTGACCGCGACGACCAAAGATGCCCGGGATCACTTCCATGGCATTAATCATGTCCACACCCGTCAACACAAATGACGTTCCTGGTCGCCAACGAGTTGACCTTGGCACGCCTTCAGGGCGTTCATCAACTGGGCCAAGCCACCAAGGCTGACGCAGCAACAGGTTCGTTCCAAATTTTGGAATTGGATCGTTGTAATGACTCAACAAGGTATAGCGAATTTTCGCTCGCTGCTCGTCAGGGAGATCGAGGTACTCGCCATAGTTATCGAGTTCGATCATCACGCCTTCTGGGTCAATCTTCTCCTTATCAAGGCGCCATGACTTTGCAAATTCAGTGGCGGAAGGAGTGCCTAAGAAAATGCCTGAGTGCACGAAATCGCGATCCATCGCTTCAACCGTGCGGTGCTGCCAAATATCTTGCATCGTGAGAGCACCAAGACTCTCGCCAAACAGCACAAACTTTGGTCGCTTCTCTGGCGGTAGCCCTCGCATGTAGCCAGTAATCGCGTACATCACCGCGCGGTTTTGCTCTACCGCAAGCCCGGTGCGATCCAGTGACATCGGCGATGGCAGTAGCGAGTATTGAATCGTTGCAATTGCACTGTTGCCAAGAGTCAAGTATTCGAGCGCTTCAGCCAATACGTAGTTGATGTATCCGGATCCTGTTGGCGATGCGAAACATAGGACTTCACGATCGAACGCATTTGTGCGAACAAGTTCATCAATGAGTAACTCAACGCGCTCTTCTAGGACATTTGAAGTATCCAGACCAACAAATAAGCGAATGGGGTCATGAGTTGCAGGAGTACCCATGACTTCTTCGATTTCATTACGGGTAAGCACCATGTTGGTGAAGCGGCGTCCTTCGCGGGACAAACTCTCGAAGGAAACCAAACTGTCTGGACTGCCTGAAACAAATGGACTCGTCGGTGGAGTCTCGTAAGCCGGCTCAATCGCCGCACCGCCTTGTTCAACACGACGGGTTGCGTATTCGTATCCAGCAGTGAGGGCACCACCAAGAATGCCCAGCGCAACAAGGTGACCGACGGGATTTGCGACTTCGTCGTAGTCTGGAGCAACGCGTAGTAGCGACTGAGAAACTTTCGAAGCTAAAAGGCGTTCGCCCGCTTGCAGTGCCAACACACCTGCACCCACACCGACTGCGATGGCTACAGAGTTGCGCGTTGAGACCTTAGCAATAGTTGTGTCCCCATACTCCTGAGCATTTTGATGCACCCGGTGAATTTCAAAGGCCGAAGCCGCAATGCCTGCCGGTAATGCCAATGGGACATAGGAGGTCCATCGCAGACCCGGAACTTTCTGTCCAATCAAATCGAATGTTCCGATAATTCCGCTCAGCGCGGCACCGGCAAGTGCAACCTTGGAAGACCGTTGAGCTGCAACTCGTGTTAAACCACGACGCAACTGTTCATCTTCATGCGGCGGCAATGCTCGTGCGATCCCTCCGGTAATTCCCGCGACTGCAATATTGGTGCCAACGTTGAAGATCAACTTTGTTGCCGATGTGGCATTCGTACGATCAACACCACGAGTCTTCATCACAGCATTGCCGAGCGAATCAATGCTGCTTTGCGTTGCTGTGACTAACGAGAGAGTGGCTGCTGAAATAACACCAGTCGCAATTGCTTGATCCATGGTTTTGCGTGGCTGTAACCCAGGTTCAAAGGATGGCCCCACAGCTGCTGCTGCAGCAAACAGCGCAACGCGCTCTGCCAAACTTCGATTTGGACCTAAGGCACCCACCACACGGGTCAAAAAACTCATGCCGGTAATCCTGCCAGTAGATCGGTCTAGGTGGTAACTGTTGACGGCCCTGGAGTTGGTGAACCTGTTGCAGGCACGCTTGATGTGCTAGGCGTTGGTGTCGGAACTGGCGTTTGTGAAGGGCTAGGCAATGGCAATCCGCCAAGTGCGGATTTACGCACCCAACTGGTCCACGGGATGTTCCACAGGCCCCCAGAGCCGTTCCCTGGAGCAGCGGTTTCGCCCAAGGTGTTCGTGTAGATGAATACATCGCCGGGGATCGTGTTGTCGAAGATCCACTTCGCGTTATCTTCGAACATGTTGGTGCAGCCATGCGAACCGTTGTACTTGCCCAAGCGGCCTGTCGCCCATGGCGCTGAATGGATGAATTCACCAGACGGAGTCAACCGGGTATTCCATTTGGCATCCAGGCTGTACTGATCTTCCGGAGCGGTGAGGCCTAGTGCCTGACTTGTGTAGGTCTTCTGTGGCTCTTTCTTCGTGCTGATGACCTTGACTCCATTGCGAGTGCGCCAGTCTGGTCCGCCAAGTGAAACCTTGAATGACTTCACCTTTTGTCCGTCGACGTAAACATTCATGACGTCTGTCTTGCCGTCGACACGGCCAACTAACGAGCGCGCTGTTTTAAAACTGTAGGTCGTACCAAGGGTTGAACTACCGACCAACGTGGATGCGCCAGCAACACCAAGATTGGCTGAATCCAAGGAAGATGTGATGGTGATCGTTGAGTGACCAGGCCAAAAACCAGTTGGCCTGTAAACGATTGTTCGCGCATCCTGCCAAGCCCACCGGCCGGGAACTAGTTGTGTAGCTCCTGTTGCATCCGAGGTTGCCGACACAGTGAGGTGACGCTCCACTACAGCCTTATTAGGGATATCGCGCGTGAACTTCAATTGCGGCAACGTGCCAATTCCTACTCGGGTAACCGAGCCGTCAACACCCAGATCATTGCTTGCTGCGTCGAAGCGTGCTGTGACATTGACGCGCGAGCGAGGTAATTTCGCCAATTTGTCGGCATCTTCTGCAGTCGGCACTACTGGTACTCCTGCACCATTCACACTTGGCTCGCTTGGTCCAGCGGAGTTCACAGAACGTAAAGCAACGATGTAACGCAGACCGTTGGTAAGCCCACCTACCGTGCACACTCCATCAACTGTGCCGCAACTCGACCAAGTGTTGCCGCCATTGGACGTGACCTGCACATCGGTCACGGGATAGCTGAAGTTATTGACTGGCAAGACATAGGTGATCTGGAGCGATCCACTCCCCGATGTGGTGACCGCAGCAATCTTCGGCGGATCCGGGTACGGGGCAGCGGCCATCGCTGGCGCGGCTACGCCAAGGAGCGCTACGCAAAGACCTAAAGCAATGCTGGTGTGGCGAAAACGTGGGGGAAGCACGCACTAACTGTAAATCGGGCCATCGCAGGATCCAAACCCGGCGCGATTGAGACGAGGACCACCTTCGCGTTCTCTGGGCACGGGGCAATCCAAGGGCTAATCTTGGGTAACAGCGCGACTCGAATCCGAGAAGCGCTTTTATCGCGAGCAAATAGCACTTTTATGTGCGAGAGGATCGGCAGTGGCCACGGAATCCATGGACCCATTCGGCGCTAATGAGTGGCTTGTTGAAGAGCTCTATGACCTCTATAAGCAAGATAAGAACAAAGTAGACCCACATTGGTGGGAGTTCTTTGCCGATTACACGCCGCCTTCAGCCGTCGGTGCCCGACCAGTGGCCACCATTGCGAGTGCACCTGTTGCAACTCCATCAATCCCAGCTTCACCAGCCACCACTACCCCGGCTGCTTCTGCCCCAGCCGCTTCTGCCCCATCGAGCACCCCGTCAGCACCCGCGGCACCAAAGGCAGCTGATGCCGGCGCAGTCGTACTCAAGGGCCCAGCCGCTCGCGTGGTCACGAACATGGAGGCCAGCCTCACGGTTCCTACCGCAACGAGCGTGCGAGCAGTTCCAGCTCGACTTCTTGAAGACAACCGTGTGGTCATCAATAACCATTTAGCTCGCACCCGCGGCGGCAAGGTCTCATTCACTCACCTCATCGGCTTTGCCATCGTTAAAGCTGCATCTGAGATTCCAGAAATGAATGGTCGCTACACCGAGATTGATGGCAAACCTGCACTCGTAGCTACCGATCAGGTCAATCTCGGCCTCGCTATCGACATGAGTAAGCCCGATGGAACACGTCAGCTCTTAGTCCCCAGCATCAAGGGTGCACAAGAGATGGACTTCGCTCAATTCCATGCTGCTTATGAGGACACCGTTCGCAAGGCTCGCAATAACAAACTGACCGTTGATGACTTTGCCGGCACCACGATGTCACTCACCAACCCAGGTGGCCTTGGCACAAACATGTCGGTACCTCGCCTGATGACTGGGCAGGGCTGCATTATCGGTGTCGGCTCACTTGATTACCCAGCTGAATGGGAAGGCGCATCGGCGGAATCGATTGCGCGCAATGCCGTTTCACGCATCCTGACACTCACCTCTACCTATGACCACCGCATCATTCAGGGTGCACAATCAGGTGAATTCCTACGCCGCATCCATCAGTTACTGCTGGGTAAAGATGGCTTCTACGATGACATCTTCCGCTCCCTGCGCATTCCTTATGAACCAATTCGTTGGGCGAAAGACATCTCAGCAAGCCACGAGACTGATCTGAGCAAGGCAACGCGAGTTCAAGAAATCATTAATGCTTACCGAGTCAGTGGACACCTGCTTGCAGACGTTGATCCACTTGAAGCACACCAGCCAGCACATCCAGACCTCGACACAATGGCGCACAGCCTCACCTTGTGGGATTTGGATCGCGTTTTCCCTACCGGCGGTTTTGGTGGCGAGCAGTTGATGAAGTTCCGTGACATTTTGAAGGTGTTGCGCGACTCTTATTGCCGCACGATCGGCATCGAATACATGCACATTCAAGATCCAGAACAACGCAAGTGGATTCAGGATCAAGTTGAAGCACCATTTGTTCGTCCAGAGCGCGAAGAACAATTACGCATCCTGCGCAAGCTCAATGAAGCAGAAGCCCTTGAATCATTCCTGCAAACAAAGTTCGTGGGACAAAAGCGATTCAGCCTTGAAGGTGGCGACTCACTGATCCCACTCGTTGACGCAATCATGATCGATGCCGCAGATGCCCAATTGCAAGAAGTTGCAATTGGCATGCCACACCGTGGCCGCTTGAACGTGCTCACAAATATTGCTGGGAAGTCATACGCACAAATCTTCCGTGAATTCGAAGGCGACTTCGGCCCTGAAATGGTTCAAGGCTCAGGCGACGTGAAGTACCACTTGGGAACATCTGGAACCTTCACTGCACCAAATGGCGCAACTACCGGTGTGTACCTAGCCGCAAACCCATCTCACCTTGAAGCCGTTGACCCAGTACTCGAAGGCATCGTTCGCGCGAAGCAAGATCTTCTACCTAAGGATCAACGCGATCGTTTGCTTCCAATCCTCATGCACGGTGATGCTGCGTTCGCTGGACAAGGCGTGGTGCTAGAAACCTTGCAGATGTCACAGATTCAGGGTTACCGCACTGAAGGAACCATTCACATCGTGGTGAACAACCAGGTTGGTTTCACTACGAGTCCTCGCTATAGCCGTTCGTCAACCTATTCAACTGACGTTGCCCGCACGATTCAGGCTCCAATCTTCCACGTGAATGGAGATGACCCTGAGGCTGTTGTGCGCGTCGCACAACTTGCTTTCGCATTCCGCATGAAGTTCCACAAGGACGTCGTGATTGACATGGTGTGCTACCGCCGCCGCGGTCACAATGAGGGTGACGATCCATCGCTCACCCAGCCACTCATGTACAAAATCATCGACAACAAGCGCTCAGTGCGTAAGCACTACACCGAGGCGCTCATTGGTCGGGGCGACATCACGATGGAAGAAGCCGATGAAGCTTTGAAGCATTTCCAAGGTCAGCTCGAGCGCATCTTCCAAGAAACAAAGATTGATCCTGAACAAGCCTTCAGTGACGTTGCTCAAGACATTGTTGAGCGCGGAAGTCGCGAGCTGACTCGTCAAACTCCTGCGTACGAAGTTGATACTTCGATCACACAAGATCAAATCGACACCATCATTGCGTCGCAGTTGCATATGCCAGAAGGCTTTGCCGTGCACCCTCGCTTGCAGCCACAGCTCGAACGCCGTGCGCAAATGGTTGCTGCCGACGAAATCGACTGGGGCATGGGTGAAGCACTTGCCTTTGGATCCTTGCTTCTCGAAGGCCGCACCATTCGCCTTGCTGGTCAAGACTCACGCCGAGGCACTTTCGGTCACCGCCACGGCGTGATCGTCGACAGCAACACCGGCTGGCAGTACAAGCCGTTGAAGCAGTGCTACCGCGATGGTGCAAAGCTTTCGATCTATGACTCACTTTTGAGCGAATACGCAGCTATGGGCTTTGAATACGGCTACTCAGTTGCACGCCCAGATGCATTGGTGATGTGGGAAGCACAATTTGGCGACTTCGCTAACGGTGCACAAACCATCGTTGATGAATACATCTCATCGGGTGAACAAAAGTGGGGCCAGCGCTCTGCTGTGACCTTGCTCTTGCCTCATGGTTTTGAAGGCCAAGGCCCTGATCACTCATCTGCTCGGATCGAACGCTTCTTGCAGTTGTGCGCTCAAGACAACATGACGGTTGCCTACCCATCAACGCCTGCTTCGTACTTCCACCTCCTGCGATGGAAGGTCTACGGCAAGCTCACTCGACCATTGGTCATCTTCACGCCGAAGTCTCTCCTTCGCAATAAGGCTGCAGCCTCGAAGAAGGCAGATTTCACATCGGGCACTTTCAGAGCCGTCATTGGTGATCCAAGTGTGAACCCAGCACAGGTGAAGACTGTGTTGCTGTGCAGCGGAAAGGTCTACTACGACTTACTTGCTCATCGCGAAAAGACCGGCACAAACGATGTCGCAATTATTCGCGTGGAACGTCTCTATCCGATCCCTCACAAGACTTTGCCTCTTGCCTTGCAAGGTATGGACAATGCAGAGGTGCGCTGGGTCCAAGAAGAGCCAGCAAACCAAGGCGCTTGGAGCTTCATGGCGATGAACTTGCCTGCGATTCTCAATCGTCCAATCACCGGTGTTACTCGTCCGTCTTCGTCGTCACCTGCAGTTGGTGTGCATGCGCGTCACGAGGAAGAGCAGCACGCATTGGTCGAGCAGGCCTTTGCGCCGCGGGGCTAGCCATGTATTTCACTGACCGAGGTATCGAGGAACTCGAACGACGCCGCGGTGAAGAACAGGTGAGCATTGAGTGGCTCGGTGAACGCATGCGCGAATTCGTCGATCTCAATCCAGAGTTTGAAACTCCCATCGAGCGACTAGCCACATGGCTAGCACGCCTCGATGATGAGGAAGATGAATAGCTAGAGCGTCATCACAATCTTGCCGCGCAGTTCGCCCCTATTCATTGCAGCAAAGGCCTCTGGCGCACTTGCAAGCGGGAGTATCCGATCAATCGCGGGGCGAGCACCGGAACGAATTAACAGTGCAACCAGCCCGCGCAGCTCTTCGGCTGTTCCCATTGTCGATCCTTCAACTTTCAGCTGGAGGAAAAACACTCGATTGAGATCGGCGTTTGCGGCACCACCTGAGGTTGCGCCACAGGTAACGATGGTGCCGCCTGGGCGTAGTGCACGGAGCGAATGTGACCAAGTGGCTTCACCAACGGAGTCAATAACCGCATCAACTTTTTCAGGAAGACGAGCTCCTGTTTCGTAGACTTCATCAGCCCCAAGCTCTTTTGCCCATGTGCGCTTGGCTTCGTCACGCGAGGTTGCCCACACGCGCATACCCAAGGCCTTTGCCAACACAATTGCTGCCGAGGCGACGCCACCTGCAGCACCTTGAATTAACACAAGGTCACCTGATTGAGCCCCTGACTTGGTAACGAGCATGCGATAAGCGGTGAGCCAAGCTGTTGGCAAACAAGCGGCTTCTTCAAACGAAAGTTCTGCTGGTTTATCGATCAGGTTGCGAGCTGGCACACGCACCTGGGCTGCCATGGCTCCGGAGTAAACCTCGCTGAGTAGCGAGCGCTTGGGGTCCAAAGTCTCGTCTCCTCGACCCTTGGCTGGATCACCAATGACTCCGTGCACGATGACCTCACGACCATCTTCAGTCACGCCGGAGGCGTCTGTGCCCAGGATCATCGGTGCCTGATCAGCACTGAGGGCCTGACCCTTCAATGCCCACAAGTCATGGTGATTGAGGCTGACGGCCTTCACATTGACCGTTACCCAGTCTTCGGGTGTTGGCAGTGGATCAATCTCCCCGATGGAGAGAACTGACAGGGGCTCGTCGGCATTAATGCCGGATGCATAGACAGCGAACATCGTGCCAGCGTAGCGAGATCACACCCCCGATACGCGGGTTACGACTATGACCTACGGAACAACGGACGCACCCGAAACAGCAATCGAGCCACGACAGCATCAAAGGGAACTGCACCAAATCGTTCGCTGTCCACAGCTCCCACTGGGTTATCGGCTACCACCCACCAGCCATCCGGGGTGGCATGACTGATTCTTTTAGTGGCGATTAATCCTGGCCGACCAGGCTCTTGAAAGGCAACCACGTGCCCTGGCCGCACCTTGCCACCAACGGCAGCCAGCCAGCGTTCGTTGTTGCGTAATGTGGGCTCCATAGACGGTCCGACGATCCGGATTTCAGTCAACGTAGCCATACCTGCATCCTTGCGTATGGTTGTCGCCCCACGGGCTAGGCTTGGCTCAATCTCCAACGAAAGGGATCACATGCGTTTGTTCTCACCACGTCTCGTGGCTTATGCACACTGCGATTTGCCTTGTGGCATCTACGACCCAGCTCAGGCACGCCTGGAAGCTGAGTCTGTCAAGGCTTGCATGCAGAAGTACCACGGTTCAGATGACCCTGATTTCAAGGCTCGCGCTGTTGCAATCAAGGAAACCCGCTCAACCATGGTCAAGGAACACCTCTGGGTGCTCTGGACTGACTACTTCAAGGCTCCTCACTTCGAGAAGTACCCACAGCTCAATGACCTGTTCAATCAGGCCACCAAGCTTGCTGGTGCCGGTGGCACCAAGGGCACTGTTGATGTAGCAGTGGCTGACCAGCTCCTTGCCAAGATCGACGAAATTGCAGCGATCTTCTGGGAAACCAAAGCTGCATAAGTTTCACTGAACTCAAAGGCCCGTGGTGCGAAAGCACCGCGGGCCTTTTCTTTTGCGACACTCCCCCAACAATCCAAAGACATCAGAAATCTGCTGCTTACTGTTGAGTCACCAAAGATCGGGGGATCATCATGAGCATTGCTCTTCACCTGCCAGCTCAGCCGGCATATGCATCTATCGCCCGCAATCTTGCTGCCACCATTGCAGCTCGCTGTGAACTCACATATGACCGTGTTGAAGATGCGCGCTTGGCAATTGACGAAGCCTTTAACCAAGTGGTGAGTAATGCTCCAGACAACGCAGAAGTTGTCTGTACCTTTGTTGAAGAAATCGGCGCCATGGAATTCATGGTGCAAAGTCGAACCGACCTTAAGGATCTGCTGCCAACGGACACCTTTAGTTGGACAGTGCTATCAGCCTTAGCCGACGAAGTGCACACCACCAATGTAGATGGCGTACTTTCGGTTATCGCCCGGGTTGAAGAGCCTCAGAACGCCGCTGCGTAGATCGAACGTTTTCCGTACGTAGAGCGAAGCATTCGTGAGTACCCCAGAGCGGGACCAAACCATTGCTGATCATGTAGGACTTGTGTATCACGTTGCCCGTCGATATCAATCCCATAGCGATTACGAAGACCTTGTTCAGGCTGGTCTTGAAGGTTTGATCTACGCGGTTGATCATTTCGATCCCCATGCAGGTACAGGGTTGAGTACGTATGCCGTACCTTCCATTCGCGGATCAATGCAGCACTACTTACGCGATAAAAGTTCCAGTGTGCGAATCCCCGGTAAACTTCAAGAAATTGCAAGCCAAGTTTCCAAAGCCGTCGATGAACTCACTCAACAAGGTGGCTGCGCTCCTACGATTCCGGCTATCGCTGCGCATTTGAACATCCAAGAAGATGACGTTCTTCATGCCATGGAAGCTAATATTGCTCGAACAACGGTGAGTGCTAGTGAAGACAACAGCCCTCTTGCAAATCTTGCATCGTTGGACACATCCATCGATGATTTTGAAAACAGCCAAGCAATACAACAGGCACTTGGCACTTTGCCCATCGTGGATCAACAGGCAGTCAAGTTACGTTTTTTTGCGAATAAATCTCAAACTGAAATTGCTCACGAACTGGGTATCTCACAAATGCAGGTTTCGCGAATACTTGCGCGTGCCTTACGCGAACTGCGTCCGCTGTTACGAGATATCTGATCCCGGGCGCTTGTACTCGGCTGCAGTTGCTCGCACCATCGCCGGGCTAAAGGTAAGCACCAAGCCAACCAATGCGGGAACAGCGAGTAGGAGGCCAGGAATCTTTGAGGAAGCTGAACTGTCGAACACCATGCTGCCGCCGCCAAAAAGCCCAATTAACTGAGCCAGGATGAATGGCGAACGGGCCCAACGCTTCATCGTGAACCAACCCTTGGCCACAATCAGCAGGCCAACACCAAACACCGTGAAGATGACGATCTCAATCATGATCGCGGACGAGTCAGCGCCTTGGGATCCATGGGATCCACCGGTTAGTGCGCTGAATACCGCTATTGCGCCATTGACCAACAGCGCGATGCCTTCAAGTGCTGCGATCAACGCGAGGAGTAGATACGGGCGAGGTGTGGTCACGGGAGAACTCTACGGAAGTAATCCACCACGTGGGCATTTCGCTAGGGTTCAAGGATGCGTGGGTTATTCATTGTGAATCCGCAGGCAACGACTGCCTCGCAACGCATGACCGATCTGGTCATGCATGCATTTGCCGATGCGCTCGATCTCGAGGTCATCACCACCACCCATCGTGGGCATGGAATTGAGCTCGGCGCTCGTGCTGTCACTGAAGATCTCGACGTCGTAATTACCGTCGGTGGTGACGGAATTGTGAATGAAGTGGTCAACGGCATGTTGAGCCAAGGTGCTAATCCGCGCACTCAATTGGCAGTAATCCCCGGCGGAAGTGCCAATGTATTTGCTCGGGCCTTAGGCCTACCGAACGACATCGTGCAAGCTGGTGCTCACATTCTCGAAGGTATTAAGCAAGGCCGCATGCGCACGATTGGCCTAGGTCAAGCAAACGGTCGATGGTTCACAGTGAACGCCGGAGTTGGTCTCGATGCTGAAGTCATTGCCGCCATGGAACGCAAGCGTCGCCATGGTCGCAAAGCCTCTCCCACCCGTTACATCGCAACCACTGCATCGACAATGTTCAAAGCTTCACGCGAACGCATACCGCAACTCACCGTCATACGCGATGACCACGAAACGCTCGATCAGGTGTATTTCGCCCTCGTGCAAAACACCAAACCTTGGACCTTCCTCGGCAACTGGCCAATTCACCTATGCCCCGAAGCGGATTTCAATTCAGGTGTTGATCTCTTTGGCATGCGCAAGGTAAAAGCGTCGACTGCACTTCAGAACACGAAGAAATTGATCACCCAACGCAAGGCAAGCGCATTGGCCTCAGCCGTTGTCTGGCATGACCAAACTGAATTCACCGTGACGTGTGCAAGGCCCATGGCCTTTCAAATTGATGGTGAAGGCCTGGGCGAAATTAGTGAGGTCATCTTTCGCTCTGAGCCCACAGCGCTCACGGTCGTTGTCTAGTCGCATTCCGACATTTAGTGCAAATGCCATTTTGTGACCAAGGCGACAGGTTGAATGTTGAATTATTTCGGCGTGGCTCTTGCGCCTGCTCCCCTCACATGTAACCCTTTACTTCGCAAGTTGCTGAACGGCACCGGCTGCCTTCCTCCGGGGACGACCAGGAGACCCCTAGGTCGCCCCCTTTTGATGGCCGGGGTACGTGAAAGCAATCACAAGCACTGGTGACCCTGGTGCCTTTTACGATGGAGTTGATTGAGCATGGACTGGCGACACGAGTCTGCCTGCCGTGACGAAGATCCGGAGCTCTTCTTCCCGATCGGTAATACCGGACCGGCATTGACCCAGATAGATGAGGCGAAGGCTGTGTGCCGTCGTTGCTCCGTCGTAGATGAATGCCTGCGTTGGGCGCTAGAAACAGGTCAGGATGCTGGCGTATGGGGCGGCCTCAGTGAAGACGAGCGCCGTGCACTCAAGCGTCGTAACGCTCGCCTGCGCGCTCGCGGCGGCCTATAACCAGGTTCGTTACAACGCAATCCCTGAACTCACCGGAACGGTGATGGTCACGATTAAGCCCTGATCATTGAGCAGGTTCACGCTGCCCTGGAGTTCCCCGGTCACCAGGGAATACACGATCTGCAAGCCCAACCCACCTGAGTTCGCTGGATCAGCGAGCACTTCTGCGTCAATCCCCGCACCGTTGTCGACGACTGCAATGACAACCGAGCTATCAGTGCGTGTGAGATTGAGTTCAATCACGCTGGCGTGTGCATGTTCGACAGCATTCTGCAAAAGCTCAGAAACGCACATCGCAAGTGGTGTGGCAACCTCTGCACCCAACATGCCTACAGCACCTACGCGTTCAATGCGATGTTCACCTTCACCACCAAGCGCTGGAGCCAGATCACGCACCAGAGCGATGATCCGATCCGCTACTTCGTCAAAATCAACTGTTTCATCAACCTGGCGAGCCAAGGTTTCGTGCACCACTGCGATAGCCGCAACACGTAGTTCAGCTTCACCTAAGGCAATTCGCGTTTCATCACTTTCCGCGCGGCGTGCTTGCATGCGCAATAGCGCAGCCACTGTTTGAAGGTTGTTCTTGACACGATGGTGAATCTCGCGAATCGTTGCATCTGCCGAAATAAGGGCACGCTCACGGCGACGCACATCCGTCACATCGCGAATCAAGATCAGTGCGCCTTGTTCACGACCCGGTGCAACTAGTGGAATTCCATGCACGAATGCCACTGCACGAGCATTTTCAACTTCAACCTGGCCCGCGACTTTGCCTCCGGCAATAAGCGCAACGTTGTGATCCATTGGTCCATGTCGATGAGACAAACGAACAAGAAGTGAGCCCAGATCTGCGCCGATGAGTTCGGTTGCTAGGCCAAGCCGACGCAACACACTCATGGCATTAGGGCTGGCATACGTAACGATGCCTTCGCTATCAAGGCGCACAAGTCCGTCGCCAACTCGCGGCGCATCACCACGTTCACCAACAAACTCAGGTGGCGGAAAACCACCAGCCACCAACATATGAAGAAGATCTTCAGCAACGCTGAGATACACCTCTTCAAGGTGACCGGCAACACGTGAAGTTTCCGAGGTCGACCGCACCACGATGCCAATCACTCGCCCGTCTGATTCACTGGACGAACGAATCGGGAATGCGTTGCCTACCGGACGCCCAAAATGCAGCGCTTGATCAATTTCCGGCAGCTTGCCTTTGGGAACAAAGCGACCAACAAGGTCTTCTTCCACTGTTGTGGAGGCAGTCGTAGGCCGCACAAGTGCGGCAGCGATGACACCGCCGTCATTCCAGGTTGGAAGCCACAGCACGAGATCGCTTAACGAAAGATCTGCAATCAGATTCCACGCTTCGATTACTCGCAGCAGACGGTCAATTTCTTCTGGCTGAAGGTCGGTGCGCTCTTGCGCGAGTTCGACAATGGTTCCCACAGAATTGAGAGTACGGGGTAAAAAGCACTGAATCCCGTATCCAGCGCAGTGACCCGGGACGTGTTATCGCCGAATCACTACTCGGTGATGGTTTGCTGGATCTGAGTGAAGATTCTCGTGCGCAGACCCTCGGGTGTCTGCACCGTTTCGCTGCACTGACGAATCCTGGTTTGAATGATGCGCTCAGCGGTGAACTGATCGGCACATGGTGGGCATTCTTCAAGGTGATGTCCAACTAAATGTGCACTATCTTGCTCAAGTTCATTGTCGAGATAGATCCACATCCAGGAATGAATTTGCACGCAAGGAACATCGTGATGATTGCCGCAACTCATGACTTCACCTCCGATGCGATGAAGCCGCGCTCAGCAGCGTAATCCCGAAGTAGTTCGCGCAATTGCTTGCGGCCGCGACTCAAGCGTGACATCACTGTGCCAACTGGCGTTTCCATGATCTCTGCTGCTTCTTTATACGAAAAGCCTTCAACATCAACGAGATACACGGCCATTCTGAAATCTTCGGGAAGCGCAGCCAATGCATCGACAATTTCACCGTCGGCCAGACGAGCCATCGCTTCAGCTTCGGCCGAACGCATTCCAAGATGCTCACCAACATCATTGAGCTGGCTGTCAGTCAGTTCGTCAGCACTTGTTTGTAATGGCGCACGCTGCTTCTTGCGGTACTGATTGATGTAGGTATTCGTCAGAATGCGGAACAACCATGCTTTGAGATTCGTGCCTTCGCTAAATGAATCAAAGGCGGCAAAAGCTTTCAACGTTGCTTCTTGAACAAGATCTTCTGCATCTGTCGGGTTGCGAGTCATACGCAAGGCAGCCCCATACAGCGAATCAAAGAACGGCGCGACATCGCGCTCAAAGCGCTCCGCGGTAGCTTCTTTGGTTTCTGTTGACATCACCGATGAGCCTACGACACTGGGGTCCAGAGCGATGACGTTCATGGTGTGAATCACGTCAGTTCAAACACATCACGACTCAGGGATATTCCCTAGTGAGCTTCTTTAGGCTCCCGCAGCTGCGGTCCGTTATTTCGAGCATTGTTCACGGCAATGGAAACCGGATACGCCTCCAGCGGCACGAGCGCGGGATCCAGCAGTGGCTCGACCTCTACCTTCGATCGACCATCAAGCCACCAGTTCCATCGATCCTTGGGCACCATCACTGGCATCCGGTCATGGATACGCATGAGGTCGTCATTGGCAGCCGTGGTCAGTACGCAGCAGGTAAGCAACCAGGTTCCGTCAGGTCGCTTCCACCACTCATAGAGCCCTGCCATGGCCAGGGTGCTGGTATCAAGGGCATGTATATAAAACGGCAACTTGGCAGGACGCCCCGAGACCGTGGTTGCCTGAGCGGCGTACCACTCGTAATAGCCATCAGCGGGAACCAGGCAACGCTGGGAGGCAAAGGCTTTACGAAAGGAGGGCTTCTCAGCCACGGTCTCGGATCTGGCATTGGTGAGTTTGGCTGCGATGGATGTGTCTTTCGCCCAAGAAGGCACCAAGCCCCACGTAGCTACCTCGAGCGAGCGCACTGGGGGCTCATCGGCCACCCGCTTATCGACCACGATGTACACCGGCTTACTTGGTGCCACGTTGAAATCGGGCTCCAAGAGTTGCTCGGGCACCGCCACGGCCTCAAATTCCGCGACCAATGCCGCTGGGTCCTGCGCTGCTACATACCGACCACACATGAGCACTACCCTTGCGTTGATGTCACCTTCACCGCAAGCGCATTGGGCTGCCCCGAGAGCCCTAGAACCTATTCATGCCACCGTGCGGGTCCCGGGATCGAAATCAGCAACGAATCGTGCTCTCATTCTTGCCGCGCTGGCGGATGGTGCCAGCACCATCTATCAAGCACTTGATGCCCGAGACACCCGACTCATGGCCGGCGCCCTGCGCAACCTTGGGATTAATCTCCAGGTTAGCGACTCATCCTCTGTTGGCAACGTCAACGTCAACGTCGCTCCAGGACCATTGCTTGGACCTGCATCCATCGATGTTGGCCTGGCCGGCACGGTGATGCGCTTTGTGCCACCCGTCGCCGCGCTTGCCGTAGGCGATATCGCGTTTGATGGTGATGAAGGCGCTCGTGTGCGCCCAATGGCCACCACCCTTGATGCATTGCGAGCCTTGGGAGTGGCGGTTGATGGCGAGAAGACCTTGCCATTCACTGTTCACGGCACCGGCGCAGTGGATGGCGGAGAGATCATCATTGATGCATCTGCATCAAGCCAATTTGTTTCCGCTCTCCTGCTGACAGCTGCGCGATTTACCAATGGATTAACTATTCGCCATGTTGGTGCCCCAGTGCCAAGTCAGCCCCACATCGATATGACGATAGCGATGCTCGCGGAGCACGGAGTTGTCGTCAACACACCAGATGCAGCGACCTGGCACGTTTCACCGCAACGCATTTCGCCCGTTGACCGCACCATTGAACCTGATCTTTCAAATGCAGCTCCATTCCTTGCCGCAGCGATGGTCACCGCTGGCGAAGTCACCATTCCTGATTGGCCATCACATACCACTCAAGCTGGCGACGCCCTGCGTGATCTCCTTGCCGCAATGGGTGCATCAATTTCATTAGATTCACATGGGCTGACATGTGCAATGCACGGCGACATTCGCGGAATTGATGCCGATCTTCGCGATGTCGGCGAACTCACGCCGACCTTGGCCGCAATTGCCAGCCTGGCCGCCACGGAATCGCGCTTTAGAGGCATTGGCCATCTGCGAGGCCACGAAACAGATCGTTTAGCCGCACTCGTGCACGAGATTAATCATCTAGGTGGCGATGCAACCGAAACTGACGACGGCATCATTGTGCGTCCAAGCATGTTGCACGCAGGAAACTTCTCGACCTACCACGATCACCGCATGGCGACCGCTGGTGCAGTGATTGGCCTAAGAGTTTCTGGTGTCGAAGTAGAGAACATCGACACCACGTCTAAAACCTTGCCCGGCTTTGCTGCTCGCTGGGAATCACTTGTTGCTGGATCAACAAATCCGTGACCAGTAAGAAAACCCATGAGCGCTGGGATGAAGACGATGTTCGCATTCGTCCAAGTCGCACGAAGTCACGCCCTCGCACCAAAGACCGGCCAGCTCACACTGACGCTGAAGGCGGCATGGTCATCGCTGTTGATCGCGGACGCTTCACAGTTGCACTTGATACCGAAAGTGAACGAGCAAACGGCAAACAGATTTATGCGATTAAAGCGCGTGAACTTGGCCGAAAAGGCATTGTGGTCGGCGATCTTGTTGACCTCACTGGCGCAGATACTTCTGGCACCGACGATCTCGCTCGCATCGTTCGTCGCAAAGAACGCACCTCAACCCTTCGTCGCACAGCTGACGACGTTGATCCAGTCGAACGCATCGTGGTTTCGAATGCGAACCAACTCGCAATCGTCACGGCAACTGCGGATCCTGAACCTTCGTACGGGTTAATTGATCGTGCCCTGGTCGCTGCATTCGATGAAGGCATCCAACCCATGCTGGTGATAACCAAAACTGACCTTGCAAGTGCCGATGCATTGCTGGCGATGTATGGGCCACTCGATCTCCCGGTATTCACCATCAACAATCGGGTTCCACCAACAGAGCTGCTTGAAGCCCTACGCAATCAAGTCACAGTGGTGCTTGGCCACTCTGGCGTGGGTAAATCAACATTGGTCAATGCGATTGTGCCTGGGTCAGTGCGCAGCACCGGTCACGTCAATGTTGTAACAGGCAAAGGTCGTCACACCTCAACAAGCGCAGTCGCACTTGAGCTCCCAACTGGGGGTTGGATCATTGATACGCCAGGCATTCGTTCCTTTGGTCTTGCCCATGTCAAAGCAGAACAAATGATTCATGCGTTTCCTGAATTAGAAGCAGGCATTGAGCACTGCCCTCGTTCATGCTCGCATGACGAACCAGATTGCGGATTAAACATATGGATTGAAACCCAACCCGTGCAGATTCGCGAGCGCTTACTTTCACTACGACGCCTGCTTGCTCAGCCAACTCAACCCATTAGTGAAGAGGCTCTGCCTGCGCAACAGTGAGCGGTGCATTTCTTACTTGATCAAGGCTGCCCATACTGCCTCGGCGCCACTGTGACCCGCTCCTAGAACAAACACAGTTGCAACAAGTGACAGCAGCACCACAACAATTGCCAAAATTCGCAGCCACAAAGGGCGTGGTCGATTCGCTGGAATACCGCGATCAAAGAACCAAAACACGATGACCACCAAACCGAAAAGGCCCACCCACAAGGGAGCCTGATCTCCCCACCGCAGATGATCGGCCGTTACTGGCTTGACTCGCGCGAGTTGCTCGCCGGCTTCCTTCGCGAGAACCGCACTTCCAATGCTCACGAGCGCGCCAAGCGCAACCAGCGGGCCAAAGCGTCGTGAGAACTTCGGCATAACTGCCATCAGTACCGCACCCAGAGCAGTCAGTGGCACAAGTACCACCACCGCATGGACCACGAGCGGATGGAGCGGAATACCACCGAGAGTTACCAGTTGCGACATAACTCAGCAGCCTACGAGACCCTTTATCGTGACGGACTAGATTGCACCTTGTGTCGAAGACTTTGAATGCCGATCTGGAACTAGCGCTCAGCATGGCCGATCTGGCTGATGTGATCACGATGCAGCATTACCAATCAAGCTCATTAACAATTGAAAGCAAGCCGGATCTGACCCCAGTCACCGAGGCCGATCGAGCTGCCGAGCAAGCGCTTCGGGCTGTCCTCGCTGAGCAACGACCACTCGACGACATTCTCGGCGAGGAGTTCGGTGCGTCTGCTGAAACAAGCACTCGCCGCTGGATCATCGACCCCATCGATGGCACCAAGAACTACGTTCGCGGCGTACCTGTGTGGTCAACACTCATTGCGTTAACTATTGATGCAATCCCTGTGCTTGGAGTTGTGAGCGCGCCTGCACTAGCACGGCGGTGGTGGGCAGCCACTGGAGATGGCGCTTGGACAACTGCTCTTGGCTCATCCGCAAAGGCGATCTCTGTCAGTGCTGTTGCAAATATTGAAGACGCATCTTTCTCATACTCCGATGCAATCGGCTGGAAAGAACGTGGAGCACTTATCGGCCTAGAACGATTGAATTCAACAACGTGGCGTCAACGTGCCTATGGGGATTTTTGGTCTCACATGTTGGTGGCTGAAGGCGCAATCGATGTATCTGCTGAACCAGAGCTTGGCGCTTGGGACATGGCAGCACTCATTCCAATAATTACGGAAGCCGGAGGAAAGGCCACGGCATTCGACGGTGGGCCAGCTCTCGAGGGTGGCTGCCTTGTTGCCACGAACGGAATTCTTCACGGACCGGTCCTAGACCGATTGAAGCCCTGACTACCAACCCACAACACGCAAGCATGAACTCATCCCTACGAGGATCGGAGCATCATGCAACTGACACAGGTACTCGCTCATAAAGGAACACACGTCATCACTATTCATCCAGATGCCACGGTTTTTGGTCTGGCTAGCGTGTTATCTGAAAACCAGATTGGCGCCGTAGTCGTTTCCGACGATCGAGAACGGGTGCTCGGGCTGGCTACCGAACGCGATGTCGCGCACGCGCTGGCTCGATCGCGCAATATCCATGAAGTGCACGTCTCAATGATCATGAGTGCGCCGGTGACCATGATGACTGAGCATGATTCCGTGAACCATGCAATGGAAATCATGACGACTCAACGCATAAGACACCTACCGATTATCGATGAAGATTTTCAGCTCTGCGGGATCGTAAGTATTGGCGATCTGGTGAAAGCCCGCCTTGATCAGTTGGAAAGCGAGCGTGCTGCTCTCGTCAACTACATCACTCATCGGGGTTAACGAATCCGAGATTCAACCAGGAGGTTGAGACCGCCTATCGGTCGCATTGTGACGCTCGGATTCGCAGCCGGGATGGATTTTCCTTCCGGGTAGCTCAAGGTAAACCGTGAAGCGATTCGAGCGACGAGGGCGACGGCTTCTGCGTATGCGAAGTCTCGACCAATACACAAGCGCAGGCCATTTCCGAACGGGATAAACGCATGTCGTGTGACTGACCCATCGAGAAAACGTTGCGGCACAAAGGAATCCGGATCAACCCAAAAATCCGGATGACGATGCACGATCCACGGACTCATGATGACTAACGCACCCGCTGGAATCTTCGCCCCTGCCAGTTCATCGTCAGCAAGTGCCTTACGAGTGATCAACCAAGCCGGTGGATACATGCGAAGAGCCTCATCAACACATGCACGAGTGAAGGGTAGCCGTGCAAGATCACTCAGCATCAAATGCTCGCTGGTTAATACCGAATCAACTTCGAGTTGCACTTGTTGCTGGATTTGTGGAGACGCGGCCAGCAGTGCCCAACACCATGTAAGAGCCGCAGCAACAGTTTCGTGCCCGGCAACAATAAACGTCACTATCTCGTCGCGAATTTCCTTCGCACTTAATGGCGCACCCGAAGAATCACGAGCTGCGATGAGCAGATCCAACACATCTGGCGTCGACGATGCGCTCCCCTGCTGACGTGCAGCAATCAATCGAGCAACAGCACCATCAAGAATCGCATTGGCTCGCTTGAGGGTTCGATTCGCAGGCGTCGGGAACCATGCAGGTGGTGATATCGGTACACGAGCCCTGGCAACCACAACTTCAAGCGCATCCAAGGTTGCATCAGTGAGCTCTACGGCATCACCGGACAAGTCTTGACTAAAGAGAGCATGACCAACGGTTTCCAGTGCCGCACGAAGCATCGCTCGCTCTATATCGACGCTTTCTCCTGTACTAGCCCTTTCCCACTCTTTGAGCAAGGCTGCAGCTCCTTGGTCCACTTGCCCCACTAATGGCTCAAGCTGGCGTGGGTGAAAGGCCGGCTGCAACATCAAACGATGTTCTTTCCAAGGTGGATTTTCAGCGGTGAGCAAGCCATCTCCTGTGACCAGTGACAACGCTTTGTATTGAATGGTTGCCTTGCTGTAATCACGAGGGCGATCAACGAGAATTCGCTTGACTGCATCAGGATGACTGACGAAATAACTTGGTGGGGTCGGGATCGGGAACTGCACAACGTCGCCATAGGAGCGCCAGATCTTGTTCAGATAGGCCAATGGGTCACGGCGAATAGCGCCAAAAGCCGGCAGCATCTGCGGGCCAGAAGGCCCAGGAGCTGTTGCAGGGGTGCGAAAGTATTTGCGATTAGGAATTTCTATTTCGGACACGCTAAACCTGAATGGATGCAGCAATTGGCGAGTAGAGGGTTGTGCGCTCTTGCAAGGTGCGACCGATTGGATCTGTGATCTGTGCGAACTCCTCGACGGTGATGCCCTGACCATGAGTGGCACCCGCAGCACGCGAAATATTTTCATCCATCAATGTGCCACCGAGGTCATTAACTCCGGCACGAAGTAACTGTTGCGCTCCGCTGACGCCGAGTTTTACCCAGGAGGCTTGAATATTGTCAATCGAGCCGTGATACGCAATGCGTCCAACCGCGTGCATCAGCACCGTTTCACGCCAGGTTGGACCTCGTCGTGCACCCTTTTTCAAATAGATAGGAGCAGCCATATGCACAAATGGCAGCGGAACAAATTCAGTGAAACCACCTGTGCGGGCCTGCACCTCGCGAGTACGAAGAAGATGACGCGCCCAGTGGACAGGCTGTTCGATCGTGCCGAACATGATGGTGACGTTTGATTTCAAGCCAACCTCATGTGCCGTTTCATGCACTTCAAGCCACTGCTCGGTATTCACTTTATCGGCGCAGATCACATTGCGGATTTCATCGTCAAGAATTTCTGCAGCGGTTCCTGGTAGTGAACGAAGCCCAGCCTCACGCAATGTAATCAGGAAATCGCGTAATGGAATTCCAAGACGATTGGCACCCTCCCACACTTCTAGCGCTGAGAACGCATGAATGTGCAGGGAAGGAGCAGCAGCCTTCACTTCGGCGAGAATGTCCAGATACGACTGACCGTTGAAGTCAGGATGAATTCCGCCTTGCAAACACACTTCTGTTGCACCAAGTTCAACAGCTTCAACAGCACGAACTGCGACATCACTGCCAGTGAGTAAGTACGGTTCACCTCGAAGATTTAAAGTTGCTGGACCTTTTGAAAATGCGCAGAACTTACATTTAAATGTGCAGACATTCGTGTAGTTGATATTGCGGTTACGTACGAACGTCACAACGTCGCCATTGACCTGCTGACGTAGTTCGTTCGCTAATGAAGCAACGGCCAGCACTCCTTTGCCACGCGCACCAAAGAGTATGACAAGTTCTTCTTCGCCTAACTCTTGCCCAGCACGAACGCCAGCTAAGACCTCGCCGACTTCACCACCAACATTGACAACCTCGGCGCCGGAAACGAGCATCTCTGGGATCTGATCCGATCCGGAATACCAGGCTGTTGATCGACGACCAATTTGAATCACTTCTGGCCCGGTACCAACATTCTTTGCCGCTTCGTATCGCTCGGGGAACATCGCGCCACGATCATCGCGTGCCAAGCCTTCAGCGTCACTGCGATCCATCACCGCAAAATGAAGACGTTCATCAATCCACTCATGTGCATTCATTACATATGAAGGGTGAACAGTCAGACGAGGAACGAGGGACTGGCCACTTGCTTCGACAACCGTACGAAGATCTTCAATATGCGGCCAAGGGCGTTCTGGATTCACATGATCAGCAGTGATGGGTGAAATTCCACCAAAATCATCAATGCCTGCACCTAAGAGTCGTGCCGCATCGTCCACCAAATTCGGCGGTGCTTGTACATGCACGTCCGGAGGCAAAATCATGCATGCCAATTTGATGGCATCTAAGTGATCCTCTTCGCTACACGCTGGAGCTAAACGCATCACGGTGTCAGGCTTTGGCATGAAGTTTTGAACGATGACTTCTTGCACATGACCATGACGAGCATGGGATGCGGCAATGGCTTCTAATGCAGCGATGCGATCTTCGCGGGTTTCGCCGATGCCAACCAAGATGCCCGTAGTGAAAGGAATCTTTAATTCACCGGCTGCTTCGAGCGTGGCAAGGCGACGTTCCGGCGTTTTATCTGGTGCACCACGGTGGGCAGGTAAATCATCACGCAAGGTTTCAATCATCATGCCTTGGCTTGGCGCTACCGCGCGTAGCTTGAGTAACTCCTCTTTACTAATCGCGCCAGCATTGGCATGAGGCAGCAATCCAGTTTCATCTAACACCGCTTGGCAAGCAGCGACGAGGTAATCCACCGTTGAGGCGTATCCGTGATCATCAAGCCACTGGCGAGCTACCGGGTAGCGATCTTCAGGCGCTTCGCCCAGCGTAAAAAGGGCCTCATGGCAGCCAACTTCAGCTCCGGCTCGGGCAATCGCAACGACTTCGTCAAGGGTGAGATACGGCGCAACATGCGCGGGTGATTGAGCAAAGGTGCAGTACCCACAGCGATCTCGACACAGGGTTGTGAGGGGAATGAAGACCTTTGGGGAATAGGTCACCCGAGAGCGATCGATTTCGCTTCCCACCATGACCTCCACTAACTGTGGCACCTGAACTGATCACAATACCGGTGAGGCTTTGGACCTAACGATGCAGCGGTGCCTGTGCATGATCGAAGCCTTCGGGCTCAATTTGCAGGGTTGAATGGGCAATATTGAAATGCCCGAGCAGGCATTCTTGAAGTTCCTTCAATACGGCTCCGGTGTCACATCGAGGTTCATCTGAGCGCACCACCACATGGGCACTCAAGACCTCTAATCCTGAGGTGATGGTCCACGCATGCATGTCGTGAACGTCCACCACATCAACCTGAGAAAGCAGGTGCTCGCGTACTTCGTCCAAGTTGATGGACTTTGGCGTTGTTTCCAACAAGATCGACAGTGCTTCGCGAAGTAACAGCCAAGCTCGAGGCAGGATCATGACAACGACCACGACCGATACCAGTGGATCTAAGCGCTCCCATCCTGTCAACCAAATGCCAATGGCAGCGATGATCACAGCGACTGATCCAAGAAGATCACCGAGCATCTCCAAGTAAGCGCCTTTAAGATTGAGGCTCTGTTGTGCACCTGCTTGAAGTAGACGCATACCAATGAGATTCGCGATTAATCCAACAACGGCAAAGGCAAGCATTAACGGACTATCAACGGCGGTTGGGTCTTGCCACCGATGCCATGCCTCATAACCGATAAAGCCAGCGATGACGAACAGCAACACCGCATTAGCCGCAGCAGCCAGAATCTCTAAGCGCTGAAGCCCAAAGGTCCGGTGATTAGTAGCCGGACGTGCAGCAAGTGTCAGTGCAAGTAACGAAATTAATAGCCCAGTGAGATCGGTGAGAATGTGACCCGCATCAGCTAAGAGCGCAAGCGATCGAGAAATAATCGCGCCGACCACAGAAACGATGAGCACCACGAAAGAAATACCAAGCGCCAACATCAAGCGTTCGCGCAATTGCCTCGAGGTGAGCGGATCGCCACTTGCGTGACTGTGATGATGCCCATCCATGGAGAAAGTATCTCCCAAACAACACAAGGGCCGTGTGCGGATCACCGCACACGGCCATCAATGAGCGGGAATGGGGCCCTCGAGGGGTTGTGGGCCCGCCGCTACTCACCAATCTTGCGTAGATCGATGCCGGTCGCTGCATCGAGTGCCTTAACGGCACACCGCAAAGAAAAGCAGGAATTCACTGCAAGATGAAGCACTTGATCAAGCAATGACCGATCACATTGTTTTCCTATGCTGTAGCCCAACCATTGTCATCGAGCAGCAATGAACCATTCACATTTGATGCTTCATCACTTGCCAACCAGGAAATTGCCGTGGCAATTTGATCGGGTTCGGCAGGAGGTTGCATCGATGCCATCGAGAGCATCGCTCGCTCCATCGCCCATGGAGCCTTCGGGGTCGACGAAACCCCAATATTGGTATTCACTGCACCTGGCAAGACACCATTTGAGCGAATGCCTTTTGCACCATAGAAATACGCAACGCTTTTCACTAGCCCGGCAACCGCATGCTTACTTGATGTGTAGGCAACACCCGCAGCTCCTGCTCCCATTGCAGCCTTGGAAACGACGGTCACGATTGAGCCTTTACCCGCGGCTTCCATCACAGGGATGACAGCGCGCGTTAATCGCATCACTCCTTTGAGATTGACATCAAATACTTCATCCCAGGTTGCATCATCAACTTCACCGAGAGGAAGAAAGTGATCCATGATTCCGGCAACGTTGGCTAAAATGTCAATGCGTGATCCCACTTGCGCAACGAGCGCATCGATGTCGGACTGCTGAGTAACATCACATTTTATTGCCGTACAAGCGCCTCCCGCGGAAGTAATTTCACTTGCTGTTAAGGCGAGTCCCTCTACGTTGACATCACCGGCAAACACTTGAGCACCTTCTGCCGCTAAGCGGATTGCGGTTGCTTTACCAATGCCACTTGCAGCCCCAGTAACGATGGCGATTTTCCCTGCATGCCTTGTCGTGTCCATAATGCTCCCCCTCGAAGAACTCACAAGTTGAGTATGCGCCTGAATCACCAAAAAGTCTGGGGAAATGGCCCTTGCCTTACCGTCAGGATGCAGATTGCCAGAGTGGCCGGGCTGCAAGTTTCCCCTTAATCACCGCACGTCGAAGGATTTCCGCGAAATCTTCCAACTCCTCAACTCTCCTCGTCGAAGCGCGGTACACCAACCCGATGGTGCGACCTGGCGCTGGAGCTTTGAAGTGCGCGATACCTAAGGCCGCACCTCTTGCCTCAACGGTGACAGCTGTGGCTGGCAGCAACGTTGCACCCAAACCTGCCGAAACTAACTGCACGATTGTTGCTAAAGATGAAGCACGCGCTGGATCACTGCCTGCATTATTTGCACCCGCTTGGCGGCACACGTCTAATGCTTGGTCGCGCAGGCAGTGGCCTTCATCGAGAAGTAAGAGATGCAGATCTTGCAAAGTGGTTGGGTCAACATCGACTCGGCCAGCGAGCTCGCTCTTTGCTGGAAGCGCTAATACGAAATCCTCGACATACATCGGGATCTCCAACAGCCCAGTTTCACTCGTGGGCAAGGCCAAAATCGCAACATCAATTTCACCACGCTTCAGTGCATCAATGAGGCGCCAGGTTTGATCCTCGTGAACTGAAAGTTCAAGATCAGGTGCTTCCCGCTTAATCGTGCGCAACACCGAAGGCAATACATAAGGAGCGATCGTTGGAATCACACCAAGACGCATAGGGCCGGAAAGCCAACGTGCAGGCTCAGCAGCCTCCACAACAGCATCCACAGCAGCCACTGCTTGCTGAGCAAACGGCAACAACTTTAAGCCCGCTGCTGTGACGAGGACCTGTCGAGGATTGCGCTCCACGAGCTGCACATCAAGATTGGCCTCAAGTGTGGAGAGCGCCTGACTCAGTGTCGGCTGCGATACACCGATCATCGCTGCAGCATCACCAAAGTGCTGGGTAGCGGCAATAGCAACGAAAGCGCGCAGCTGCACCACGGTGATAGAAGCCATAGCCAAAGCCTATGGCTGAACTTTTTGCTTAATGAATCCTCAATGCCAAAAAGTTCTCGAAAACCTTTCGATACGCCTCCGCCCCACACAAATGTCCACTAAGTTCCGGTTTATCGCAGTCGATTCGACTGCAGGAAGGTGGCACGGTGGAAGACGAAGGCGCCCCAGGCTGGCAACGCAATAACTACGCCGCGATGCTCGCAGTGTTCTTGCTCTGCATCACCTTCTCCTTCACTATCCCCTTTCTTCCTCTCTACATTCAACAAATCGACCCCACCGTGAGCGGGCCAGATGCGGCCATGTGGGCTGGCATCGCCACTGGGTTGGGTGGCGTCGGGTCATTCATCTCCGGCCCCATTTGGGGCATCCTCGGCGACAAGTACGGCCGCAAGCCAATGCTCATCCGTGCCTGCATGGGAGGGGCTATTGGCTTGGTGCTTTTCGGCTTTGCAACGGCTATCTGGCAAATTCTGGCCATTCGATGCTTCATCGGAATCATGGCCGGCGCGCCCGCAGCTGCCATGGCACTGATCGCCGCAGGCACACCTGCATCGAAACTTCCTAAAGCACTAGGACAATTCCAAGGCGCGACGTTAGGTGGCATTGCACTTGGCCCCGTAGTTGCAGCTGGTTTTATCGCTGCTTGGGGTTACGAAACCACGTTCTTCGTAGCAGGCGCGCTGATGTTCTCAGGCGCTGCAGTAACGGTCTTCATGATTAAAGAACCAAAGCGGGCACTTGCCGCAAAGGGCTCAGCCACAAAACCAAGCATGCGTACCGTGCTGAGGTCTCCACTTGTATGGGGCGCACTCATTTTAGTTTTGTTGTTGAGTTTTGCTGCGCCAATGGTGCAACCGATTCTTCCGCCGTACGTTGTTGAACTTCTTCCAGATAAGAGCAATGCCACAGCTGTTATTGGCTGGTTGTTCTTCGGCATCTCAGCCGCAGGCGCTATTGCCTCTGTATTTGCAGGTCGCGTCATTGGCAGAATTGGCCTTCAACGAGTACTACTCATCGCTGCAATCGGCGTAGCGGTATTCCTCATTCCAATGGGCTTTGTTAACTCCGTTATCGCGCTTTCGGTGCTTGCCATTGTGATGTCACTCTTTGGTGGATTCCTCACCACGAGCGCGGTGACTTTGCTACCAACCGTTGTGACCGCAGCCGCGCTCAGTTCAATGTTCGGTCTGTACCAAAGCGTGCAGGCTTTATCGGCTCAACTTGGACCTGCCGTTGGTGGCATCATCGCCGCAAACTTCAGTTACTCAGCCACATTCTTCATTGCCGGCGCGATCTTGGTCTTTCTTGGACTACCAATGTTTGCAGTCTTTAAGCGCATTGCTGCAGTGCACAAAGTGGTTGAGGAACCACAACCACATCAAATTGAAAAGTCCGTGGACTCCCAAACGCCATCAACTGGACGATAAACACCCTCTGGTGAAACATGCCCGGTGACTTCGGTCTCCAACGCTTCAACTCGAGCAAGGAGCTCTTGCACAGCATTGCCGACAGGATCTGGTGCATTGCGATCCTGTGCATCGTGCTTTGGCTGGGCAGTGTGCACGCCGGCACGCGCCACCACTTGACCGGGGACTCCAACCACAACTGAATCTGGATCAACTGAACGCACAAGCACTGCATTGGCACCGATTCGTGAATCAGCACCGACATTGATGTCGCCCAGTACCTTCGCTCCAGCGCCGATAGTTACTCGATCACCAACGGTGGGGTGACGCTTCCCATGATTCAAGCTCGTGCCGCCAAGAGTCACGCCGTGATAAATCGTGACGTCTGCACCAACGACGGACGTCTCACCGATGACAACGCCAGCGCCGTGATCAATAAATACTCGTGGACCGATCGTGGCTGCAGGGTGAATCTCTACGCCAGTTACTGCACGGGCAATTTGTGAAACCGCTCGTGCTGGAAGATACGAACCCTGCTTCCACAGTGAATTGCTCAGGCGGTGCGCCCAGATGGCGTGCACTCCTGGATAGAGCAATGCGACCTCAACCGCTGACCTTGCAGCGGGGTCACGCTCGAGTACGGATTCGACGTCTTCCTTGGCTTGCGCCAAAAACGACACCAGTCCTTGGGGAAGGAAAGACATAGGACCAGTGTGTCAGTTAATCGCCAAGACCAGCAAAAAGGGCGGTCGAAAGGTAGCGCTCACCGAAGGAAGGCACGATGACCACGATCAACTTGCCGGCATTTTCTGGACGCTGAGCAACCTGAGCCGCTGCCCACAGTGCCGCTCCTGAAGAAATACCCACGAGTAGTCCCTCTTCAGTAGCAGCGCGACGAGCCGTCTTCATTGCGGCGTCAGCTTCGACGGTAACGACTTCGTCATAAACCTGGGTATCGAGCACGCCAGGTACAAACCCTGCACCGATGCCTTGAAGAGGGTGAGGCCCCTTTGCTCCGCCCGATAGGACCGGGGAAGCCGCTGGCTCAACAGCGATGACCTGAATCTTCGGGTTGCGCTCCTTGAGCACCTGACCGATACCCGTGATGGTGCCTCCTGTTCCCACACCTGCAATAACAATGTCGACCTTGCCGTCAGTGTCGTTCCAGATTTCTTCCGCAGTTGTTGCACGGTGTATCGCTGGGTTCGCTGGGTTTTCAAACTGTTGCGGCATGAAGTACTTGGGATCTGAGTCCGCGAGTTCCTTGGCCTTTGCAATTGCTCCACCCATACCTTCTGGGCCGGGGGTCAAAATGAGTTCAGCTCCATAGCCGCGAAGCAGCATGCGAC
>CANFTO010000004.1 GCA_947449945.1 Actinomycetota bacterium | reverse complement strand
ATAACTGAGCGAGGTCGTAGAGGTGAAGCCATCTATTGATTAGACAGGCTTTAGTCACAAATACACATTTATGCTCAGCCAACACTCAGGCGTCATCTGATGAAGTGCTCCTGAGGGATCGCTCAGAAATGAAATCGACCATTACGATTGCAGTTACAAGGAAGTGGAGGTGTCATTGTGCGAAATACCCCGCGGGTTCTCATTGCCGATGATGAAGTTCGACTTGCTGAAGCCCTCCGCCAAGGCCTAGTGAAGCGCGGATACGACATCACTGTTGCCCATGATGGCAACACCGCCTTGAAACTTGCCAAAGCCGGTGGATTCGATCTCATCCTCCTAGATCTCATGCTGCCTGGACTTTCCGGCTACCGGGTAACTGAAAGCCTGAGAGCCGCAAACATCCATACTCCGATTTTGATGCTGACAGCGAAAGATGGCGAATATGACGAAGCTGATGCGCTCGAGCTCGGGGCTGACGACTACGTCACGAAACCATTCAGCACTGTTGTGCTTCTAGCCCGAATGAAGGTGCTGCTCCGTCGAAATCACGATTCATCACCAATCTTGGATGTTGGTGAACTCAAACTAGAGCCGAGCAAACATCTCTGCACGGTTAATGACGTTGAAATCAACCTCACACGCCGCGAGTATGCGCTGCTTGAATATTTGGCAGAACGTCCTAACCGCGTAGTGAGTAAGCAGGAACTTCTTGACGAAGTGTGGGACGAACCCAGCCTTGACCCCAATGCTGTTGAAGTATGCGTTGTCCAGGTTCGCAAGAAAATCGGCATGCCCTTAATAAAGACCATCAGAGGTGTTGGCTACCAGCTTGTGGGATCAGCACCATCGTGAAATTGCACCCAACTTCGATGCGTGGCCGAGCCATGTCATCCACAGTTCTCGCGATCTTGATTTTTGGCATTGCACTAGGCGTCGCCTCTTACATTTTGACTACCAAAGTCGCCATCAGTTCCCTTTCTGACCTCATGACCTCGCAAGTCGCAGACACACAAGCCCAAATCCTTGAAAGCGGTTCAAAAAGCACGAAACTTCCGGAACTAGAAGCAGTCGAGGCATCACGACCGGTCTATATGCAGGTCCGCAGTTCTCAAGGTGACGTACTCGCAGAGACGCCAGGCATAGCAGTCAATCGCAACATTTGCCTGAGCCCAACACCAACTGATGGTGTCGTGAGCGAGATTTCCCTTGATTTTGGAAGAGGGCCACAACAGTTTCTTGCAACATCTTCGAAGGTCACCATCGATGGTCAACCAGCAAAAATCTGTGCGGCCACGAGTACCGCAACCGTGCACATACTTCAGCGCAACTTCATTATTTTCTTCCTTATCGGCCTGCCACTAGTACTCATTGGTGTTGCATTTTCCGTGCGAGCTGCCCTGAATCGAGCCTTAGGCTCTGTTGAATATTTGCGCAAACAGGCAGAAGGTATGTCGGGAACCCAAGATGGCGAGTTGGAAGTTCAACACACACGCGATGAGGTTGAACGCCTAGGTATTACCTTGAACGATTTGTTGAGGAGAATTCATGATCAGTCTCAAGCAACTCAGCAATTCATCGCTGATGCGGGTCATGAATTAAGGAATCCATTAGCGACGCTGCGTGTACTTCTTGAATTCAGTGAAGACTCTGACCAGACTCTCGCACTGGGCGAACTTGAACGCTTAGATGCCTTGGTTCAAGACCTCCTCGTGCTCGCGAAAGTCGATGCCCATGAACTTGCGCAATCTGAATACATTGACCTTGAACCCCTTCTTAAAGCTTCAGTGAACGCTCACCAGATACGACACCCTGAGATCACGATCGACATCGAATCTTCGTCCGCAATAGTGCTTGGTGATTCACGAGAATTGCGAAGCGTCCTTGACAACCTCATCAGCAATGCGTGCAGGCATGCACATTCGCGAGTTGAGGTAACGCTTCAGGCTTCTGACCAAATCTGCGAAATTAGCGTGCACGACGATGGCACAGGGCTAGCCCCAGAAGATTGTGAACGCGTGTTTGAACGCTTTGTTCGTCTAGATGAGGCACGCAACCGCGATGAAGGCGGGTCAGGTCTTGGGCTTGCAATTGCTTCGGCGATTGCCACATCAATGCAGGGATCCATTACGGCCTCGCCTGGTCCGGGTGGAAGATTTACTGTCGTTTTGCCTTTAGTGCAGAAATGAAAAGTGTCCGTGTTGAGCAACATCGACGCTCAACACGGACACCTACTTCGGGGGGAAGGTTTATTACTTCGAAGACTTAGCTGATGCCTTCGGAGTTGCTTTGGGAGCCACAACAGTGGACTTCTTCTTCTTAGCTACTGAAGCCTTTGGGCTTGCCGATGCCTTCGCGCTTGACGACATGGACATGGTTGGCTTTGGAGCTGGGGATGAACCTGTTGCTGCATTCGCTGCACTTAGACCTGTGGTGAGCGCAATCAGTGAAACTGCAGCACCAGCGATGATTCGACGATTCATTGAACGTGACATGGATACTCCTCTATTTTCGTGCCAACTGCTGGGGATATGCGTTGGTGAAGACAAGTAGACAATGCGCGACCTGAGTCGACACTGAGTGACCACATAGACCTGAGGAGTCCCTGAGCAACCCTTGGCCCGAACGTTTTCGGCTGATTCAATTCAAGACATGGGACGTAACGTCAGAACAAAAGTCCCAAAGGTTTCTGCGGCAATCTGCTTCCTTCTAGGAATTCTTGACTTCATTGCTCTCATGCCTATCGGCTTACGGGCGCACATCGGTTCCGAATTTGAAGTCGTGCCAGGCGTATTTGAAAACGCTGTCGCAGCTAGCGCTGCCAGCGCCGCACTCTTGCTTTGGTTTATCGCAGGTGGGCTTGCTAGACAACAACAGAGAGCATGGCAAATTGCCATGTTTCTGCTGACGTTGTCATTTTCATTGCGGCTTTGGACCGCGCAAGATTTACACTCTCGCGCACTTGCTCCACTCGTTATCAATATGGCATTGCTGTTGCTCCTCTGGTGGGGGCGAACCGAGTTTCATGCTGTGAGCGCACCAATATCCGGACTTCGCCTGAAACTTGCAGTGATCGCACTATTCACAATTAGCATGCTCACTGGCTTCACATTCATCTCTATCCGCGCGCATGCAATCCATGTGAATCAATCAATATCAACGCGCTTGAGTGAAGTACTCCAAGGTCTTGTCGGCCTTCCCACTCCACTGGATATTGAAGATTCTCGAAGCGCTGACTTGGTGTACTACTCGCTTCTGGGCTTGGGTTTGACTCTTGGTCTCATCATTTTGTACCTGCTTTTGCGTGCGCCTTTCGAAACAGCGATGCGCACACGAAATTCCAACGAGAGGCTTAATCAACTTCTCAAGTCTGGTGATACTTCTGATTCGCTCGGCTATTTTGCGCTTCGCCCCGAGAAGGGAATCCTGTGGTCAGATGACCATCGTGCATGTATTTCCTACAGCGTGATTCAAGGAGTCATGATGGCAAGCGGCGATCCAATCGGCGATCTTTCTGCTTGGCCTGAACTCATAGAAAGATTCGGTACACATTCGCGGGCTCACTCCTGGATACCAGCGGTCGCAGGCTGCAGCGACCTATCGGCGCAGGCTTGGCAGAACACCCTCGGACTTTCCACTTTCGAAATTGGAGACGAAGCAGTGGTGAACACTCAAGAGTTCACCCAACACGGTCGTCCAATGAAGAATGTCAGAAATGCGGTGGCACGGGCTAACAGAGCCAACCTGGTTTTTCACCTTCAACAGGTCTCTCAATTCTCAAATGTTCAAGCTCAGGAATTTCGCTCTTTGGCAGATCAATGGCGACAGGGCGATCGCGAACGTGGCCACTCGATGGCACTGGGACGGGTGTGCCATGAAGATGATCCCGAAGCTGTGATCGCTTGGGCAACCCTCAACGGTGATATTCAAGGGTTTTTGCAATTCGTACCCTGGGGCATCAAGGATTGGTCTTTAGACCTTATGCGCAGAAACCACTCAGCGCCCTCTGGAATCATGGAATTCCTTATCGTGAACTCCATCGAACATTCAATGCACACTGGTGTTGAGAAAATTTCATTGAATTTCGCGCCGTTTCGCCGTTTGTATACCGAGAGTAAGAGCGACTCAGCTTCTTCGGTGAGCTACCCAGCACAAGCTGTGGCGATATTGGCAGCACATTTTTCCCAAGCGCAGTCACTCACCAAGTTTTCACAGAAATTTCAACCAGAGTGGCAACCAAGATTTCTTTTGTACCCAAACGCACTGAGTTTTGTTCGAGTGGCTTCTGCATATTTACGCGCAGAGGCGTTTCTGCCAAGGCCACGCAATTGGGCGACTCCGTTGTCGCCTACACGGTAAGGCCCAGGTTAAATCGCGGGCGTGAAGGCACGTTCTAGTGGTGCAGGCTGAGAACACGCTGAGGCGTGATTGTGATTCACGCTCGCCACTTCAACACTGGTAACGCTCAAATATGAAATGTTTGATAAACGAGGGAATGCAATGAGAAGGCCGATTATCTGGGTGCTGGCGATCGCGCTTATCACTGTTGTCGCTATTGCCGATCTCACTTCAGCTGCGATTGTGGTTCTTGGCGCTACTGCTCTTGCGTTCATCGTCAGGTACCGAGGTCGAAAAATCACCCGATCGATTTTGATCGTCAGTGTTTTAGGGGTCACTCTCGTCGGGCTCGTCGCGGCACTCGCAGTTCCTCGGTATGTCCAAGGCTCCGATCCCCTGCTCGTGGCAAATGCTGCTCGCAATCCGACTGCCGGAAAGCAACTCCAAGGGAAATTTGATCTGACCGGTTTCGTCGTTTCAGACAATGACAACGCAACGAATTCCGTGGACAGTCAGGCTCCATCCTTGAGCACGGTGGTTGCTACAGGCGGCACCCTGAATCCCGATGGAACGTTCCTCTATAACGGAGTGCAGAACGCTCTCATCCATGCACACCTCGCTGGAGCTCAAGGCGAACTTTTGCTTCAGAACTATGACCAAACCGCTAATCAGGGTGCTGGCAACTTCTCTTCGGCATTTGCTCATGCTGTTTTAGCCACACCGGCTTCCCGCCATGCTTATGCGGTTGCCGTTGCTGGCGTCGTGAACTCAGAACATTGGGATGGAGTTGTCGTCGACTTTGAAAACGTGCTTCCCACTGATCAAGTGTCATTTCAGGAATTACTCAAAGAACTCAGCACCCAATTACCTTCAAGTGCACGCCTTGCCGTCAGTGTGCCAATTGATGCACAAGGTCAGCCAGTAGCTGGCTATGACCTTGCAGCGATTGCACCGCTCGTGGATGTCGTCAACATCATGACGTACGACCAACATGATCCAACGGGAACACCTGGCCCCGTGACTTCTATTCCTTGGACAAAATTGGCAGTAACAAACGCATTGACCCAGGTTCCAGCCAGCAAGCTTCAAATTGGTGTTGCAGCGTATGGCTACGCATGGGGACCATCCGCAAACGCGTTGGGCTCTTCATTTTCCGCATCGCAAGCGGTCGCATTTTCCAAGGCACACCACGTCACACCTGTATGGGATGCGACAAGTGGAGAGTGGAATGCAAAACTCCCTGACGGCACTGTGCTTTGGTGGGCAGATGGCAAGAGCATGAACGCACAGACTCAACTTGCTACGTCGATGAAATTGGAAGGAGCGGCGATTTGGGAGCTTTCCATTGCACCGCCGGTTGCACCCGTTGCTCGCAATGTGGCACTACTACGCCTTCCAGTAACCATGGACACCACGCGAACGATTCAGCACGTGAAAGCCAAAGGCCTTGTCGCACTTACATTTGATGACGGACCTGACCCAGCCTGGACACCACAGATTCTGGATATTTTGGCCAACAAACATGTTCCAGCAACGTTCTTCGATATTGGCATGAACGCCCAGGCACAACCCGCGCTCGTCAACCGTGAAATCGCCGATGGTCATGTCGTTGGCGATCACACATACTCACACTTAGATCTCACACAGATTCCTTACTGGCGTGCGAAGCTTGAAATCGCAGCTGGCAACTGGGTACTCCATGGGATCACTGGTCGCTCACCACTGCTTTTCCGTTCTCCTTATGGTGCATCCGAACTTGCCGATGCCAACACCGCCGCGCACCGAGATCTCGCTACTGCCCTCGGCATGAGCCCGGTTGGTTGGAACGTGGATCCTTTGGACTGGATGAAGCCAGGAGTTGCAACCATCACTTCTCGGGTCACGTCAGCAACCGGAGACAACTTGGTCGTGCTTCTCCATGACGGCGGCGGGGATCGATCTCAGACCGTCGCTGCACTTCCGGGCATCATTGATGGGCTGAGAGCCAAAGGCTACGACTTTGTCACCGCGGATCAACTGGATGGGAGCATTGCTAATGCGTACCAACCCGCACCAAGTGGTCCGGTAAATATTGGCCTTGCATTGCTGTCTATCGCTAGCTTCCGCCTTTGGGTATCGGCACATACCGTGGTGATTTGGCTGATGATTATTCTTGGTCTTCTTTCGATTCTGCGAATTGCGACTACCTGGCCTTTGGCCTGGAAACACCGGCGCAACGAAGAGCGAAACTCAGCACGAGTAGCTCGAATCCACGAAGAGTTGAATCAATCGGCTCCGCGTCAAACCGTGACACTTCTGATTCCCGCTCATAACGAAGAAGCCACGATCGCTAAAACTATTCGCGAGCTTGGGAATGTTCACGGATTTATTGATCAGATTGTGATTGCGGTCAACGGAAGCACCGACAACACCGCGGATGTTGCGCGAGAAATTGCCATCCAATATCCACAACTTCCTGTTGAAGTGCGCGAATTTGGCCCCATTGGTAAAGCTGGTGCCCTGAATTCATGCTTACCTGAATCAATTGGCGAAATTATTATTGTTGTGGATGCAGATACTGTGCTCGATCCACATTTCCTCACTCGTACTTTGCCTCATTTCCGAGACTCGCAGGTTGGCGCAGTTGCTGGAAACGTCAAGGTGGGAAATCGCAAGAAATTACTTCCTCGTTTGCAATCACTTGAATACATCATGAGTTTGGCTATTGAGCGTCGTGCGCAAGCTCAGTTGAACGTCATATCTGTGGTCCCGGGAGCTGCCGGCGCTTTTCGTCGCGATGCAGTCGTGCGCGCCCAGGGTTGGCCAAGCCGTACTTTGACCGAAGACACCGATCTCACTGTTGCATTGCTCTCAGCTGGCTGGACTGTCCGGTATGAACCTGGCGCGATCAGCTGGACCGAAGCGCCAGAAACCGTTTCCGATGTTCTCAAGCAGCGTCGCCGATGGTCATATGGTGCAGTGCAGGTAAGTGCGATCCACGCCAAAAGGATTTTCGACCAACGTGAAGGAAAGGTCGGACTCCTCGCACTTCCATGGATCTTCATCTCGCAGGTACTACTGCCAGCCGCAGCCCCGATTGTTGACTTCTTCCTTCTGTGGTTGATCTTGAATGGAGACTGGAGCCCAGCAATGGGCATGCTGCTCCTAGCTTTGATCGCTGAATCAATACTTGCGATTTGGGCGCTTCGCACAGACCGCGAATCCCTGAAACAACTGTGGTTATTGCCACTGGCTCGCTTGATCTGGCGCCCACTGATGCTTATCGCAGTTTCAGGAAGCCTGACTTCGTGGTTGCGAGGGCGTAACGTGCAATGGAAACAACTCCACCGCAAGAATTCAGTTCAGGTGCCCACACCGACTAGCGAGAAAAGTCCTACTTCGTAGTTGTTGCGATGCTGGTGTGGACGAGCTGACCGATAAGCCGGATTCTGTCTCGGTAAACCGAGGGTGATCATCCATCTGCGATCACTGTTGCCAGTGAACTGGTGCGGCCTACCTGCAAATATCGAGCGAGCAACTCATTCGCACAGATCGCAAGCGATCCTCTTGGCCTTGCTCCAGGTGGGGTTTACCTAGCCGCTGTAGTCACCTACGGCGCTGGTGGTCTCTTACACCACCGTTTCACCCTTACCTCGATTGCTCGAGGCGGTCTGTTTTCTGTGGCACTGTCCCGCGGGTCACCCCGGGTGGGCGTTACCCACCACCTTGCTCTGAGGAGTCCGGACTTTCCTCGACACTTTCGTGCCGCGATCACCCAGCCAGCTCGTCCACCGCAAGGTTAGGCCGGCAGGGCGAAAACGTCCAATGCAAAGATGGGTCCGTGCCCACGCCCAAAGCCAAGAATGGGAATGACCCAAAGATGTGTGAACGCTGTGGTCGGCCATTTGAATGGCGGAAAAAGTGGGCACGCGACTGGGATCAAGTGAAGTACTGCTCCGAGAAATGCAAACGCGGATGATCACTGTCGTTATCCCTTACGACCAACTCAGTCGTACCCATGGAGCCATGCGAGATGCGAATCCCGCGACCCACGAGATTCTTATGATCGAAAGCCAAACAATGTTGGCTTCACGCACTTGGCATACCGAACGTCTCTTTTTATTGCTCTCTGCAAGCGAGCACTTCGCCGTTGAACTCGAATCTGAAGGCTTCACCGTTCATCGAAAGCAGGCCCACTCGTTGCGCGACGGGATATCAGAGTTCAAGCGCTCACATCTTGATCACACAATCATTGCCACTCAGCCTCGCTCGCGCTCCCTTCAATGCATTTTCGAAGAACTAGGAATTGAACTTTTCCCTGACGATTCATTTCTAACTTTGCGCAGGGAATTTGAAGACTGGGCGGCAGGGCGCAAAAGTTTGACTCAGGAACACTTTTATAGGTGGCAGCGCGTGCGGCTTGGCTACTTGATGGACGGCACTGAGCCTCTTGGTGGCACGTGGAATTTCGACCACGAAAACCGCCTACCACCTCCCAAGCCTGGTTATGAGTGGCCGACACCAATGACGTTCGAGGTTGATGAAATCGATAGGTCAATCGTCACTGCACTCGAAGCAAGTGATTACTCACTTTGGGGCTCGGTTTCTTTAGGTGCGTGGGCCACCACCCGCGCAGGGGCACTGCAGCAACTCCAATGGTTCCTTACCCACTCGCTCAATGCTTTTGGGCCGTATGAAGATGCAATGCCGAAGGATTCGTGGGCCGGTTACCACTCAATGCTCTCGCCCTATCTCAACCTCGGGCTCCTGTCTCCACAAGAAGTCTGTGACGCAGCGATCGCTCGCTTTATGCAAGGCGATATTGCAATCAATTCAATTGAGGGTTTTATTCGGCAGGTTATTGGCTGGCGCGAATACATCAACGGCGTCTACTGGCTCTTCCCTGAGGAATACCAGACAAATAATGCACTTCATGGCCATAGACCATTGCTGCCACTGTTTGAGAATCCACAAGTAACCAAAATGAATTGCATGAAGTCTGTGATTGCAGATATTGAAGCACGCGGTTGGGCTCATCACATTCCGCGCCTCATGCTTATGAGTAACCTTGCGTTACTCGCTGACGTGAATCCACAAAAGTTTCTCGCGTGGATGCGGCGCTCATTCATTGATGCAGCAGATTGGGTGATGGTGCCCAACGTAATCGGCATGGGCTTGCACGCAGATCACGGAGCCATGATGACTAAGCCCTACATATCTGGCGGCGCCTACATCAAACGAATGGGCCAATACTGCTCGGGTTGTGCATATAAACCCACTGAACGCACGGGTGAAAATGCTTGCCCATTCACTACCTTGTATTGGGATTTCCTTGATAGGCATCAAGGCCAATTCTCCAAAAACCATCGCATGGCGCAGCAATTCGCTGGGCTTCGAAAATTGAATGATCTCGATGAAGTTCGGTTACGAGCAATCGAAGTTTTGCGCGGGCTTGACGCGGGAACGATTTAATTTTCAGGAGTTAAGCAGGCCTGTGACCAGAGCTCAGCAGGAACGAGCGCGTCAACTGGCCGCTCACCATCAGCCGTTGTTGATCCACACACAATTTCAGGAGCTTTCAGGATCCAGTTATCTCCAACTACCTGAAAGGTGTAGTCCTCGTGAGTAGCAACTCCCTGATCATCGGTCACTGTTGCCTTCGCATACGCCCAATCAGGTGCGCACTTCAAGGAATCAAAGGAGGTCACATGCAAATTTGATTCATGCAGGAACATCTCGATCGTGCCCTGAATAGTCGGCTGATCGCATGCCGTTGTGCTCGTTGATTCTGGTGTCCCAGATTGGCAGGCGGTCAAAACAAACAATGAGGCAAACAACACCATGATCTTGGCTTTCATGGAGCCACGATCTCACACCTCAATGCCCTACGGTCAGGTTCACCATGCTGATCCTGTTACCGCCAAGCGAAGGTAAGTCCGCCCCGGAAAATGGGGCAACCATGAGACGTCTCTCCTTTCCAGAACTCGACAAACAACGGTTGATCGTATGGAAAGCCCTCATTTCCATGTGTAGAGAAGATGCCCAACTTGCAGCAAAGAATCTTGGCTTGGGTGTTACCCAACTTGATGAAGTGGCAGCCAACATTAATTTGGCAAAATCAATTTGCGGACCTGCGATAGACGTCTACACCGGCGTGCTTTATGAAGCCCTCGATGCGGCCTCGCTCAATGCGCGCACCCGCGCAAAGCTCAATAGAACCGTAGCGATTTCCTCTGCACTCTTTGGACTTGTACGACCACTTGATCTCATCCCTGCGTACCGATTAAGCGGAAACTCAACTGTGACCGCACTCCCCTCCCTTGCTCAGGTCTGGAGAGAAGCTGCCTCCATTGCGCTCGCCGATGGCACGGGCCCAATTATCGACATGCGCTCGCAAACCTATGTGGCTCTAGGTCCAATTCCTGACTCTTGCCATGAACGAGCGCTGACACTTCGTGTACTCCATGAACAACATGGCAAACGCAGTGTGGTGAGCCATTTCAATAAGGCCACAAAGGGCGAACTTGTTCGCGCTCTGATGCTCAATTCTAAAACACCAAAAAATATCAATGAATTTTTAAGTGCACTGACGTCACTTGGATACGAGTGGGAACTCAGCGAAAAGACCAAAGGTCCAGCAGTGCTCGATCTCATTACTCGCTAAACAAAAGGAAACGTGTCCACACCACGAAGATGAGTGCTCTCAGAAAAACTAGTCAAAGAAGCATTGCCATCCGCGAACCACATCATTGATGAGATTGAACCTGGGCGAAGTTCCATGCGGTAGACACTCTCGAGCGGCGCGTTCACTGCGATCGCAGCCATCAACTTGATTGGCGTCACGTGAGCAACAATCACAACTCGCTTGCCGTGATACTTCTTCAAGATTTCTAAACGCCCACGGTTCACGCGATCGAGCACCTGCGCAAATGATTCTCCGCCTGGTGGTGCAACTTCAACTGAATCAAGCCAACGTTGCAACGCTTCAGGCCATTGTGCACGGACCTCGGTGAAGGTGTATCCATCCCAATCGCCAAATGAGCACTCGGCGAATTCCTCCATCACTAAAACTTCTGCTTCGCAGAGTTCAGCAATGTATTGAGCAGTTTGACGGGTGCGCAGAAGTGGCGAGGTAATGATCAGATCGATTTCCCCTCGTTCTGCAAGGTCTTTTGCGGCAGCTTGAGCTTGCGCAATACCAATCTCGGTCAAGCCGACATCCGCGCCGCCAAGGCCGCTGAACCGTTTTTCCAAGCTCATTGGGGTTGCGCCATGGCGAACCATGATGGTGACTGTCGGAGTTCCGACTTCGTCCCAACCCACCATGCGGTTGGGAACCTTCTCGTCGACAATGGCCTGGGTTAATGCCTCATCAACTGACGCTAAGAGATCGCCTGCATCATCAAATAACGTGGCTGATTCATACGACCGAACAATTGGTGAAGCTTCTTGGTTGAGCGCTGCAGCATCCATGGCTTCATTTGCGAGCGCATCGGCTGCTGAATTTTGCGCACGAGGAACCCAGGTATAGGTCACTCGCCCAGGTGGAAAAACAGCCCGAACCTGTAGCGCGAGGGCCTGCATATCTGGATGTTTGATTTTCCAGCGACCACTCATCTGCTCAACAACAAGCTTGGAATCCAGACGAACTTCAACAATGGCTTCAGAATCAATGCTGCGCACATGCGCAAGGCCAGCAAGTGCTCCTCGATACTCGGCAACGTTATTCGTTGCAACCCCGATGTATTCAGCCAATTCAGCAAGCACTGCACCTGTTGCTGCATCTTTCACCACTGAGCCATAGGCGGCAGGCCCAGGATTTCCTCGCGAGCCGCCGTCAGCCTCAACGATGTACTGCTTCGTCATTACAGACCGGACTCCGCATTACGCACCAGAATGCGTCGACATTCTTCGCACCGAACGACTTCATCTTCAGGAGTTGCACGAAGGGATTCGATCTCATTGGGAGGTAGTTGTAGCCGACATCCCTGGCACTGCCCGCGATGAAGATGCGCTGCACCTACACCGCCACCATCAACACGAATTTTTTCATAGAGCGCAACGAGGTCCGCGGGGATGCGTGGCTTGAGTTCATTGCGATCCGCAATGACATTTTGACGCTCTGCATCAATTTCACCCACGAGGGTTGAGATTTCGGCTTCAAGTGCTTCGCCTTCACTAACCGCTTCAGCATGCTGACTAGATAGCTGACGAACTGCGGCTTGAGCGCCTTCAACTCGCTCCATGGCCTCGAGTTCAACTTCTTCAAGTTCCCCCTGACGTCGAGCCAAGGACTGCAGTTCATGCTGAAGGTTGACCAACTGCTTGGGATCACTTATGGCACCTGAATCAAGTAGCTGCTGATCCTTTGTTGAACGCTCGCGCACCTGCTCGACATCTGATTCCGCCCGAGCCTGGTCGCGCTCAAGGTCCCTCGCGATCACAACAGCAGCCACGTGCTCGTCATGGAGTCGTTGAATGCGAACCTTGAGGTCTGCAAAGGCCTGCTTCTGCGCGAGTGTGCTCTCTCGATGGTCGAGCTGCGCTGCCTTAGTGTCGAGCTTTTGCAGATCGAGCAGCAGTTGCTGTGCAGCAGCATCAGCCTTCATGAGTGACTCCCTTGGTTGGCGCTCGGACGATGTGCCGTCCATGGATCAGTCGGTGTTGCGGACACTTCCGCAGTGATGGAAAACCCTGCTTCAGCAAGATCAGAAACTAAAAGTGCTGCAGCTTGGTTCAGCCACGGCCATTCACTCGCCCAATGTGCAACGTCTACAAGTGCACAGCCTTCATCGGCAAGGTGATCTTGAGTTCGATGGTGGCGAAGATCTGAAGTCACATACACATCTGCATTTTGCGCGACGAGTTCTAGCAGGGAATCCCCTGCTCCCCCACATACGGCTACTGTGCGCACGACCAGATCAGGGTCCCCTGCGATTCGAATACCGTGATGAGTCGCAGGCAGTGCCGCAGCAACGAGGTCCGCGAATTTCTGCAAGGTCAACGGTTCTAGAAGTTCACCAACACGGCCAGTACCGGTGTCAGGGCCCGATGGATCCAGCGGACGCAAGTTTCGTAATCCAAAAGCATGAGCCAAGGCGTCAGAGACACCTGGGTTGGCATGGTCTGCATTCGTGTGGGCACTTGCAAGGGCAATGTCATTGCGAATAAGTGAATGCACCGCCTTGCCTTTGGCATTCGTTGCACCAACACCATGCACGCCACGCAGCAACAGCGGATGGTGAGTTATCACCAGATCAAAGCCACCAAGGATTGCTTCATCAACCACAACCTGCACTGGGTCGACTGCAAAGAGCACCCGTTCTACGGAGGCGACTGGATCACCGCAGATGAGCCCCACTGCGTCCCAATCGGCAGCAAGGTCGACGGGATACCTGCGCTCCAGCGCTGCCAAGACTTGAGCAACAGTGGCGGACATAAGCGAAGGTTACCCGTCACCGGGTGTGCGGCTGCCAACCTGCGCCCACTACTCTTGTGCCTTCCAACTGGGGCGCATAGCTCAGTTGGCTAGAGCGCCGCCCTTACAAGGCGGATGTCGGGGGTTCGAGTCCCTCTGCGCCCACCAATCTTCACTCCTGCATCCCAATGGTTCTTGATACAACAAAGAAGGGTGAGGGCCCTGTCCGGCCCTCACCCTTCTACTCACTTGTCTAGGAGACCGTGATTGCCTTCTCTGGACAGGCACTCACTGCCAGCAGCACCTGGGCTTCAAACTCCACAGGCACATCAGCTTTGATGACTTCTCCACGCCCGCGATCATCATCCGTGAACACATCTGGCGCCACTTCATAGCAGCGACCGTGCCCTTGGCAGCGATCAACATCAATTGTGACCTTCATTGTTATCCCTTTTCCGATGTCCAAACCAGTGGCAAGTAGTCAATACCCCGCAGGGTGGATGCCACCCATTCGATATCGGTGCCTGGCTTGATTGAGTAGAACGGAATTCGCTTGTGCCATTCGCGAAGCACCGTACGAAGTTCCATGCGCGCAAGGTGAGAACCCAAGCAGCGGTGATTTCCGCCACCGAACGAAAGATGCGCTTTGTCACCTCGAGTGAGGTCAACCGTGAGGGTCTCTGGATATTCCTCGTTCACGTTGCCTGAAGGAAGCGCCGCGATCATATGTGTACCAGCTGCGATTGGACACCCAGATAGTTCGGTATCAACCTTGGCAATGCGGGTTAATGTCTGAACTGGAGTTTCCCAACGCAATAACTCTTCAATGACGTTATCAATCTGATCTGGATCATCGTGAATGAGTTGCTGAGCTTCAGGATGAGTCGCCAAATAATTAAAGATGGCTTGAAGCGAAATGGTGACCGTGTCCAGTCCTGCGGCGAGCAGCAAAAAGAGAATACGCAAGATTTCACTATCAGTAAGGTTGCGCCCATCTTCAACTGTTGCGGACATGAAGTACGAAATCAGATCATCGGTGGGCGCATTACGACGCTTTTCCATTTCCGCGCCAAAGCGACCATAGATTTCTCCGGCAGTTTGTGCTTGAAGCGCCATACCCGCTTCAGCGCTTCCTGCAACAATCTCAGGTCGAATCATGATGTCTTTCCAACGCACCATTTCATCGAGTTCCGCACCAGGAAGTCCGAGGAGCTCAAGGAACATAAGGCAAGGCAAGGGCACAGCGATAGCCTCACTGAAGTCAACTTCGCCATTCTCGATGAACGAATCGATCATTTCGTTGACAGCATCGGCAACCTTTGGCTGCAACACCGCCATTTTCTTTGGTGAAAAGAGCGGATCAAGAACGCGGCGATACATCGAGTGAAGCGGTGGATCTACGCCCAAAGGAATGACTGGCTCCTGGCTACCCATGATAGGCATTTCACTAGAAAAGATATCCGTATTACGAAGCACTTCTTCAATATCAGCCCGGCTGAGCACTGCCGCTGTAGTGATCCCACCCGCGCCATTGGCTGCCGACTGATGAGTCTCAAAATCAACAGGGCACTTTGCGCGAAGGCGCTCGTAATATCCACGCGGATCATTGGAACGTTCATAGGTCCATGCCTTGATTTGCGCCTCAGCTTCAGGCGACATTGCGGATGGCGCTCCGCCTTGACCGTAATCTGCCATCAGTTTCTCCTACTCGGTTACTTGAATCACTGGTGAATTTCTTACAAGCCTGTGTCGATGCAACCAATTGTGATCACAGGCGTCACAAATGACCTCCCGGATCGCCTCGGTTACCTGACTCGGGGAACCATAACCATTAATTTTCGCATTGAGTGCCGTAATTAGAAAAATAATGAGATTTTTCTTCCTTCAACTTTTCAAAATATTGAAACGAGCCCACCGAGGAACCGAGTCATATCTCAAGAATTGTCGAAATTTCATGGATTAATTGCTCGGCCGTCGTTAATGTTGCCAACAACCTGCTCAAGCAGCAGTGCTGCCATACAAACGCAAGTACTCATATCAAAGATCTGACTGAGGTGGATACTAATGAAGGTTGTTGTAGATGTCGAAAAGTGCACGGGCCATGCCCGTTGTAACGTTTCTGCCCCAGCGTTCTACGAACTTGATAACGATGGCTACAACGTCATCCGTGAACGCGAAGTTGCCCCAGGCGAGGAAGCTGCGGCACGCGAAGGCGCGGCCGCCTGTCCGGAACGCGCCATCACGATCATCGAGTGAGTAATTCCGAGATTTTGTGAAAACACATAGGTGGGGAACCCATTGGGTTCCCCACCTATGTGTTTGCGTTCAGATTTGTTCTTAGACATTCCACTTCAGCGGCAATGAATCAAGTGCCATCATTCCACCGGTGGATTCGGTTGCCACATAGTTCTCATCTACCCAGTACTCAGGAATCAGGCGGTGCCACTCTGAGTAACCAACTGAAAGTTCGTGGCGAGCAAGGTGCGAACCAAGGCAGCGGTGCGGGCCTGCACCAAAGGTGATGTGGGTATTCATGTCACGGTAGAAATCAACATTCAATGGATCCTCATGCTGATTTTCATCTCGACCCACACTTGGCAGACTCACCGTAATCACTTGACCGGCCTTGATCGGGCAACCACCAATTTCAGTGTCCTCGCTTGCTTCACGGGGAACATTCACAATTGGATAAGCGCGCAATAACTCTTCGGCAACCTTGTCCACAATTTCTGGGTGATCAACGAGTTCCTTGCGATCCTCCGGATTCGTTGCCAGATGTGCCATGCCATATGTAAGTTCTGCCGTAACCGTGTCAAGACCGGCCATGAACATCAATAAGTAGAACTGTAGAAGTTCTTGATCGGTCACTGGTCGATTATCAATTTGCCAATCAAGCGCATCGGTAACAATGCCCGCTGGGCGATCCGCTGCTGCCATAGCACGGCGCTCTGCGATGACCTGTGCAAAGTACTGAGTGACAGCACCCTGTGCAGCCATCGCCTTGTCTCGAGCAACCATTGGGTCTGGCTCGTCTGGATGCAAAATTGCGGTTTCCCATTCGAGTAAGTCATCAAGTTGATCGACGGGCAGCCCCATCATTTCTAGGAACACTGCTGTTGGAAAACGCAATGCAAAATCCTTGACGTAATCGCATTCGCCGCGAGGAGCAATTTCTTCAATCAGCATGCGAGCGCGTGCTTGAACGCGTTCATGCAGTGCATCAATTTTTCGAGGCGACCAGTAAGGCGCCAGAAGCCTGCGCCAAGCAGCATGCTCCGGGCCATTAAGCATTTGAGGAATGAACGTGTAAGGAACGCGCTCGCCCGTTTCCATTGAGTGGACATTCTGTGGAAAAAGTTTTGGGTTCTGAAGAACTTCCAATGCCATCTCATGCTGCGTCACCATGAAGAACTTTGTATTGACGTAAGGGATTTCAACTATGGGGCCAGCAGCCCGCATCACATCAAGCATCGCGTGGCCTGAGAGTGCCGGGCGCGGCGCTCCTACCCAAGTGATGTGCGCGACCGGGCAATGCTCACCTTGTTCGATGGTGATTGGCGCTGGCTCAACTACTTTGGTTTTCCCCACGATTTTGTCCTCTCAAAATGAAAATCAGTGCGTACCCATCAATTGTGAAACTAACGCGGATGTCATGTTCCTGCAATGACTTTTAGAATTTCCCTGAAGAGCAAAAGCAAGACTCGCGACTTACCCGACCGAATGTGTCTCGAAAACGCCCATTTGGGCGAAATAACCCCGATGCAGGTGGTCAATGCCCAGAAGCGATGAAAGCGGGTTACTTGCGAAACATTCCCTCAATTAATGAACGCATTGCCGACACGGCGAGTTCTCGCGCTTGAATCGGGTCCTGTGCATTGGCTACGTACAGAGCGGCCTTGTCAACTGATGCGAGCAAGAGGTGCGCGAGCAACTCAACAGGTTGAGCTGGCAATGACTTCTCGGCTATCGCAGCTTCAAGCAACCGCTGAATGGCACCCAATCCGTAGCCCTCTTCAAGCTCTTGCCAGGTTTGCCATCCAAGTACTGCAGGTCCATCAACCAAGATAATGCGTTGAATTTCCGGCTTAGTCGATGAATCAATGAATCCGATCAGACCGCTCTCCAATCGCTGTTGTGCGTTGAAGTGAGGACTCGCCGAAGCCGAACTCGCACCCATCGCCTGCTGGACGGCATGAAAGACCGCTAAGAACAACAACTTCTTATTGCCGAAATGGTGGTACAGGGCACCTCTGGTGACGCCTGCTTCGCGAACAATTTGCTCTGTTCCAGTGTTGAAAAACCCCTGCTCAGTAAATAGGCGACGCGCAGTCAGAATGAGAGATTCACGAGTGGCTGTCGCATTCGCAGCCACCTGCGCTGACCTGGTCACTTCGCTCGTCTCATTTTTTCCTTGACTGCTGGGCACACCAACAAGTATGGTCACATACAGCCAGTATGTCGAACATGCATTATGTATGTTTCGGTGCGCCCGCTCACGAAATGGAGTTCTCATGTCACAACCCGTCAATATCGTCCAGGAGTTTTGCGATCTCATGGTGAAGCGTGACCCGGAAGCGTTGCGTCCGTTTTTTGCTGATAACGCCATTTACCAAAACTGCGGAATGCCGGCCTCAATTGGGGTGGACGCAATTCTTGCAAATTTGACCTACCAATTTGGCATGTTTCCGGACGCCTATGAATACGTCATGAAGAACATTGCTGCAGATGGCAACACGGTCTTGACTGAGCGCCTCGACATGATTAGCACGCCAACTGGTGTTCAAGGCGTTCCTGTGATGGGAACCTTCGTATTGGAAGACGGAAAAATCCGACGCTGGCATGACTACTTCGATGTAGCTCTTTCTGGAAAAATGATGAAGGGCGAAGACGTTACTTCGCTTGTTCCTCAATCGTATTAATCGTGAAGTAGTTCAACTGCCGCAAGGTATTGACCTGCATCACGTTCAAATCCCGGCCCATTGATCACCGACCAGCGAACAATGCAATCGCTATCGATTACATACGTGCCTCTGGTGGCAAAGCCTTTGTCTTCTAAGAACACGTCGTATTGGGTGGCTACGTGACCATGCGGCCAAAAATCACTGAGCAGCGGGATTGTGAGTGAGTCTTTTTCCGCAAACGCCTGGAGTGAATACGCACTGTCACATGAGATGGCGACTACTTGGGCGTTGAGGTCCGTGAACTCTTGTGTCATTGCACTGAGTACTGCGAGTTCTGATCGACATACGCCGGTGAATGCAAAAGGAAAGAACACCAGCACCACTGGCCCGTTCGTGCACCGCTCACTCAATGTGAATTTGCTGCCATCAGCGGCGGCCAAGGTGAAGTCAGGAGCGATTTGGCCTACACCAACACCAACACTGTGAACTGGGACATCGTGAGCCGGACCTTCGCCCATGCTTGCGTTACCGCTTCGCGCGGGGAGCAACAAGACGCGTGCCTTGCCAGTTTGACCCCGCACTAATGGTGCTGGTCTGCTGCAAGCCTGCGGTTGGCGCAGCATCTGCAATGTCTTCAGGCTCAATATGGCCATCGCGACCTGGTTTTGGTGTCATTAACCAGACCACACCGTGATCAGCGAGCGGATGAATGGCATCCATGAGTCCGTCAACGAGATCGCCGTCTTCATCGCGCCACCACATGAGCACGACATCGACAACATCGTCGAAATCCTCGTCAACGATTTCTTCGCCAATGGTGGCCTCGATACCTTCGCGCAGGGCTTCGTCGATATCAACGTCGTAGCCAATCTCCTGCACGGTCATACCCGCTTCAATTCCCAGACGAGCTGCACGCGTGCGTGCCTCATCCCGATCCGCTGCGGCGGCCAACGCGTTCTCCATTCGCTCTGTCAGCGGACTCCGAGTCCGCTGCTGCAGCGCTAGTCCACCGGACCTGAGGCCGAATGGCAAGCGGCACCGCCGTAGAGCCCCAGAAAGTCACCCAACTTTGGTTACCGCACCCCCAGTACGCAAAGATGTGACCCGGTACACACACCGTCACTCGACACCCCGGCGATCCCGGAAGTCGACCAAGCGAAGGGTCCAACCAATGACGCCCGCAAGTGACCGCGAAGCCCTGTTGGCTGGCGGCATGCCGACTCAATATGTCGATGCCGATCCAGACGAAACGAACGAATGGATTGACTCGTTCGACGACATGGTGGCAAGTAGCGGCAATAACCGCGCTCGATACATCATGTTGTCGCTCCTGCGTCGTGCAGCTGAACACAATGTTGGTGTTCCAAGCCTTCGTAGCACCGACTACATCAACACGATTGCTCCCGAGCGTGAGCCTGAGTTCCCCGGTGATGAAGCTATTGAACATCGCATTCGTCAAATCATTCGCTGGAACGCAGCGATCATGGTGCATCGCGCACAGCGTCCCGGCATTGGCGTCGGCGGCCACATTTCTAGTTATGCATCCAGCGCAACGCTGTATGAAGTTGGCTTTAACCATTTCTTCCGTGGTCAAGATCATGCTGGCGGCGGCGATCAAATTTTCTTCCAGGGCCACGCCTCCCCTGGCATTTATGCCCGTGCCTTTCTCGAAGGGCGCCTGACAGAAGCTCAACTTGATGGCTTCCGTCAAGAAACGTCTGGCATCGGCTTACCGTCATATCCTCATCCACGGTTGTTGCCACATTTCTGGCAATTCCCAACGGTGTCCATGGGTATTGGACCCCTGAACGCGATTTACCAAGCCCGCTTTAACAAGTACCTCGGTCATCGCGGTATCAAAGACACCAGCGATCAAAAAGTGTGGGCCTTCTTAGGCGACGGAGAAATGGATGAGGTCGATGCCGTAGGCGCCTTGACCTTGGCCGCTCGCGAGGAGCTCGACAACCTGGTATTCGTTGTGAACTGCAACTTGCAGCGTCTTGATGGACCCGTGCGCGGCAACGGAAAGATCATTCAGGAACTTGAATCACTCTTCCGCGGCGCAGGCTGGAATGTCATCAAGGTTGTATGGGGTCGCAAGTGGGATGAACTCCTGAGCCAAGACCGCGAAGGCGCTCTTGTGAACTTGATGAACAAGACCGTTGACGGTGATTTCCAAACCTTCAAGGCAGAAGACGGCGCCTTCGTGCGCGAACACTTCTTTGGTCGCGATCCACAAACCGCAAAGCTTGTTGAAGACTGGTCCGACGACGACATCTGGAATCTTCGCCGTGGTGGTCACGATTACCGCAAGATGTACGCGGCCTACAACGCAGCAACGCAGGTCAAGGGTCAACCAACAGTCATCCTGGCTAAAACGGTCAAGGGCTGGACCCTGGGTTCACACTTCGAAGGTCGTAACTCCACGCACCAGATGAAAAAGCTCACCCTTGAAGATCTGCTCGGTTTCCGCGATCGCATGGATATTCCAATTCCAGACAGCGCAATGGATCCATATACACCTCCATATTTCCACCCAGGTGTCGATGATGAAGCCGTGCAATACATGCAGGCATCGCGCAAGCTACTTGGTGGCGGTGTTCCTTCACGTCGCACTACAGCTCAAGCACTCATTCTTCCTGAGGCGAAGACTTATGAGGTGGCAAAGCGCGGTTCAGGTAATCAAGAAGTTGCAACCACAATGGCCTTTGTTCGCATGCTCAAAGACATCATGAAAGATCCGAACGTTGGACATCGCATCGTTCCGATCATTCCTGACGAGGCACGCACCTTCGGTATGGATGCAATGTTCCCTACCGCAAAGATTTACTCACCGCACGGTCAGCAATATCTTTCTGTAGACCGTGAACTTGTGCTCTCGTACAAGGAATCAGAAACCGGCCAGATTCTGCATGAAGGTATTAACGAAGCAGGCTCAACTGCATCGTTTACCGCAGTTGGTACGTCATATGCCACGCATGGTCAACCGATGATTCCGATTTACATCTTTTACTCCATGTTTGGTTTCCAGCGCACAGGTGATGCGTTCTGGGCAGCCATGGACCAGATGGCTCGTGGATTCGTACTCGGTGCAACTGCTGGTCGTACAACGCTCAATGGCGAAGGTTTACAGCATCAAGATGGTCACTCCCTCTTGCTTGCAAGCACAAACCCAGGCGTGGTCGCGTACGACCCTGCGTACTCATACGAAATCGCGCACATCTTTAAAGATGGCATGCGTCGCATGTATGGCGAAGATCCAGAAAACATCTACTACTACCTCACTGTGTATAACGAGCCATATCAGCAGCCAGCAGAGCCAGACAACGTTGATGTTGACGGCATCTTGCGTGGCATGCACTTGATCAGTGAATCCAATGGCGACGGACCAAAGGTCCAGTTGTTGGCTAGTGGTGTCTCAGTGCCATGGGCACTGCGCGCGCAAACCATCCTGCGCGAGGAGTGGGGCGTGCATGCTGATGTTTGGTCAGTGACCTCATGGAATGAATTACGTCGCGATGGTTTGGAAGTAGATCGCTTCAACTTCTTGAATCCTGATGCTGAGCAGCGCGTTGCATACATCAATCAACGTCTCGCTGGCCGCCCTGGTCCGGTCATTGCCGTCTCTGACTGGATGCGTGCGGTGCAAGATCAAGTTCGCGAGTGGGTCGATCAGCCATTTGTTTCTCTGGGTACTGATGGTGCAGGCATGTCCGATACCCGTGGAGCACTTCGTCGCCACTTCTTAGTTGACGCAGAGTCGATTGTGGTTCAGTCATTGACCATGCTCAGCAAGCAAAACCAGCTCGAACACGCAAAGATTGCTGAAGCGATCAAGCGCTACCAACTTCATGACCCATCTGCTGCATCAGCAGGTAATACGGAAGGTTCTGGCTGAGATGCCTAATGATCCAAAGCGGTTCCTGCGTTACCTCGATGAGGAACGCAAAGCCGCGCTGCTCTATCGGTCGCTAGCTACCACCATGAACGGTGATCGCCGCGAGGCATTGCTGGAATTGGCTGATATCGAGGAGCGACATGCACGGCATTGGATTGCCAAGCTCACTGAAGCTGGAATTGAAGTACCTCAGGCGCCAGAAGATTTACACGAAGACGATGCGGCATTGGTTCATCAAGCTAAAACCATGAACGTTGATGATGTGCTGGAGCATTTAGAAGCAGTTGAAACTGCTGCCAATTCGCTCTACGACAATGAGCCAGAAGCGCCAGACTCAATGGTCGACGATGAAGCTTCACACGCTGAAGCTTTTCGTCGCATGCGTGAAGATGATGGCAATGTGCTGCCAATCCGTGGAGCAATGAAGGCGCCTGGCCCTGATCACATGGAGGCTTGGCACAGCACCGATAGTTCGGGTAAGGCCCGCGCAATTGTGTTCGGTGTGAGCGACGGCTTAGTTTCTAACACCGCATTGGTGATGGGCTTTGCTGGAGCAAACCCCAATGGCAAAACCATTTTGTTTGCTGGCCTTGCAGGTCTGCTCGCTGGAGCCTTCTCCATGGCCGCGGGTGAATATGTCAGCGTTGCGAGTCAGCGAGACTTGTTCAATCGCGAAATTCAAAAAGAAGCAGAAGAACTCGCTACCAAACCTGAAGAAGAACAAAAGGAACTCGAACTCATCTACCGAGCCAAAGGCGTCCCTCGTGATGTCGCGGCAGCCACTGCTGCACACATCATGCAAGATCCAAAGAAAGCCCTCGACACCCTTGCTCGCGAAGAACTCGGACTCAACCCAGATGAACTTGGCGCACCACTTAAGGTGGCCGTCTCAAGTTTCATCGCTTTTGCCATTGGTGCTTCAGTTGCTGTGATCCCGTATCTCTTCTTCAGTGGTTCCTTCGCCCTTTACCTCACCATCGCGATATCGACCGTTGCTCTTCTCGCAGTCGGCGGCGTTGTTGGGCGTATCTCAGGTCGGGGCGTGGTCTTCTCTGCCTTGCGTCAGTTTGCCTGGGGTGCCGGAGCAGCAATTGTGACTTTCGCTGTGGGCTCGATAATCGGCGTCAACGTCTAATCGCGTGATCGATCAGCCACTTCCGGCAAGCATTACCCAAGCAACCGGAGAACTCACCACCGCAGCAACGTTGCGCATGGAAGCGGAATTCCCTTGGTACCGCGAGCTTGGCGCCCGGGAACGCTCTTGGGTAGGCATGGTTGCTCAAGCGGGCATTACAGCCTTTGTTGAGTGGTATTCGCATCCCGATCGAGTAGAAGAAATTACTGCGAGTGTGTTCTCGGCGGCTCCTCGCGAATTGGCGCGCGTCGTTTCACTTGAACAAACAGTTGCGCTCATGCGCACGATCATTAATGTTGTTGAAGAAACTATCGAAGCCATTGATGACCCGCAAACGCGCATTCCGCTTCGCGAAGCAGTGTTGCGTTACTCCCGTGAGATCGCGTTTTCTGCCGCTGGCGTGTATGCACGCGCCGCTGAAGCTCGAGGAGCTTGGGATGCGCGCGTTGAAGCGTTGGTGGTTGATGCTTTCGTTCGCGGTGATCTCGACAGCACGGTGCTGGCCCGCGTGAGCGCATTGGGATGGTCGGGTCAAGGAAGCGTGATGTTGCTTGCCGGCTCACCTCCCGTTGGTGAACCAGAACTTGCCCTCGAAGTGCTACGCCGCGCAGCGGCAAACCACGGCGTTGATTTGATCACCGGCATCCATGGCAACGTGATGTTGGCAATCCTTGGGCGGGTGCAAGATCAAGCACGTATCGCACGATTACTTACCGTGCACTTTGGACCTGGCCCTGTCATCGCCAGTGAACCTTTGCGCAATCTTGATGAAGTTCCCGATGCAGCCCGCACCACGATGCGAGCACTCACGGTTGCGGCTTCTTGGCCAGGAGCCCCTCGGCCTGTCATGACCACTGATCTTCTTCCCGAGCGCGCTCTCGCTGGCGATCTCGACGCTCAAGCCGAGCTGATTTCCAGTGTGTTTGCACCGCTGGCTGCCGAACCGACCCTGTTGGAAACCGCTTCGACATTCCTTGAAATCAGCCCGTCATTAGAAGCCACGGCACGAGCCTTGTTCATCCATGCCAACACCGTTCGCTACCGATTGCGCCAAATCACTGAAATTACCGGCTACTCACCCCTGGATCCTCGCGATGCATTCGCCCTGCGTTTAGGGCTGACCTTTGGTCGGATTCAGCAGTCGAATAGTTGATTTCAGCAGGATTTAGGCAATTTCAACCGCTTTCCCCGGGTCAAAGTCGCTTTTTATTGTAGGAATCCTCTAAATTTCAGGACATGACATTGGCGGCAGCAACAGCGCGTTTGTACCGCCCCATCCGCGAGGCTTAATCCGTGCTCGCAATTGTTGCTCCCGGTCAAGGTGCCCAAGTCCCAGGAATGCTCCACGCCTGGCTGGAATTACCGGGTGTAGCCGATCAACTCAACGCTTTAAGTGCCGCAAGCGGTCTGGATCTCGTTGCCCATGGCACCACATCTGACGCGGACACCATCCGCGATACCGCCGTTGCGCAACCCCTCATCGTTGCTGCCGGGCTTATCTCTTGGAATGCATTGAATGCCCCTGCGGCTGATGTCGTTGCCGGGCACTCCGTTGGTGAAATCACCGCTGCTGTTGTTTCAGGTGTATTGACACCAGCCCAGGCCATGGGCTTCGTACAACTGCGCGGCGCAGGCATGGCACAAGCGGCAGCAAATGTTGCGACCGGCATGAGCGCAGTGCTTGGTGGCGAAGCCAGTGTGGTGGTCACCAAAGCCGTCGAACACGGCTTGACTCCAGCAAACATGAATGGCGCAGGCCAGATCGTTGTCGCTGGAACCTTGGAACAACTTGATGCCTTCGCAAACGATGCGCCAGAAGGTGGCCGTGTTCGCCCTCTTCCTGTCGCTGGGGCCTTCCATACATCGCACATGGCACCTGCGGTTGCTGCACTTGAAACTTACGCAGCATCAATGAGCACTGCAGATCCTGTTGCAGTCCTGCTCTCAAATGCTGATGGCAACTCCATTAATGGCGGCGCAGAAGCTCTACGCCGCCTTGTCGCTCAGGTCAGCAATCCTGTCCGCTGGGATTTGTGCATGGACATGATGGTTTCCATGGGAGTCACTGGGCTAGTGGAACTCTCACCTGGCGGCACGCTCGTTGGGTTAGCAAAGCGCGCAATGCCTGGCGTTGCAGCAGTTGCTGTCAAAAACCCTGAAGACCTCGATGCGGCTCGCGCATTGATCGCTGAGCACGTTGGGAAGGATTAGCAATGACTGCAACCATTAAGGCCCCGACCCCGAACGCTTACACCCGCATCATTTCGGTTGGCGCGTACCGACCAGCTCGCGTTGTTGATAACGCTGAGATCTGCACGCGCATTGATTCAACAGATGAATGGATTCTAGAGCGCTCAGGTATTCGCGAGCGCCGCTATGCAGCACCGGATGAAACCGTGATCGACATGGCGGTTAACGCAGCCAAGGTTGCACTTGAGCGCGCTGGTATCGATCCAACCGAACTCGGTCTTTTACTCGTGGCAAGTTGCACCTACCCCTACCTCACGCCTTCAGCCGCAACACAAATTGCTGTGCGTATAGGGGCTACTGGAATTCCAGCAACTGACATTTCAAGTGCCTGCGCAGGTTTTTGCTACGGCGTCGGTATGGCCAGCGACATCATTCGCAGCGGCAACGCCAAGTATGCGATGGTTATTGGCGCTGAAAAATTGACAGACTGGTTTGATCCATCCGATCGCTCACTTGCCTTCTTATTTGGCGACGGTGCGGGCGCTGTAGTGATCGGCCCATCTGACACACCAGGCATTGGTCCAACATCGTGGGGATCAGATGGCACTCAAATTGAAGCCCTTGGTATTGCCCCATCGTTTTTAGAACAACGCCAAGATCCGATCAATAATGTGCCAATGCTGTACATGCAAGGTCAAACAGTGTTCCGTTGGGCTGTTACTGAAATGGCTCGCGTTGCAGAAGAAGCTCTCGCCGCAGCAGGCATCACTTCAGCTGATCTTTCGGCCTTTATTCCACATCAAGCGAACAATCGCATCACCGATGCACTTGTACGTTCCTTGAAGATGCCGGAAAGCGTCGTGGTTGCACGCGATGTTGTGATGACCGGCAACACATCTGCAGCTTCGATTCCCCTGGCGTTATCTCGGATGGTCGAAGAAGGTGACGCTCCAAGTGGTGGTCTTGCACTGATCATTGGTTTTGGTGCAGGTCTTGCCTATGCAGCACAAGTAATAGCCCTTCCCTAAATTTTTCAACCCAAATTACAAACAAAGAAATACGAAAGGAAAGTCATGAGTGAGGACATCCTGGCCGGCTTGGCTGGAATTGTGAACGAAGTTGCAGGCGTGCCAGCAGAAGACGTCCAGTTGGACAAGTCCTTTGTTGACGACCTTGACGTTGACTCATTGTCAATGGTTGAAGTTGTGATGGCTTGCGAAGATAAGTGGGGCGTGAAGATTCCTGACAGCGAAGTCAAGAATCTCAAGACCGTCGGCGACGCAGTTACCTACATCAGCGCCAACGTTTGATTCTGATGGCAGTGGGGTTGTATCCCCTGGCGGAACAGCCCCACTGGCCTTCAATCCCAATGTGTAACAACGTGATTCAGGAGTAAGAGCAATGACTCGTAGTGTTGTGGTGACAGGTATCGGCATGACGACCCCTTTGGGCGGCGATGCACCAACAACGTGGGCAGCAGCGCTGGCGGGCACGCCAGGTGGGGTGCGCTTAGGAGCTGACTGGGATCCTGAACAACCAGCACAGATCGCCGCGCTCATGCGGGAAAACCCAGCTGAAATCTTGAAGCCTGTTGAAGTTCGCCGCATGGATCCTTCAGAGCAGTGCGCGGTTATCGCTGCACGCGAAGCTTGGGCGGATGCAGGCGCCCCTGACATTGACCCGATTCGCTTGGGCACAGTTGTTGCATCAGGAATCGGTGGCATCAACTCATTGATCTCTGCCTATGAAACTTTGCGCGATAAAGGCGCTGCTCGGGTATCACCACACATGGTCACGATGATCATGCCGAACGGCCCTGCAGCCATGGTCGGTATTGAAGTGGGCGCACGTGCAGGAGTTCATACCCCTGTCAGCGCTTGCGCATCAGGTGCTGAGGCAATCTCGTACGCAGCAAAAATGATTGAAGATGGTCGCGCTGACATTGTCGTTGCAGGCGGAACCGAGGCGTGCATCAACGGTGTCACGATGGCGGGCTTTGGTGCAATGCGTGCACTGTCCACTCGCAACGACGATCCAGCCACCGCCTCACGCGCCTATGACATGGACCGCGATGGTTTCGTCATGGGCGAAGGCGCAGGCATCTTGATTCTCGAAGAAGAAGAACACGCCCGCGCACGTGGCGCAAAGATTTACGGCCGTTACGGCGGCGCTGGTCTGACTTCAGATGGCCACCACATCGCTCAACCTGATCCAGAAGGTTCGGGAGCGGCCCGTGCAATCACGATGGCCATTGAAGATGCTGAATTGTCAGCAAGCGACATCATCCACGTGAATGCGCATGCAACCTCAACCCCACAAGGTGACTTTGCTGAATCGGTCGCAATTCGCAAGGGGCTTGGTGGCCAGGCTGACCACGCTTGGGTATCAGCAACGAAATCGATGACTGGTCACCTTCTTGGTGGCGCCGGCGCAGTTGAATCAATCTTTGCGATTCTTGCTCTGCGCGATCGCCTTGCTCCCCCAAGCATCAACATCTTCAACATCGATCCTGCTATTGAACTTCAGGTCACCAAAGATGGCCCCGTGCAGTTACCCGCAGGCGATATTGCCGCGCTTAATAACTCATTTGGTTTCGGCGGCCACGATGTTGCCTTGGTGTTTAAGAGCGTTTAAATAACGTTATGTAGTACGCGGACCGTTGAACCTTCATGGGAACAACGGAAGGATTCAAGCTCTTCGTCCCATGGTTCACCTATAAGTCGAGCGATTTCATCTTGCAAACCCTCGCCCGTCGTTGCCGCATGTTGCAATGCAGTGCGAAGGCGCTCCTCAGCAACCATGACATCGCCATGCTCACCAATATCTGCGCGAAATAAGCCCAAGGTCGGGGTGGCTGCAAAACGCTCTCCCGGTCGAGCGCCATTTGCGTCTTCAGTTACCTCAAAACGCACCTGCTGGAATGCCAGTAAGGCACTGGCCAACTTGGCACCCATCCCGGCTGGGCCTTGCCAGAGGATTTCGGACCGGACAGTGCCTGGCGCCACGGGCTGCAGGCTCCAGTCCAATTTCACCGAAGTTCCAAAGACAGAAGTCAGGGACCACTCCAAATGCGGGCTTACCGCACGTGGGCATGAGTGAATAAACACCACTCCGCGTGCCCCACCTGCCTCATGGGACGTTGAATTTCCAGGCTTAGCCTGAACATGCGTGGTCATCGAGCCTCCTTAGTAACCAGTCGCCTTCCCCAGCCACTGTTACTTCGAAGTCCATGCCAATTCCCTCATGCTAACCGCTAAGGTTCATCTGTCGCGAACGGCTCGCGTCAATCTTCGCTGGAGGAATTCATGGCACTGGCAACTCCTGCCCCACGAGTCTTGGCAGACGTCGTTACCCAAACCTGGGTTCGGAACGTAGCTTTGGTTGTCGGCGGCGCCGCATTTGTGGGCATTAGTGCACAAATCGCCATTCCACTGCCATTCACTCCAGTGCCATTGACGCTGCAGACCTTTGCTGTGCTGCTGACCGCTGCAGCCCTAGGTTCCATGCGCGGTGTCGCTGCCATGGCTCTCTACGCCGTTGCTGGTGCCGCAGGATTGCCTTGGTTCGCGGAGGCATCATCGGGTTACTCAGCACCAAGTTTCGGCTACATCGTGGGCTTCATCGCTGCTGCCTTCGTCGTTGGGCGCATCGCAGAGCACGGCGCCACCCGATCTGTGGTTCGCACCGCTGGCCTCATGATCGTTGGCAACGTCATCATTTATGCCGTTGGTTTGGTCTGGCTTAAGAACTCACTGGATGCTTCATGGTCCGATGCAATCGCTTGGGGCTTGACTCCATTCCTCATCGGTGACGCGATCAAGATTGCAGCTGCTGCAGGTCTACTCCCTGCAACATGGAAGGGCCTGAAGAAGGCCGGTTTGACCGACTAATTCCACAATCTCACAAGAGCGGGTACCCACTGGGTGCCCGCTCTTATATTGATGTCACGTGTTAGACGAGCGAATGCCAACCAGAGATCGCAAGATATATCGCTAACAGAGTCGCCACAACACCAACGATTTGAAACTGATGATCCATCGTGAACCGATAGACCTTGGCCATTGGGTCCTTGGACTTCTTATCGAAAAACACTCGAATCGCAATGGGTATCAACACTGGCGAAAGTGCCAACACATACAGCACCACGAGAGCAATTGCTCCTTCAATGACGTTCGGGGCAATAGCGATTTCATGCAGGGCTGGTACCAGCATCACAAAGGAAGACATATCTTTGATGCTGAGTAAAAACGCGATCATGAAAATCATGACCACCCCAGAACGCTGCACATACCCCTGGATTCGCGCCTCGACATCTTTTTGTAAAACTGGATGCGGGGTGAAGAGGTAGATCGCACTGAGCGCCAGCACCACTGCTGCAGCGAGTCGAATAATTCCACCAACAAGGTCGGTGCCGCTGGCATCTGGAGTCGGTAGCTGCTTGAAACCCAAGATGATGAGCAGACCAAAAATTCCAAACGCCAACGCTGAACCTGACGCGACGGCAATGGCACGCCTAGCCCAAGCATCTTGCCCAGTCACCAAAATCTGTAGAGCAAGCAAAGAAGGCGTGAATGCTGCACCAATCCCCAACGGGATCACGTACAGCAGGGTTTCCATAACACGATCATGCCGTATGGCGCCTTGGCTTCCCCTAGGGGAAACAAAGACGCCAGATGCTCAAATTGACGGCTATGCGCTCGCGACGCGTGACGCGTGTGCTTCAGCTTCCTGGACCTGCTGAGTCAAGGCACTGAGTGCCGAGGTGAGCTGGCCATCCCATTGGTCGGCGCGAACACACCACATCACTTTGTCTTGATCTTCAAGTACTGCATCTCGCACTTCCTTGTTGCCTTCTGAACCAAGGCGAACTAATACGCGCTCAGCGGCGTTAACCCACTTTTCCGCGAGGAGGAGGTGCTCAACCTGCTTCTCCAATTCGACCAACTCATTACGCCCACCTGGCGTGTCTTCGGTGAGGTCGTGCAGAGCCTTATGTACGCGATCAACTGCGTTGAGAAGATCTGTTTTCATTGCATCATGTAAGGCAGAGCGTTTCACGTCATGAACCAATTGCTCACACGAATGTTTGACATCCGTTTTTGCTGCGAAAAATCGGCCGGTCTTGCGATGAGGCACCTCTTTTGCCGCAATGCGACTAAGGCGGGAGGTACCGGAGGATTGCTGAGACATGATCACTCCTATTCGGCTAGCTGGTTATTCGCTAACACCCTCGTTTCTACTCCTAATCGGAGCAAAGCGCACCTACCAAGAGGACATATTTGTGTCAGAATCAGGCAAAGAACTACGAAGCGGGTAGCCGTAATGAAAACAGCAGGGTCTTAAGTCCCAAATTACGCTGCTTTGAGCGAACTCGATTCAAGATCGTCCATGTCTTCCAGTTCTACACCCTTGGTCTCACGCAACTTTCGCATCACAAATGGGATCGACAGGACCGCGAACACAGTGAAGATGCCATATGCCAAGCCGAGGCTCTTTCCTGCGATCGGTGGGAAGGCTGTGGACACTATGAAATTGGCTGCCCATTGAGCAGAAGCTGCAAGCGCCAATGCTGCTGCGCGGATTCTGTTGGGGAACATCTCGCCCAACAAGACCCACACCACGGGTCCCCACGTTGCTGCAAAGAACGCCACGTACACGTTAAATGCAATCACCGCAACAATGTCTGGACCGTTTGCCAGAACAGGGTTTCCTGCAGCATCAATAGGTGCAGTGCCGAAGACGTAAGTGAGCAATGAAAGTGTGGCAACCATGCCAATGGATCCAACAATCAACAATGGCTTACGACCAATGCGGTCAACCAACGCAATTGCAACGATGGTGAATGCTACGTTGACACCGGTTGTAATTAACGAAGTTTGGAATGCTTGATCTTCAGTGAAGCCAACAGATTCCCAAATGGTGTTCGAGTAATAGAACACGGCATTAATGCCAACAAACTGCTGGAAGGCACTCAACAAAATACCTATCCACACCAATGGCAATAAACCAAAACGGTTGCCGCGAAGATCTTTCATCGACGAACGATGCTCACCGTCCATTGAATTTTTAATATCTTCAACTCGAGCATCTGGATCAACTAAATAAATCTGACGTAGCACGGCCTTGGCTTCGTCGTACTCCCCACGTTGAATGAGGAATCGCGGTGATTCTGGTAGTCGCAGGGCCAGCAATCCATAAATCGCTGCAGGAATAGTCATCGATAAGAACATCCACTGCCATGCAGGCAAACCAAACAGCCAGTCGTTGGTCGCCTTGCCTCCAGCCGCATTCAAAATCACCCAGTTGATAAGACCAGTTGCAAAGATGCCAATCACTATGGCGAACTGCTGCAACGACGCCATCTTGCCGCGCATCTGCGCAGGAGCGATCTCTGCGATATACATCGGCGCCATGACTGATGCCACGCCAATGCCAGCACCACCAATGAATCGCCAAATCACTAGGTCAGGAACGCCGAAGGGGAATGCCTGCCCGATGGCGGAAAGCATGAATAACAGTGCCGCAAGCAACATCACAGGTTGACGGCCATACCGATCAGCGAAGTACCCCGCGAACCACGCACCAATGGCTGATCCCACCAGCGCAATGGACACCACGAATCCAAGGGCGAAGGAACCCAGGCCAAATGTGCTCTTTATTGCAGAAGCAGCACCATTAATGACCGCTGAGTCATAACCAAAGAGGAAACCGCCCAAAGCCGCAGTGGTAGCAAGGCCAACGACTCGACCTGTCCGGTAATCCTTTTGCATCGTTTCCTTTCACAAACAGCAGTGGAGAAAGTAAAGCAGGCAGATCATCAGGAAATATCGACGAGCCCAGATCGTGGCTTGGTCAAAAAATAAGCACTCAGTGCTGTCACAGTTGCGACAAGGATCACCGAAGGCCAGGCGCCGATCAGTTTGCCGAGTGGATGCGACACCACGAATGACGCCGCAAAAACCGCAAGGCTCAATCCTGCCCGTACAGGACCTGCCACCTTCCACCACCAGATAACGCACATGGCAGCCCCGATAGCCAAAATAATCCCGCCAAGCGTGCGATTACCTGTTCCTTGAGCTACCCCGAAGCCCACCATGAGCACGATCCCAGATAACAACGCAATGATTTTTTGCATTTGGCCACGTTATGCCACGGAAACATAACTCCTTGATAATGGGTCCATGGATGCCAACCCACCGATTACAAGAAGCGGGCATGTGGTCGTATTTGGCTTCCAAGGCGTGGCCCGTCGCATCGTGCGTCAGCTGATCAACGCTGGCCAAGATATTGTCGTGGTTGACCCGAACATCACCCATGATGAACTCCACGACCTTCAGCGTTGGGGTGTTCAATATTTCGAAGGCTCGGGGCAGCGAGATAACACGCTGCGTAATCTTTCATTGAACACCGCCATAGCCGCACTTTGTGTGAATGAAGACGATCTTCGAAATATTGAAACTGCCCTGCTGGTACGTGAAGTGTCACCTCAGGTTCGCATCGTCATGTACGCAGCCAATCAAGCAGTTGGCCGAGCACTTTCAGACGTGACGCAACCGGGTGCAGTTCTTGACGTCGCTCAACTGGCGTCAATGTCGTTTATTGAGACGGTCACACGAAGAAATATCCACGCGATTCAATTTGAGGATCAAGAATTTCTGGTTGCCACATTCAAAAGTGGAGCCAAGGGCAAACTCCGTGGCACTTGGCAGGAACTCGCTCCCGTTGCTGTGCAACCTACAGATGACGCCGAACTTGTGTCATGCCCAAGCCGCGATTACGTCAGTAGCCGCGGGGATTCGGTCACGCTCATCGGCACACAAACTGAATTTGATTCACTTGGCATCACCTTGCCACACAATCGAGAGGTGGCCATCGGGCCTCGTTGGCGCCGAGGATTCCGTGAAAGCTTGCAGGCTCTCTCTGACACCGTCGATCGACCTTTTCGAATAGCACTGGGTGTGTTGTTCAGTTTGGGCATTCTTTCCATCATCATCTTGACCGGGACCTATACGTATCCGGATGGCAGCAAGATGAATCCATTCGATGCCTTGTACTTCACCTCGGAAACTATTGCGACAGTTGGCTTTGGTGATTTCTACTTCCGTGATCAAGATATCTGGCTACGGCTTTGGTCCGTGATATTGATTTTAATGGGTGCAACCCTTGTAGCAATCTGCACCGCGTTACTGACGGAAACTCTGATCACCAGACGCCTAGCTAAATCACTTGGTCAACAACGTCTCACCAAAATGCGTGATCACATGGTGGTTGTTGGGCTTGGTTCTGTAGGCATCAAAGTTGTGGCGGACCTGCAAGCCGCTGGCTATGAAGTTGCTGTTATCGACCGTACGGAAAACAACAAGTACATTCCCCAAGCCAGGAATGCTGGGGTACCGATTGTTATTGGCGATGCAACGCTTCCCGAAACTTTGCTTGCTGCTGGCGTTGATCGCGCATCAGGCATCGCCATTTTGACCAGTGATGACCTCATCAATATTGAGACCGGCCTCGCAGTTCGCAGCGCAACCTCGCCTCGAGCCGTTCCCATTGCATTGCGATTGTTCGAGCGTGATCTTGCTCGAGTAGTGGGTCGTTCACTCAATGCCGGTATTGCCCGTTCAACGGCCGAACTCGCAGCGCCATGGTTCGTCGGCGCAGCCCTTGGTCTGGATGTACTAGGCACGTTTTATGTCGGCAATACCTTGTTTCTTGCTGCGACACTTCATGTCCACCCAAACAGCGGTTTCGACGGGTTGGCAATGCAGAGTTTGGCTTCCCAAACGCGAGTTGTGGCGATTGCTCGTGCGTCTAACGATCGCAAGGTGGAACACCCACCTCATCTCAATAGACCGTTCGAAGCCGGTGATGATGTGTTCATTATCGGACAACCGCGTGAACTGTTAAACCTTTTGCAGCGTCAGTAACGCTGTGGTTATTCGCTCGTCACTTTGTTGACAAGCTGCGAAAATTGCGGCTCATGCACGGCTCCAACAATGCGCACTGCAACGTTGCCATCGCGATCAATGATCAATGTGCTTGGCAATGCTCCAGGCGGGACACCGGGTTCCTTGGGAAGATTCACCGCTTTGTGATCAACAATGCTGGGGTAAGGAACTTTGTACAGGTCAACGAATTCTTTCGCTGACGAATTTTCGTCAGAGACGTCAAGGCCAACAAATGCAACCTGACTTTTGTTTGACTTATTTGCGGCAGCAACAAGCACCGGTGCTTCATCATTACAAGGCAGACACCACGAAGCCCAGTTGTTTAACACCACAACTTTGCCGCGCATGGAAGCTAAGGAAAGTTCTTTGCCATCCAATGTGGTGCCTGCAATATCTGGCATCATCACGCGATCGAAGCTTGAAAATTCAGTAACACCCGCACTTTCGGAAATACGAGTGCCAACAGGTTCACGTCCACAGCCCACAAGTACTACCGCGATGAGCGCGATACCCGCGACCTGTAATTTCACAGACACATTATCGCTGGGCGCCTGATTGCTCGGCGAGCTCCTGGGCAATTTCGCGATCAATGCGACGCCCTGCACGCTCTTCACTGGTAAACCATTCAGCTGCAGCCAGCATCATCCATCCAGAATCAACAACCATCACCAACGCCCACATCAGTGCACCTGAAAGTTGCTGGTCAGCAAAAGCGTCGAGCCCAAAGGCACGCTGAGTGTTAAAGAACGGGTACAAGATGACTGGAGCAAAATAAATAATCGCTCCGGTAACTGCTTCAGGGATCATCATGAGGGCAAGTGATGCCAACCGGAACCCATGAGTAGGGCGCTTGGGCTGAAGGTTGCTTCCAATGAGCGGGAAATAGAACAGGAAAGCGGCCGCGAAGTAGATCGGCTGTTCCAGGAAGTAATCGATGTCGTGATTTCGCAGGGCCAGCTCATAAAACCCAGAAAAGTGGATGCCGATCAAGACCGTGGCGAAAAACAACCAGGTGACGTAGGGATTGGTCAGCACTCGAACCACCTGGCTACGAAGAATCGGGATGACCCAACGGCGGCGCGCTGCAGGGCTGCTGGCCTGAAACCACAACGTGGTGGGTGCCCCCAGGACCATTAATGGTGCAACGGCCATCATCACCACGAGGTGCTGGGTCATGTGGGCCCAAAAGAAGGTGTGAGACCAGGCCGCGATGGGTCCCAGATAGGTGGCCCCCAGGAGCACTAAGCCAGCTATAAAGGCGGTGGTTTTCCACCAACTCCACTGACCTGTCAGGCGCGATCGCTTGACTGCCCACAGGTACCAAAAGCCAACCAACACCAGATTGACCACGAGAAAAAGGTCAAAGGTGCCGGTTTGGGCAAAGGTGAGGAAACTGTTCACTCAAAAGTCCCCTTCCTGTCCCGTGGAAATAGTTCACTCATGGACCTAACTAACGATAGTGTTCGCCAATCCTCGCCTAGCTGTGGTGAGGAAATCGAGTGGAATGGCGGGTAGCGTGAAGAGATTTCTTTTCACCGTCCTCACGGTGGTTATTGGCGCAGGAATTGTCGCCGGCTCCGTGTGGTTTCTCATGAAGGATCAGGCTGAACCAGCCACGATCCAGGCAAAGTTAGATGGATCAAGCGTGACCGTTGATGGCAAATCACTGCCTCACGCCACCTTGGATCTTTCCATCTATCCAAATGCAACGGCCGATAACCCTGGCCCAACTGGCGGCGTGTACGACTTCGTCGACAAGCTCGGCTGGCCGTTCTACTCCCCTTCAACCTCACTGCAGTTGCCAGCCAACTCAGTAATCACGGTCACGGTGAAGCAGTACGACAGTTCCACCACCGTGTGGAACCCATACTTCGCACAGGCACACGGCACTGTCGATGGCACGATGAAGGTGAACGGCGTCACGAAGACTGAGATTGAGCCTGCGGATGTGGCACACACCTTCACCATCCATCAGTACCCACAGTCAGATCAGCCGTACTTCTTCGTCAGCGTGCCAATGCTCGCTGTTGGCAATAACGCGAAGAACTTGGCTAACGGCTACCCAGCACCAGAAACGATCGAGTTCTCGTTCAAAACTGGCGCTCCAGGCACATATGTATGGAACTGCGAAGACCCTTGCGGTAACGGATACGCCGATTTTGGTGGCGTAATGAGCGAACGAGGCATGATGAGCGGAACGGTCACGGTGGTCTGAAATGTCTATTGAAACCCCAGTCGATCAGCCAGAATCACCAACGAACCGTCCGGAGTCCACTCATCGGATGAAGGAATGGTTCTCTCGCGATTACGTTCGCAAAATCATTGCGATCTTCATTGTGCTCACGATCATCATCATTCCAATCGCATGGTTGGTTATTCACTTCCTTGAACTGTCAGGTGGCCCTGCCTCCTCGATCATGGAAGAGCTTGAAACCACGATTTTCGTCTTCACTCTCGTTTCGGCACCGCTCATGGCAATCACAGCCGCGGTGTTGATCTACAGCCTTTTTGGCTGGGGATCAATCAAGAGCGAAGATCCACCGATGCAGGAAAACCCTGCTATCCGCACCAATGCCGTGGCAGTTATCGGTTGGACCGCAGCCACAAGTTTGCTCGCAGCCTTCTTAGTCATCTGGGGCCTGGTGGAATTGGCAACCATCACTGCTGATTCATATGGCTCAACGCCATCTAGCCAGCAGCCAAATGCCACGAAGCAAATCGATGTGAATGTCACGGGTCAACAGTGGGTCTGGAGCTTTGAATACCCAGATCAGCAGAAGATTCAAAGCGATGTCCTCGTGGTGCCAATCAATACACCGATCTACTTCAACGTCACTTCCAAAGATGTTGTGCACAGCTTCTGGGTGGTTGAAATGGGCGTCAAGATTGACGCAAACCCAGGTGCAGTCACCAACACCGGCTTCACGGCCAACAAACTCGGCACTTTCAATATTCGCTGCGCCGAACTTTGCGGTCTCCATCACGCATATATGGAAACCAACGTCCAGGTAGTAACTCAGGATCAGTTTGACTCGTGGGTCCGCGAGCAGGGTGGAAAGAGAACAGCATGAGCCAGACTGCAGTAATTCACGAGCAAATGGCTGTTCCTCAGCCAAAGCAGCACGGTAAGCCAGGCGGCTTCCTTGCTCACACAAACATCTTCACCGGTTTGATTGGTGGCGTTGTAGCAGCAGGAGTGACCTACTTCATCGGTGACAAGCTGGTGCCGTGGGGAACCCAAAACGCTGACTTCTCGCAGGTGGGCCTGAACGCACTCGTGTTCTGTACCTTCGTTGCTTGGGTCATTGGCTTCATGGCTGGCATTGGAGCCTTCGCTGGTCCAATTCGCTGGGCACTTGGCCATGACCTCACCCATGACGACGCTGAATACATGGCCGGCAAGGGCCAAGGCCGCATGAAGTACTGGAAGTACACGACCGATCACAAGGTTGTCGGTATCCAGTACCTCGTCATGGCACTTGTGCTCTTTGGTTTTGGTGGCTTCTTCGCAATGTTGATTCGTACCGAACTTGGTGCAACTTGGCGTGAAGTCTTCGATCCAAACTTCTACAACTCACTCATCGGTACCCATGGCATCGTGATGATCATCGCGATGATCATCGTGGTCGCTGGCCCATTGGGTAACTTCATCATGCCGCTGATGATCGGTGCTCGCGATATGGCGTTCCCACGCTTGAATGCACTGAGCTTCTGGCTGTTGTTTGCAGCAGTGCCTCCCCTTGTTTTGAACTTGGTCATGGGTGGCATTCGCGATGGCTGGACTGTCTACCAACCACTTGGCACTCAGGCACCAATCGGCATGATCGGTTACCAGGTTTGCATCATTACCTTCGCCTTCTCAACAGGTATTGCTGGCGTCAACTTGATCACCACCATCGTCACCATGCGTGCACGCGGTATGACCTGGGCGCGCACCCCGATCTTCATCATCGGCACTCTGGCCGCAGCAATCATGGGCTTGGTCTGGTTCCCAATGTTCCAGTACGCACAGCTCCTTGCTGCAAGTGACAAGGTGATCGGTACCTCGTTCTACATTCCACAAAGCGGTGGCAGTGTCTGGCTTTACGAAAACCTCTTCTGGCTCCTTGGCCACCCAGAGGTGTACGTCATCGTCGTTCCGGCAACTGCAGGCATTTTGGAACTGATGGTGGTCTTCCTGCGTAAGCCACTCTTCTCATACAAGATGGCAGTGGCTGGCTTTGCTGGCGTTGTGGGCATTAGCGCGGTCGTGTGGGTTCACCACATGTATATGACCGGCTTTGCTCCACAAGCTGGCTACCCGTTCATGTTGTCCACTGAACTCATTTCGATTCCATTTGGCTTCTTGGTGCTGGTCATGCTTGGCACGCTGTGGCGAGGCAAGGCCTGGAATCGCCTGCCAATGATGGCGGTGTACGCAGTGATTTTCGACAAGATCATTGGCGGCATCACCGGCGTGTACTTGTCTGACGTTCCTGTGGATCAGTACATGCATGGCAGCATGTTCGTGGTTGCTCACTTCCACTACATGCTGATGGGCGCCGGCTTATTCGCAGCAATGGGTGTCATCGTCTACTGGTTCCCAAAGATGACTGGACGCATGTTCGACGAACGCATCGGCAAGATCGGTTTCTGGACAGCCTTCTTGGCCTTCCAGGTCACCTTCCTTTCCATGTTCGTTGCTGGCCTGCAAGGCATGCCACGTCGCGTGCTGCAGTTCGACAATGCATTCGATATCTCCAACTGGATCTCCACAATCGGTGCCTACTGCATCGGTATTGGCATGTTGATCTTCCTCTACGCGGTGATTACCTCATGGCGTAACGGCAAGGTCGCGCCTTCCAACCCATGGGGTGCAAAGACCCTGGAATGGCAGACCGAAACTCCCGTGCCTTTGGAGAACTTCCCTGTCCTACCAGTGGTCACTAGCGACCCATACGGCTACGGGATCCCTGATCCGTACCTGAAGGTTGAAGAAGAACTCGATCAAGACGACAACGAAACGGTGGGAGCCCGATGAGCGCGCAAACATCTCCAGCGCTATACCCAACAACTGGCGAACCAGTTGCTGTCAACGCTCGACGCAACCGCCTAGGCCTGTGGCTGTGCATCATTTCTGATGCCACAGGCGTCGTTGCTCTACTCATTGCCTACATGTACTTGTGGTCATTGAACGTCAACAATGCGTGGGCACCGAAGGGCAAGAATCACTGGGCACTTGATTGGCCATTTTGGGCAATCGTTGCAGGCACGGTTCTTGGCACCATCTGCATGTGGTGGGGCGTAAAGGGCATCGCTAAGGGTCATACCGGCCGTTTGATGGCTGGAGCATTGCTCTCGTCTCTGATCATCTTGGTTGCCTTTGTTGGTCAAATCATTCAGCTTTCGACCTTCCCATTTGGCCCAGGTGATGGTGCTTACGCATCAGCCACCTTCTGGTTGGCCATTGGCACAGCAATTCACCTGTCGCTGCTCACCTTCCTGACTACGGCAATTGTCGGTCGCACCCGCGCGGGCCGCATCACTCAAGAGAATCACTCACATGCACGCCTCGTTGCCATGTGGATGACCTATGTGTGTGTTGCTGCCCTCCTTGGCGCGATCTTCACCACTGTCATGAAGGAAAGCCCGAACTCCAACGCACCAACCTTCGGTACGTTCCAGAATTGAACTACCGAATAGGAACCCGACTCTGGTCGGGAATCCTTGTACTGCTCGTCTTGTTTTGGGCCTTGAGCCTGTTTACAGTCAAGCAGTATCCAGGCTTACCGACGCCCCCTGAGCTCACGCTTTGGGGGCTTCCGGTTTTGAGGTACACCCGCGATATCGCCTCGATGCTGACGCTGGGTTGCTTGGTTGTCGGTGCATTCCTGATCGTCGGCCGCTCCCCACGCGTGCTGCGGTGGGCCTTGGGCTGGGTAATGATTTGGTTGATCACCCTCATCACACTCACGGTTTTCACGATCAGCGACGTTGAAGCGATTTCGCCGTGGGCCGCATTGAATCCGACAACCTGGTGGTCATTTCTCGGCGACAGTTACATCGGTCGAGTGTTCGCCTTCCAACTCGCTGCCGTTGCTGCCGTATGGGCGCTGCTCGCCTTTGCTCATCGGCGCACTTCACGTGCTTTGGCCTGGTCTGCCGTGGTTCTCAGCCTTGCAGCCTGTGCGGCCCCCGCGTTACTTGGCCATGGTGGGTTCTCCAGCGAGCACGTAGCAATGACCATCAGTTTGGGCATCCACATCGCGGCTGTCTCGCTCTGGGTTGGTGGCTTGGCTGTGGCATTAGCGGCACTGGTGACAGATCGAGCCTTGCTTGGAACCTTGATGCCCCGCTTCTCATTGATGGCTCTGTGGTGCGTCGTGGTGCTGGCCGAAACTGGGCTGCTGAACGCGTCCTTACGTGTCGGTTCTGCCAGTTCATTTGTTGGATCGATGTACGGGTCGTTGATCTTGGTGAAGGCAGTGCTGCTGGGGTGGCTTATCTGGTTTGGCTGGCAACAGCGCACAAAAATTATTCCCTCACTTGATCAGCTTCCTGATGCTCGTGCGGCTATCAGTACTTATGCCGGAGGTGAATTCCTCCTGATGGCTGCCGCGATCGCCGTTTCCATCACCTTGTCTCGCATCGGTTTCGAAGCGGCCACTTCAGTAGCTGGCCTTTTCACACCAATCGCAATCCTCATGCTCGCCTTAGCTGCTCCCCTACTCCTGGCAACAGTTCGCAACACACAGCAGGTCCGAGCGAAAACATCCTTCAGCCGCAACTATCCAGAACTTGCTTCCGTGGTCCTTATCGTTGCCATCATTGAAGTGTGTGGCATTGGTATCACCACCTCTGTGTTTGGCGTTCAACTCGGCGTCATTGCAGGATCAATCCTTATCTTTGCAGCCGGTTGGTTTTGGTCCGTATCAATCGATGGCCCACGCTGCCGTACCGGAGTGATCATGGCGATGGTGGGATTTCCGCTTGCACTCCTACTCGCTGATGCAATCGCTAAGTCTGCATCTGACTGGCGCATACTTGTGGTGACAATTGTTGCAACCGAGGCGTTGCTGATCTGGCAATTGAGCACTCGCACCAGAGCAACCCATGATTTCGATGCATTGGAGCCATCACATGTCTGAGCAGACACCGCGACCGGCTCTTTCCCCTGAGGAAAAGAAGATCAAGCGACGCAAGGATTTTTGGCAGCTCGACCTTCCACTTGTTCTTGGGCTCTCCTTGTGTATTTTCTTATCAATTATTGAATTTCGACGTGCAGGCGAAGGCGTCGGGCGTGCCTGGGTCTATGCCTTTCAATGGCCACTCATTGGTGCAATCTGTTGCTGGATTTGGTACCGATACCGCACTGAAGGCAATGTGACCAAAGGCTTCACCAATAAATGGAAGCAACGCATAAACCTTCTCGAAGCAGAAGCCAAAGCCGCTGAACAACACAACGACGAAGTCAGCGCTGCAGTAGCACCGGATGATCCTGACCTACAAGATTGGCAGCATTACGTTCAAGACCTGCAACGCCGCGAACCTCCAGGCAACCCACCAACAGAAAAGTAATCAGAACGAAATTCTGACACTGCTCGCTAGTGCAGTGCTGATGCCTGCACCCATTGAATCTTCATGCCAAGGGTGTGCGCCGAGTTAGTCCAAGCTATGACGTCTGACTGTGAAGCGATTGAGATGCCTGCGGCCTCTAATCGTTGACACGTGTCCGCAAGATCTGGCACTGCAATGCAGAAGGAATGCAGGGTGTCTCGCCCGCTTTCACCTTCAGCTCGCTTAGCCACCCGGATGACTACATCATTCATCTGGAGGTCGATCACTTCTTGCCCAGCATCACGAGGTAGCCCATCGACCACTGTTGAATCAATGATGCCAGTAAGTACCTCAGCTGTCTTTGTAGGATCCGCAACTGCCATTGTCAGCCAGGCGAAATTTGCTCCCTGCACCACACTCGTTGCGGGAGCTTGCGGCAATGCTGCTGGGTTGTCTCGTGGATCATGAATAAATTCGGTATCGGTTAGCTCAATGAGGAGTCCGGCAGTGTCAGCTGGATGCATAAAGAAATGGCGACCAGGAAGATCAACACCAGTGATGCGAATGTCATTACGACGCAGCAAGGTTTCTGTCCGCCATAGGTCATCGACCGTCCAAGCCACTGAATGCAAACCCGCACCATACTTTGCAACAAAAGAACCAAGCTGACCATCGTCGTCCACCGCAGCAAAGATGCAGATCGGCAAATTGCCAAGCCAAATCATTTCCGAAGAAGCGCCCGACTCCTCAGAGATGCCTTCTTCGTTGCCGCCACCGGTAAATGGAATCCCTCGCACCTGTCGCGAACCTGAATCGATTCGCACTGTGCCAAGGACTCGCTCGAACCAGTCTGCGAAGGCATCTTCTGGGCGAGCCGCAAGGCCTAGGCGATGGAAGTAGCCCGGAACAACCGAGATATCGCTTGCGCTGTGTTGTGAAGACATTTCCGCTCCCCTGATGACTCACCTGACAGCCAAAACCCTAGGGCTTCGGGCAACCTTTTGGCAGATACAACGGACCAAAAGGGGCGAAAGACCCTAGAGACCTCTATGACACTCAAGCGATACTGGCAATGCGAGAACTTCCCCACGAAGAAGGAGGTGCGCTATGCGCGCTAGGAATATGCATCACGCAGGTGTCGGAGCAGTTCCACTGGTTGTTGCTGTGGATTTCCTTGAATCTCGGATTTGGAAGTTAGAACACGTCGAGGATGAAAACGGTAAGCGCATCACGGCCGCCACCCCATGGGGAATTCATAAACTTCATAGCAAGAAGGTCGGCGGCGTCGATATGTACTCAACCCAGGCAGACCCTGAGTACTGGACAGCTTTGGCTCACGAAGTCTCTGGAGGAACCGACATCGTTCTGTTGGGACATGGCAAAGGCAAAGCAAATGCGAGCCACGTTTTTGCGGGATACCTAGAGAAACATCACAAGGATGTGGCACACCGTATTCAGGGCGAAGTTCGATGCGATATCGATTCAATTACCGATGCACAGCTCGTTCAGATCGGTCGCGATTTCTTTGAACGGCTGGACGTACTGGCTTAAGCAACACAGTTCTCAAGAGCAAACTGATGCAAATGAAAGCCTTGCTGTCCTAAAGAACCTTGGACAGGAAGGCTTTCGTGCGTTCGTGTTGAGGGTTGGTGAGCACATCGCGAGGATGTCCCTTTTCCACAACGACGCCATCGTCCATGAATACCAGACTGTCGCCGACTTCGCGAGCAAAGCCCATTTCATGGGTCACCACGATCATGGTCATGCCATCAACGGCTAGTTGACGCATCACATCAAGGACTTCACCCACAAGTTCTGGATCCAGCGCTGAAGTGGGCTCATCAAACAACATCAGCTTTGGCTCCATTGCTAACGCTCGGGCAATAGCAACGCGTTGCTGCTGACCACCTGAGAGCTGGCGAGGATAGGAATTGGCCTTATCCGCCAAACCAACGCGTTCGAGGAGACGTTCTGCCCGCACTCGTGCAACGGCAGCCGATTCCCCACGAACACGAATCGGTGCTTCGATGATGTTTTGCATGACGGTCATATGCGGGAACAAATTGAAGCGCTGGAAGACCATGCCTATTTCACGACGCTTCTTCGCAGCATCACGATCTTTGAGTTCATACAGTTTGTCGCCGTGTTGGCGATAACCAACCAACTCCCCATCAACAGAAAGTCGACCGCTATCAATCTTTTCTAAGTGATTGATGCACCGCAGGAAGGTTGATTTCCCTGAACCTGATGGACCTACAAGACAGAAGACTTCACCGCGCAGCACCTCAAGGTCAATGCCTTTGAGAACCTGTAATGAACCAAAACTCTTGTGGACGCCTTCACTTTTGACCATTGGTGTGTTCATCGCACACCTCCATTAGCGTCAAGAAGGGTCGAAGATGGCGGAGTTGGCGGTACGTCATGGAACCTGAAGACATTTCGTCGCAACCGCTGGAAAAAGGTAGGGGCTTGCGTATTTGTCGACCCTTTACCGTAATGACGCTCAATATAGAACTGACCGATTGTCAAAAGAGAGGTCAAGAAGAGGTACCAGATGCTGGCCACAATCAACAGCGGAATGGTTTGGTAGGTGCGGGCATAAATCTGCTGCGTGTTGTACAGCAGCTCTGGCATCGCCACCACGGAAACTAACGACGTGGTCTTCAACATGCTAATAACTTCGTTGCCCGTTGGCGGAATGATCACTCGCATCGCTTGTGGCAACACGATGCGACGCATGGTTTGCGTGCGACTCATTCCTAATGCAGAAGACGCTTCTACTTGACCTTCATCAACCGATTGAATTCCTGCACGAGAGATTTCGGCCATATAGGCCGCTTCATTCAGCCCTAAGCCAAGTAATGCCGCGACGAACGGTGTAATCACCGAGTTGGTGTCCCAGGAAACAAAGGTGGGCCCGAAGGGAATACCAATGGAGATATGTGGAACGAGAACTGCCAGGTTGAACCAGAAGATCAACTGAACCAATACCGGAGTGCCACGGAAGAACCAGATGTAGCCAGAGGCAACATTAGAAAGCAGTGGGTTTGGTGATAGGCGCATCACCGACAGCACTACGCCCAGCAAAATTCCTGCGAGCATCGCAACGATGGTGATCCAAACAGTTGCCCAAACACCTTCGAGAATCTTGTTGTTAAACAAGTACTCGCCGATCACGCCCCATTCGAAATTTGGGTTCGTGAGAGCCATATTGATGAACATGGCAACGAGGACGAAAATGACAAAGGTGGCGATCCAGCGCCCTGGATGGCGCACTGGAATTGCCTTGATCGATTCAGGATTTCCCTGATCAGTCATGTCACACCCTTCGACCTAGAAAATGATGATGGGCACTGCCGAAACAGTGCCCATCATCCTTGCAAATTAAACCTTTGGATTCACTTCCGAAGTCGTGATCACGCTGGTTGAAAGGTTGTACTTGTCAGCGATCTGCTGGTACGTGCCGTTGTCGATGAGCTTTTGGAACGCCGCCTGGAGTGCTTGCGCAACGCCACTTCCCTTTGCACTGAGTGCACCCAAGATCACTGGGTTCAACAATGCGCCTGGTGGAACTTCAAATTTGCCATTTGAGTTCTTAGCAACATCGCCAGCGTTACCGCTATCGGTCACGAGTGCATCAACGCGGCCACTCTGCAATGCGATTGGCATCTGATCTGAAGCAGCGATCACCGTGAATGCAATCTCTGACTTTCCAGCCTTCTTACATGCTGCATTGAGCTGAGGTGCAGAAACGGTTTCTTGTGTGCTTCCCTTGAGAACACCAACCTTGGTTCCACACATGGTCAGGTCAAGTGCGATGCCCTTTGGATTGCCTGTAGGAACAACACCAGCGTCACCTGAATTGAGGTACGACGCGAAATCAACCTGCTTCTCACGTTCTGCGTTCACCGTGAATGAGGAGATGCCAGCGTCAAAACGCTTGCTGATGACCGACGGGATGATTGAGTCGAAGGATGAGTTTTTGAACTCTGCCTTCAAGCCCATCAAGCTGGCTGCCGCATTGGCCAGGTCAATGTCGAAACCGGTAAGCGTGGTGCCGTCTGCCTCGGTCATTTCAAATGGTGGGTAACCAAGTTCGGTGCCAAAGACGATTGTGCCCTTAGTTGTGAGGTCTGCCGGAACCAACGCAACAACTGCCTCGTCAGCCGCACTTGCGGTTGCGGAATCTGCAGGAGCTGCACTGTCGCTGCCACCACAGGCAGAAAGTGTCAGAGAAAGTGAAATTGCCATAACGGCGGCCGCGCCAATATGACGCTTGCGCAGAGCGAGCATGAATCCTCCTAGTGTTGAACGAGCACCATGCCCGATCGATGTTTCCATCCGGTTACTTTGCTGAACTGGTCGCTGATTCAGCCGCGAGCAACTGTCCCAGGATTCGGCGCGCCTTGGCGATGCCTTCATCTTGGGCAATGAGCACGTCTGATTCATTGCTTGGGCGCGATTTTAGGCCAATTTCTTGCCATTCGAGGGCTTCTTTGTCCTCAATGAGCACCGTGGCGAGCCCATCGACGAGCTCCTCAGTGGCCCAAGCCTGGTCGACGCCAAAATTACGAGAAAAGGCGTAGTAATAGTGAGAGCTGTGGGCGTCGATCGGGGTAATCCCATTCATCACCTTGATGAGGAAGCCTTCCTCGCGCGGGCGTCCCTGACCGGTGATTCCTGAATGCAGGGCATGGAAGCTTGGGGCATAGAACTTTGTGCAGTGGAACCGGTCGTAGAGTCCTTCGGTGTTCATGGTCTTGGCATACAGGGGTGGGGCCTCAACGCCTGGCATGAGGCGATCCACGCTGATGAGGTTGCCCTCGACCTCAACGGTGACTCCATGTTCGTAGATGTAGTCATCCCCCACGGTGCTGAGGTGAATAAAGGATTCATGGGTCAGATCCAGCAGATTGTCATGAATGAGTTCCGCGCGGCATTCGAAATGGAAGCTGTGCGTCACCGTTGCCCAGTTCGGGTCGGTCATCCAATGAGTGTCTGGAACTAGCGACTCGTCGGCTTTGCCCGCGTCACCCGTCCAGATCCAAACCCAGCCGTCCTTCTCAACTAATGGGAAAGAACGCACCCGAGCACGCTGAGGGATGATTGATTGGGCCGGGATGCGCACACACGCACCCGAGCAATCGAATTGGAAACCGTGATAGCCACATTCCAAGACTTCTTCGACTACACGACCAGCTGAGAGCGGGTATCCGCGATGCGCACAACGATCCTCGAGGGCAACAGCCATTCCGTCCACCTTGCGGTACAGGGCAATGGGAATCTCGCAAATCACCTTGCGAGTTGGTTCGCGGGATACCTCAACGGACCAGGCAGCGACATACCAAGCATTCAGAATGAACATCATCCTTCTCTCATGCTTTTCACGACTGCCCCAAAGACAGAGTGAAGTATCCCCTATAAGGCCATGATGAATCTAGTTGAAAAGTTCATGAATCCGTTCGATCTGACCTTGCTCAGCACGATGACTATAGGCAGATGACGAGATATAAAAGACCAAGGACATGATCAAACCGGTTGCAACTGCAACCGAAATACTTTGAATCCATTTCGATTTTCTCGATGAAGAAACCGGCAAAATCGCAACAAGAAGCACAGTGATAATTCCTAGAAGAGCCATT
>CANFTO010000003.1 GCA_947449945.1 Actinomycetota bacterium | reverse complement strand
CCAAAGAAGTAAACGTCAACGTGTGGGGGTCAGTTGATGCGAACACTGGCTGGCCCCAGCGCATTGGCTAGGCAGCAGGAGGTTGATTAGGTCGTGCACCTGGAGCACCGGGTGCCCCAGCTCCTGGTCCGCCGGCTCCCGGGCCACTGTTACTTGGTCCGTTACCGCCACCCATCGCAGGCATTGGTCCAGCAGCAGCACCACTTTGCGTCACAGGTGTTCCTTTGTAACAGCCGATGATGTACGGGAACGTCGTGGTTGCGTGATATCCGTAAGTACCGTCAGGCTCTTTGCGGCCGTTGCACGCATCAAGGACATTGCCCTTTTGCCCACTCTTATACGTATAGGAACCCCAGGCATCGGTTTTTGGATCCTTCGTTTTCACGTAACCTGATTTAAATGTTGCCGTTTTCGTGCAGGCCGCATTCAGGCACCCTTGGGCGTTATAGATAGGGAACCCGTCAAGGGCGTAGCCCAGCACTTTTCGTTGCGAGAGATTGCATTGCGCATCAAGGCCTAAGTAGTGATCGTGATATTCGCTCGATGGGCCAGTGTGACCGCCGCATGAATCAAGGATTGCGTTATAGATCGGGTCGCCGTACGCCTCAGCTGCAGGCATTGGCCCTTCCATTGGTCCATACATGGGTATGCCCGTCACGGTAAATCCGATGGTGCCCATCTTGGTGTTGATTGCTGTTGTTGATTTCGCGATTGCTGGACTGATCGGAATGGTCCATGTCCAGTTCTGAGTCTTCAATGAGTTTGGGGTTTTTGGCGTGAATGGATAACTAATCATGCCGTTGGATTTCACCGTCAGCATGTTGTTTGCGCATGAAGCTGAAATTGCAGGTTTGTCATATCCCGAACCTGCACCAACGGAAGTTGACAGATCAGGGAAGTTCCCTGCCGGGCAACCAGATGGGGCAGCGCTTGTTGATGAAGGGACCCCGAACACGGTGAAGGCGATGGCGCCTGTTGCGAGAGTGGCTAAGCCAAGCTTCGCGATTGCTTTGCGAGTCACAAATTTCATCAACTGGCCCTTTCGTAATTGAGGTTAAGAGTAGATGTTGCGAGAGTTATTGGAGCCATTGCATTCAACAGGGAGTCTCGGGTTGCTGCTGAAGGAGTTAACGAGATCGCTGACTTCAGCGCGTAGGCGGTGATTGTGTATTGCTTCAATCCTGGCCCTTGAGAACAAGGTGGGGTGTAAGCCAGATTGTTGTCTTTGAAATTGTGACCGATTAAGCCACCGCCAGTGGAGCCTTGGTTGATGACTTTCGTTGTTACTGGCAGGTTGTAAAGAGTCCAATACACGTGCGTACTTGGTTCAGTTTCTCCCGGACGGGCTGGACCAGGAATGCCATGCATGATCACGGTGATACTTTTCGCGCTCTTAGGAACTCCCGTGAACGTAAGAGCAGGTGAGGCTGATGCTCCGTCACAAGTATTTGCACGCGGAAGTAGATTGCTGGATCCGATTCCGGGTACAGCAACGGTGAACGTCATAGGTGAGATTTTCGCGGCAATGGCATTGTTTAACGGAGTCGTTGTCAGTACGGCAAAACACAGCACACCAGTAGTAGAGATCTTTGTGAGTGCGCGCTTCATTTGGCTACCTTGGTGCGAAGCAACACCGTGTTATCGAGTTTCAAATCTGAACTCCAGACCAATGCGGCCGCAGGATTCCAACTGATCGTTAGGTAACCCTCTTTTACTCCCACTTCGCTTGGAGAGTACTGAGTTGCATTGACCCATTGCGCGTCGTTAAATGCCGAGAGATTCCAATTTGCTGGCAAGTTAATGCTGGAACTTTGGCAATCAAGGTTGGGTTTAGACGAGGTCACGCAACTTGGATTCAGGGGTGCGGTGTTGGTCGCAAGTGATTTCCATGATTTAGATGTAGCGGTCACGAATTTTCCTGACTTCACTTCTTTTATCTGCGCAATGATTCCTCCATCGCCAATTTGTTGGCGTGAAGTGCCGATGTATTCCAGACCTGACGCATCCTGAGTGAAGTCTTTTGCAACGATGCCGATGGTAAGTGGATAGGCAGCAGTGAACTTGATGGTTTCGGCATTAAATGAACGCTCAGTACTGATCGGCACCGAGTCTTGCCCCACGAGCTTGCCATTTGCGTACAACGCAAACCAATTGTCAGCCCAAACGTCAGCGACGAATTCAACTTGCTTTGACTTGGCTGTTGGACTGATAGTGGGCGAGGCAGATGAAGTTTGCGCACTCACGTCGAGCGCGCCACTGGCTACGACTATTGCCGTGAGCGAAGCCAGAATTATTTTCATGAGTGCACATTAGGTTCGAAATTCACCTGCGACTAGCCATAATCACGCATTCTTACCAAACGCTTGCTGAATTCACATAGTCTTCACAAGGTTCACTGCAACGTTTTCCCCACGACTTCAATGGGAGGAATGCTCATGCCACATCACCATCACCAACACGGACGTGGCCATGGACATGAGATCTCACATCTTCCAGAGCTTGATCGGCGATCGCTTTTGCTTGGAGCAGGTGCTGCTGCATCGCTGGGTTTGCTTTCGATGCTTGCGCGCCCAACTGCAGCTCAGGCTGCAAGTACGGGTGGGAAAACATTGCCTGGCTTTGACGCCTTTTCTGGCTCAGTCAAAGTCTTACGCAGTGGCAAGTATTACTTGGTAGAGAGCTCCGGGCTGCCGGCCCACAACATGATGGTTGGTATTAAAAGCTGGCAGCAACAGGTTCCCAACGCACAGGATTACCTAGGCACGAAGGCATGGTCGATACCGGCAACACCGGTCTTGAGCAAGGCGCCGATGTCCGCGAAAGGGCATTTCTTGCGGGGTGCAATTGCACTCGCAGTCAATGGTGTTCCAATTTTCAATGCGCTCAATAACCGAGGCGATGATGCCTACCTTTCAGGTGAACTCGATAACTGGGGCGGACACTGCGGTAGAGCCGATGATTACCACTATCACGTTGCACCACTGCACCTGCAAAGCATTGTTGGGCGAACAGCCCCAATTGCTTATGCCCTCGACGGTTTTCCCATCTACGGATCAACGGAACCTGACGGCAGCGCAGTCGTGGGATTAGATGAGTTCAATGGTCACTTCGACAAAAAGAAGAAGTATCACTATCACGGAACATCGACATATCCATATATCAATGGTGGTTTCAAGGGAGTTGTAGCTGAAGTCGATGGGCAAGTGTCACCACAACCATCTGCGAATCCTTATCGTGATGGCGGTGAACCGTTGCGAGGTGCAGTTGTGACGAACTTCGTTCAAACAGGTGCAACCGCATACGACCTGACCTACACCCTCAACGGAGGGAATTATCACGTGCGGTATTCCACCTCAGGTAATGAAATGAGCGTTGATTATGTTGACCCACAAGGCGTAACTCGACATGAGGTGTACACCCGACGAAATCGCTAGCGTCGTTACTTATTTGTGTTTATAGGGAACGTCATATGCACGGCGAGACCGCCGAGAGTGCTTGGGTGAAGCTCGATGGTTCCGCCTGCTGAATCCGCAATGCCGCGCATGATGCTCATACCAAGCCCTGAGCCACCAGACTCACGGGAACGAGATTGATCAAAGCGTTGGAAGAATTGAATACCTGCTGAGTAGGCGTCGGCAGGCAATCCCGGGCCACCATCTTCAATGATGAGTACTACTTCAGTGCGTATCTTTTTGAGGGAAATGTTCACGGGAGCTTCGATCGGCGTATGTCGTCGAATATTTGAGAAGACATTAGAAAGTAAACGCACCATCAAGTCAGGTGAACACACGATGGAGACATCGCTTTCTACTGATTGCGAGATAGGGCGTGCGGGTTCAAGGTGTTCAAGATCCGTAATTTGATGCTGCAAGGCACTTGAAAGGTTGAATTCCTCCTGCTCGCGCGAACTATCTTCTGATAGCTCTGCGATGAGCAACAAATCACGAATCAGCCCCTCCATGCGCTCGATCTCAGTTCCCATGCGCGAGTAGTAACGCTCCAATTGTGCGGAATCAGTGACATTGTTCGTCGAAAGAAGTTCGACGTAGCCTTTGATAACTGTCAGAGGTGTGCGAAGTTCATGTGAAGCATCTCCTAAGAACTCCTGCATGTACTTTTGTCGTTGTTCCAGAGCGGTGACGAGATTGGCGAGCTGACTATCTCGACGGAAAAACACGAATGTCACCAGGAATCCAAGCAGCATCATGCCGAGGGTGAAAAGTGACAGGAGTTTGATCTGATCAGCGCGATTGCTGATCACAGGTTCCAATGAGGTTGAGACTAAAAGGTAATCGCGATCTCCAAGTGGAGCAGCACTCATGCGCACGGGACTTGGGGCATCAAGTGATATTGGATGAGCGATTGACTCAATGAGTTCTTGTTTCGTCGGAGCTTCTTGCAACCCGCTTTCACTGTCGGAAAGTTGAACGACATCACCGTCTGGGGTGAGGTAAGTCATCGCTACTGGGAAGGGACTGTCATCCACCAAAAACTGCGAAAGCATCAACGGATCATCTTCCGTTGTAGCAAGCTGTGTTGAATAATCAACGAGCACACTGTCAAGCCGGTTTAATTCAACAGATTCAGATCGAAGAATTGCAAACCCGCCGATTGCCACAGCAATGAATGCGATGATCAATGTCACCGTAATGGTGAGACGGGTTTGTAGTTTCATTACTTAGCCGTGAGTTGGAAACCCGCACCGCGAATCGTACGGATACCTTCGTATTCATCGGTGTGAAGTTTCTTTCGTAAATACGAAATATAGGTATCGACGACACTGGTGTTACTTTCAAAGTCAATATCCCAAACTGCGCGAAGTAGCGCTTCCTTACTAACAACGAATCCGGCGCGCAACATGAGTTCTTCAAGAAGACGAAATTCTGTTTGAGTGAGGTCGATGATTTCGTTTTGGTACTTCACGAGATGACGACCCTGATCAAGGATGATCGGTCCACACTGAAGTACGGCATCCACTTGGGTTGCAGGCATAGTGCGACGCAGCACCGCCGCCACTCTCAGTACGAGTTCTTCTAGACCAAACGGCTTCGTCACATAGTCATCCGCGCCAATCTTCAGTCCGTTGGTGATGTCGGCGCGGTCTCCACGGGCGCTCAGCATGATGGCGGGGGTTTGGTGCCCGTCTTTGCGATGGCGCTCTAAAAGTTCGAACCCGTCCATTTTTGGCATATTGATGTCAATGAGCATGAGATCAACTGGCTGCTTGAGCAGGATATTGAGGGCCTCGACGCCGTCAGGAGCGGTGAGGGTGAGGTAGCCAGACATGCCAAGGGCATCGCTCAGGAGCTCACGCACTCCTGGCTCATCGTCAACGATCAGAATCGTTGGCTGGCTCATGTCTACCTCCTGTGGGAAATCTATCTGGAGGTAAGGACGGTACGTCCATGACTAGTCCGAACTGCCAAATTAGGGGTTTGGGCAGAGAACTCACAGGAATTTCACAGAAATGGGGTGGATGCTTCTTTCAGGTCTTCAGTAGTGATCAGGGAGGGTCGGAGATGAAGCGGACCGCAGGTCTGGCGGCAGGTGCGTTAACGGGAGTCATCCTGTTGGCCAGTGCTCCAGCGGCGTTTGCTGACTCACACCCCACTCCTCCTGGACAGCAAGCTGCGGGGGCAGCTCGACCGGTGACTGCGGGGGCAGTTCATCAGGTCGCTAACGTCCGGGTCGCTCCTCGAGATGCGCAGGAAGCAGCGCGACGAGTTGTAAACGATGCATTCAAAGCTGCTGTCGATGCTGCAACAGCAAGATTCGATCAAGCAATGGCGTCTGCAAAAACAGCTGCCGCGAAAGCTGCGGCTCATGCAAATCGTCGGGCTGATGTTGCATCGGCAATTGCGGCCCGACAAGCCGCACTTGATGCGATTCCGAAACCGGCTCCAAAGCCAACAAAGGAAACCTCGGCTCCACGGCCGACAGCACCATCGGCTTCTCCTGTTGCGAAAGAAACCAAGGCTCCACGGCCGACAGCACCATCGGCTTCTCCTGTTGCGAAGGAAACCAAGGCTCCACGGCCGGCACAAACTGCCGGCACTCCAAGGCCAAGGCAAACACCATGACTTTCCAAACTAATGACGTGCCTGCGTCAGTAGTGATTCCTCCGCGGAGACTAAACGCCTGAGTCTCCACAAGATGATGAAAGTCCCCCTGACCAACCTGAGGTCAGGGGGACTTTCATATTCGAAGCGTTACAGCGCGTCTGGTCCGCGCTCACCAGTGCGCACGCGCACCACTGATTCAACGTTGATCATCCAGACTTTTCCGTCGCCAATCTTTTCAGTACGCGCCGCGTTCACGATTGCATCCATCGTCGCTTCGGCTTCAGCGTCATCAACGATAACTTCCACGCGAATCTTTGGCACAAGATCAATTTGGTATTCAGCGCCGCGATAGACCTCAACGTGTCCTCGCTGACGCCCATGCCCGCTGGCTTCAGAGACGGTCATGCCGTGAATACCAACGGCGTGCAGGGCTTCCTTCACATCATCAAGTCGAAACGGCTTAATGATTGCGGTAATCAGCTTCACTGGTCTTCCTCTCGACTGCGTGCAATGAGGTCACGCAAAGGATGGTGACTACTGCCAATACTTCCACCACCGGCGACACCGGCAAAGTCATAAGCACTTTCGGCGTGGATGGTTGTGTCAAGACCGGCGATTTCATCATCTGCATCAGCGCGGAAGCCCATGGTCTTAGTAATGATTGTGGCAATAATCCAGGTGACGATAAAGGCGTAGGCCGCAGTGGCAAGGGAAGCGATGACTTGCTTACTCAGCAAGGTTGCACCACCACCAAAGAAGAGGCCGTCGGCACCGGCTTCATTTGCGATGACTGCAGCAAAAAGACCAATACCGATCATGCCGACAAAGCCGCCAACTCCATGCACGCCTACTACGTCGAGTGAGTCATCGAATCCGAATCGGAATTTTTGGCTGACTGCCCAAGCACAAATTGCACCGGCTGCAAGTCCGATCACCAAGGCGCCAAGTGGTGTGACGAAACCACAGGCGGGCGTGATGGCAACTGCACCTGCGACTGCACCCGATGCCGCACCGAGCGTTGTCGGGTGACCATCGCGGAATTTTTCAACCGCAATCCAGGTCAGTGCGCCGCAGGCTGTAGCGATTTGCGTATTAATCAAGGCAGTCGCAGCAAGGCTTCCTGCGCTTAATGCCGAACCTGCGTTAAAGCCCAACCAACCAAACCACAACAAGCCGGCACCGAGCAGCACGAGCGGCAAGTTATGCGGGCGCATTGAGTCGTGCTTGAAACCGATACGTTTTCCAACAACCAGCGCGAGCGCTAATGCGGATGCACCAGAATTAATTTCAACTGCAGTGCCGCCGGCAAAGTCCAAAGCGCCGAGTCGGTCACTAATCCAACCGCCGGTGCCACCTTGCAAGGCGAAGGCCCAGTGCGCGATTGGTACATACACAAGCAATGCCCAGGCGATCATGAACACGATCCAGGAACTGAACTTTGCGCGATCTGCAATTGCACCAGAAAGCAATGCGGTGGTCACGATCGCGAAAGTCATCTGGAACATCACGAAAGCGAGCAGGGGAATTTGATGACCTTCAGGGCCCACTGGCTGATTCAGGGCGTTTGCTAATCCGAAATGTTCAAAGTTTCCGATAAATCCGCCGCCGGAGTCAGTGCCGAAAGCTAAAGAGAAGCCGACGATTACCCAGACCACAGTGATCACGCCCATGGCAGAGAAACTCATCATGATCATGTTGAGCACGCTCTTGGAGCGGACCATGCCACCGTAAAACAGCGCAAGGCCCGGTGTCATCAGCAGCACAAGCGCCGCCGAGGTCATCACCCAAGCGGTGTCGGCACCATTAATCGCGTCCATGTAAGGCTCCTTCAACACGGTCAGACCATTCCAGACCAGCGGCGCAGTCTCACCCAGTTGTGTTACAGACAGATTTCGTAAACGGGCGTTTCTGGGGGATTTCGTGAGGGATTAGCGCTGGCGAATGAGAAGCGGGTCAGCGTCGCGGAAGCGTGAGTTGGCGTAGAGCTGGTTGCCATCTTGGGTGGTGAAGCCAGTAAGGCTGGGCTTGACCCCGTCAAATACGGCTGTGCACGGGGATTCCATGAGCAGGGCCCATTCACGCTTGAGCAAATGTTCTTGAAGCATGCCTTCGACGTATCTGTTGTGAGTGCCAACAGCAAGGAAACGAACCTTTTGAGCGATGAGTTCCAAATCCGGCAAGATCACATCAAGTTCGCGACCTTGTAAATCAATATGGAGCAAGTCAGTTGGTTCATCGCCTGCCAGCAAAGTCTCGAGGGTGACCGTTGGCACGTCTACGTGATCGAAGAAGGCTCCGCGGTAATCCATGTGCGCGTTGTCGTCAGTACTGACAGCACCGCCCATGTCATCGTCAGTCAATTTCGGAAATTGCAAGATGGTTTCTTCGAACCAGCATGCCGCTTGCACCACGGTCATATCTGTCGGATGTTCGCCGAGTTGCTCGCGAATTGATTGACTGGTGCCCGTTACGTGGCGAACTTCAATGGAGTTGTCTTGTGCATGTTGCAAGGCCCAACTTGCACGCATTTCATCAGCTTCAACAGCAATACCAGTGACACTCTTGCCTTCGCGCTTTGCGATTGCGGTGCCCATCACTACCCACGGCGCCCACCCAGCACCCACTTCAACAATGCGATACGAGTCGCGGTCATTGACCAGTGATAGAGCCAGGCCGACGTATTCCTCAGCTTCAGAGCGGTAACCGTCGGTTGGTACGGGAAGGCGATCTGTGGTTGTTCCTGCAAGTTCTTGTGGAGCCCACGGCAGCATGCCAATACGCGTGCGAATGCCAGCCCAATCCACGCGGAAATGTGACTCGGCATTAGGTGTGACATGAGCGCGTAATCGTTGAAGAATCGGAACGATCGTGTCCGGCAACACTGGAACATGAAGTCCATTGCCGTACATCGCCACGACAGTTGAGCCCTCAGGTTCTGCAGTCGTGGCCTCTTTATCCCCCCTGGACAGGGGCCAACGCATTCGCGGACAGTAACTGATCAACGTGCGCTGTGCCGGACATTTGAGCACTTTGCGAGGATGGCGTCGTGGCCCCCAAAAATCTCGTCAATATTGAAGCTGTCTCAAAGTCTTTCGGTAAGCGCCCGCTCCTTGAGCGAGTCTCCCTAGGTGTGAGCGCTGGCGAACGGATCGCAGTGGTGGGTCGAAACGGTGCCGGCAAGAGCACCCTGCTGAAAGTTTTCACCGGAATTGAGACGGTGGATTCAGGGCGAGTGACCGTCGGATCCGATGTTCACGTGGAAATGGTGTCGCAGATTGATAGCCCCGATGCCGATGCAACTGTGGCAAGTGTGGTCGTGCCCGGGAGGCCAATTCATGAATGGGCTGGCGACGCTCGAGTGCGCGATGTACTCACAGGTTTGCTCGGAGGGTTCAACGAAGAACTCCTGAATGCTCGCGTTGCTTCAATGTCGGGTGGGGAACGTCGACGCGTGCAGTTGGCCAAAGCTCTTATTAATGACTGTGACCTGTTGTTGCTTGACGAACCAACGAACCATCTCGATGTCGATGTCATTTCGTGGCTCGTTGATCATCTGAAGTCTCGCCCGAAATTAGCAATCGTGGTCGTCACGCACGATCGCTGGTTCTTGGATGCACTGTGTGATCGCACATGGGAAGTTGTGCTCGGCCAAGTTGAGGAATATGACGGCGGCTATTCCGCCTACGTGCTCGCGAAAGCTGAACGCGATCGTCAAGCATCCTCATCTGAAGCTCGACGACAGAACCTATTGCGCAAAGAGCTCGCTTGGTTGCGTCGCGGTGCACCTGCGCGTACCTCGAAGCCAAAATTTCGTATCGATGCTGCAAATGAACTCATTGAAAATGAGCCACCTCCACGCAACACCACGGAACTGCTTGCTTTTGCTGGGGCTCGTCTAGGTAAATCAGTATTCGAACTGCAAGACGCATCAATGGATATTGCTGGGCGTCGCCTCTTGGATCGTGTCAACCTTAATTTCGGCCCCGGTGATCGCATTGGCCTGCTCGGTGCGAATGGTGCGGGTAAAACCTCACTTATTCGCATGCTGCTCGGCGAACTTCCACCGGCAGAAGGAAAACTCATTACTGGTGTCACGGTTAAACCTGCGTATCTTTCGCAGCATCTGGAAGAACTCGACCCAAAGTGGCGCGTACTTGAGGCAGTTGAAAAAGTTGCATCACGAGTTGAGTTAGGCAAAGGCCGCGAACTATCTGCATCACAACTGTGCGAACGCCTTGGCTTTAACGCTGATGGGCAGTGGACGCCGGTTGGAGATCTTTCAGGTGGTGAACGTCGACGCCTGCAATTGACTCGCTTGCTCATGGGTGGACCTAACGTGTTGGTACTCGACGAACCAACGAACGATTTCGACGTTGAGACACTCACGGCGCTTGAAGATCTACTCGATAGCTTCGCTGGCACTTTGATAGTGATTTCCCACGACAGGTATTTCCTTGAACGAGTGTGCGATGACAATTACGCGCTATTCGGCGACGGCACTGTCACTCACTTGACCGGCGGAATTGATGAATTCATTGAGCGTCGTCGCTCTATGCGTGGCCACACTGTTGCGTCGTCGCGGACTTCGACGCCAGATGCGACCACCGCGAAGGAGCAAGCGCCTGGCTTGAGTGCGGGTGAACGACGCATCATTGAAAAGGATCTGGCTCGCATTGAACGCACGCTGGCGAAATTAGAAGAAGAAGAGGCCACAATTCACGGCAAGATGGCTGAAGCTTCAACTGACCATGAACGCTTGGCTGAAATGAATCGGAGATTGCAGGAAATCGGTCGAAAGCGTGACGATCTCGATGCCGAATGGCTAGTTGTAGCCGAATCCCTCACCTGATATTCGCCGCTAGACTCTGGGAATGACTCTGCCACAGCGCCGCATTGGTGATCTCCAGGTTTCTTCCGTCGGAATTGGCTGCATGCCAATGTCATTTCCAGAAAAGCTGGAAAACCGTGACGGGATGATCGCAACTATTCATCGTGCTCTTGACTTGGGTGTCACCTTCTTTGACACCGCGAATATCTACGCACCGTCTTCATCAACGATGGGTCACAACGAACTGCTCGTCGCTGAAGCAATGCGCACTTACACCGGCTCAGCAAATATGGCTGACGTATTGGTGACTACCAAGGGCGGCATTACTCGCGAATCTGGTGGAATTTTCGGATCAGACTCGCGGCCAGAGTCCTTGCGGGCTGCATGTGAGAAGAGCCTGACGAATTTGGGTGTTTCACAAATTGCGCTGTATCAGCATCACCGCCCAGATCCAACGCTCAACTACGTCGATCAAATGAAGGCGCTGTTGGCGCTGAAGAACGATGGGCTCATCAAGCGCATCGGCATTTCAAACGCCGATGACGTTCAGATCAACATTGCCATCGACATTCTTGGTGGCCCTGCGGATGGTGGATTGGTGTCGGTGCAGAACCAGTACTCACCGAAATACCGCGCGAACACCGTGGCACTGCATCGCTGCACCGAACTTGGTCTGGCCTACTTGCCATGGTCACCACTTGGCGGCGCTTCGCAGCATGCTGAAGTGGGTTCACGTTACGTGGACTTCGCTGAAGTCGGCACTGAAGTCAATGCGACAGCTCAAGAGGTTGCCCTTGCTTGGCTCTCGCAACTTTCGCCAGTTGTCATCAACATTCCAGGAGCGACTCGCCCGGCAACTGCCGAATCGATTGTTCGTTCAGCAACAGTGCAGTTGTCAGCAGAGCAAATGACTCGATTGAACAACACAGTTCCTGAAATTGCCTAGTATTTTCGCACTCACGACGTTGGGTTTGCAGACATGACTGAAGCTCGAGAAGGCGATCGTAAGGTCTTAGTCATTGGCGCCGGTTTCGGCGGGCTTCGGGCTGCTCGTGAATTGAGCAAAACCGATGGCATTCACGTCACGCTCATTGATCGCAATCCCTACCAACTATTTGCTCCGTTGTTGTATCAGGTTGCAACAGGTGGCTTGTCAGAAGATGACATCGCCTATTCAGTGCGTGGCGCTATCCCCGGCGTAGATTTCCGCCGTGGGGATGTCGTGCGTATTGACACTGAGCGTAAGAACCTTCGACTTGAAGATGGTGCAGTGCTGCCATTTGATGATTTGGTGTTGGCAACCGGTAGTACAGGGACAACATTTGGTGTTCCGGGGGTTGCGGAAAACGCGTTACAAATGAAAACGATGGGTGAAGCACGCGAAATTCGCAATAACTTGCTTAACACTTACGAAGAAATTGAAAATGGGCATCGGCCAAAAGAGCACTTGCGTGTCGTTGTTGTTGGTGGTGGGCCAACGGGTGTTGAAGTCACTGGCGCGGTCGCCGAGCTCCAACGTTCTATGAAGCGTGAATTCCCAGACCTCGCGCAATACGCATCTGTCACGTTAGTTGAGGCAGGCCCTCGACTGTTGCCGATGTTCAGCGAGAAGTCGAGTGCGCATGCAAAGAGTGAGCTCGAAGATCTTGGTGCGCGAGTACTCGTTGACGCATCGGTCGACCGCATGTATCCAACCGACGTGCATTTGAAGTCCGGCGAAGTATTGAACGCGGGAACGATTGTCTGGGCCGCAGGTGTCGCAGCACATGAACAGTGGGCGACCCTTGGCCTAGCGGATCGCTCAAATCGCCTTCGGGTAGATAAGAACTTAGAACTCACCGATGGTGTGTGGATTATTGGAGACGCAGCTTCCCTTGAAGGCCCAGATGGTCGAGCACTGCCGATGATCGCGCCTGTTGCAATGCAAATGGGAATCCATGTGGGCAAGCAGATCAAGGCCAAGCATCAGGGCAAGGCTCTGACCGAATTTGTATACAAAGACAAAGGCCAAATGGCCACAATTGGTCGCCGCCGTGCCGTGGTTGAAGCCAAGGGAATCCGACTTCATGGCACACCAGCTTGGTTGGCGTGGCTTGGATTGCACGTGTTCTATTTGGCTGGCGGCCGTAACCGGGTAAGCGTCGTAGCGAACTGGATGTGGAACTACGTGGTGTGGGGTGTGGGTTCGCGCCCTGTAGTCATCGACTAACTGACTAATCGTCAAGATGCCAGATACCCCCAGTGGGTACTAGAGTGGTGTCCCGGAGGTCGTTATGTCAGAGGTTTCAGAGAGCAATGCCGCAGTGCTCGTGCGCCTGCGCCGCATTGAAGGTCAGATCCGTGGGCTGCATCGGATGGTTGAAGAAGACGAGCAATGCATGGATGTCTTGACTCAGGTTTCTGCGGTCACCAAGGCATTGCAATCAGTGGCGATCCTGATGCTCGAAGGGCATCTTGGGCAGTGTGTCACGGATGCAATGAACGATGACTCCGTTGATATGGACGAAAAACTCTCCGAAGTCACCGCAGCAATTGCTCGGCTGGTACGTAGCTAGTCATAGCCCGTTCACATCTAGATCGTGTTGGCAATCTGAGTGATCTCCACAGTCACACCCAAGCTGCCACTCTTCCCGCCAGCATAAATACCTTTGAGTGGCGGCACATCGCCGTAGTCGCGCCCCCGCGCGACCACGACGTGCGCTGCACCAACTGCGCGATTGTTCGTTGGATCAATCGCATGCCAACCGTGATCCCAGTACTCCACCCAGGCGTGTGATTCACCAGTCACGGTCATTCCCATTGCTTCTTCTTCACTATGCAGATAGCCGCTGACGTAACGCGCAGGAATCTTTAACGCGCGCAAGATCGACAACATTGCATGAGTGAAGTCTTGACACACACCAACACCGCTAGCCCAGGCTTGACCAGCAGTGGTCGAGACGTTGGTTGCTCCAGGTGTGTACGTAATCTGACTCCGTACGGCTTCCATCGCTGCGTGCACGGCAATAGCAGGACTGCCTGTATGGCGTAAGTCACGCACGATAGACATGCGCGTCACATCACTTTCAGGTGAGTCAACGTACGACGTGTTCGTGAGGTATTCCACCCATCGTTCCTGAGTGTCATCACTGTGCACGCTATGCCAAGAACCACCGGGAATTTCAGCTTTCATGGGCGGTATATCGACGGTGCTTATTGAAGTGACCTCGAGAACGCGATGAGGAGTGTGTACGTCGAAAGATTCAACAAACGCACCCCAATAATCTGTGTACGTCTGAACAGATGCGTAAGGCTCAATGCGTAACTCGTGACTAAGGAGAACCTGTCCATCGCCATTGAGGGGACTCATTCGCACCTCGTTGAAGGAAGCTTCAACAGAAGCCGCGTATTGATATCCAGTGTGATGTGAAATGCGAAGACGACGACCGGTATGTAAGGCGTTGTTCATTAGTGGCTCCAAACGATCGTGCCGTGCTGGCGGAAGAACGCCTTATTCGCTTGGTTTGACGCACGAATTGCTGCCTGGCGAGCATCAGCGATCAAGCGATCAATCTCTGCCGGGTCATCACTGGTGGTGTATTCCAATGAGGAACGCAGCATGCCGACTTCACGTAACAGCATGCCCCCATCGCCTACACCCAACCCTTCAAGGGAGCGAACTGCCAGTTCAGCGTCGGCTGCACACATCCGCATTGAACGCGGGAAAGTTTCATCGAGCACGAGGAACTTGCGCACATCTGCGCCTTGGAAAGGCCCACTCTTGCGTAAAAATGCCGAGAGTGCGCCGGCTGCACGTAGCACTGCGACTGGCCCAGAGTTTGGCCATAATTGTTCATGTCGCATGGCAAGCAATCGACCCATCATGTCGATGCGTTCGATATTGCGACCAAGCTTCATGAAGTAGTACGCCTCATCGCGTGGCATGGTCCAGTCGATTACTCCGTTGACAACGAGGAGTCTTTCCAAAATTCGGTGCAGTCCAACGCCAGGGCTAGATGAGTGGGTAAGTCCACGTGAGAGAAACAGGTGAGCTGCGTTCAGTGCTTCGAACGTGTCAGTGGAAAGTGAATCGCGAACTGCACGGGCGTTGTCGCGCCCAGCACCGACTGCGCCAGTAATCGTGGCGGGCAATCCTGATTCACCAACAACGCTACGTACTAACAAGAGACCATCTTCAACACCAATATGTGGCATGGAGAGTGCGTCAAGAAGCACGGCACAAGCCATCGGTTCTGAAATTGACTGGTCTTCAACGATGAGTTGGTAATGCTCACCCAGAATGCGAGTCGTTGCTTCAGCGCGTTCGATGTACCGACCGAGCCAGAAGAAGGATTCGGCGATACGACTCAACATGACGTGCCTCCTTGTTGTTGCTGACGTTCTTGTTGCAGCATTCGATCGTCATGAGCAGATGGTGCGTCAACGCGCTCGGGAACATCCATGTCGATCGTGACCGCACGAGGAACCTCGGCAGGGATCGGTCGATCGATCGTCATGGTGTCCTCGAGCACCCAGGTGTCCTTTGAGCCACCGCCTTGACTGGAGTTCACAACGAGACTGCCTTCAGGCAATGCCACACGGCTTAAGCCACCGGGAAGTACGTAAACGTTCTTTCCGTCATTCACTGCAAATGGTCGTAAATCCACGTGACGCGGACTAATGGATCCGTCATCAACAATTGTTGGATAAGTGGAAAAGCGCACCACTGGTTGAGCGATCCAGCCACGTGGGTCTTCTTTGACAGCCTGAATCGCGCCAAGGATTTCTTTTTCAGTCGCGGTCGGGCCCATGACCAGGCCGTATCCACCGGAACCATCAGCTGGCTTAACGACCATGCTTTCAATGTTTGCAATCACATGTTCGCGTTGCTCTGGATCACTGAGGTCGTAGGTGTCGACGTTGGGAAGAATTGGTTCTTCACCAAGGTAGTAGCGAATAAGAGCTGGAACGTATGGATAGACAGCCTTGTCATCGGCAACACCGTTACCAATGGCGTTAGCAATACCTACATGGCCTGCGCGCGCAACGTTAATCAACCCAGGGACGCCCAGCACGCTATCGGGGCGAAGATGAACGGGATCAAGGAAGTCGTCATCAATGCGGCGATAAATGACGTCGACTACTCGCGGACCAGAAGTCGTGCGCATCCATACGCGCCCTTCGCGACAGTAGAGATCGCGACCTTCAACAAGTTCCACACCCATATAGCGCGCTAAAAAAGCGTGTTCATAGTGAGCAGAGTTGTGAACTCCAGGTGTAAGAACAACAACGTTTGGATCATTCACTGATTCATTTGCGGATGCGCGAAGTGCTTCGAGTAGACGTTCGGGGTACTCAGTAATCGGGCGAACGCGGTGCTTTGCAAAGACTTCCGGGAGCACATGCGCAAGCGTGCGTCGGTTTTCCAACACATATGAAACACCTGAAGGGTTACGCAAGTTATCCTCAAGAACGCGGAACACGCCTTGCTCATCACGAATCAGATCAATACCGGAAACGTGAATGCGCACGTTGTTCGATGGTTTTAATCCCCAGGCTTGGCGGTGAAAGTGGGTTGAGCTTGTGACCAGAGATCGAGGGATGATCTGATCATTCAGCACCTCCATGTCGCCGTAGACATCAGCCAAAAACATTTCGAGTGCATGGAGACGCTGAATAACTCCCGCTTCAACGTTTGACCATTCGGTGGGCGTAATGATGCGAGGAACTAAATCCATCGGCAGTGGTCGTTCACGCTCGCCCAACGTAAACGTGATTCCATGGCGGTCAAGGTATGAGTCGCGCTGACGAGCGCGTTCGGCCAATCCTTCAGGGCCCAGTTCATCCAAGGTTGCAGCGAGGGCACGGTGAGTTGAGCGTGGTTCGCCATCCACGAGCATTTCGTCGTATGGACCTGACCTGGTCGCCACTAACACCACGCACCTCCCGAACTACTGGTCTTGCAGATTTCCCTTAGACCCAGAGGATCCGGGCGCATATCTGACGGTAAAGAAGTGGTGTTTCCGACGTGTTGTGTCGTAATTCCAAAATGTTTCCGTTTCGGACACCGGAACGACCAAATGTTTCGTTAGCGTGAACCCGTGATGCTTTCGATGTTTGTGCTCTGGATTTTGGTCTTTTTCGGGATCTTCAAGAAATGGCGCTGGACCCCAGGTTTAGCGGTCCTGACTTTGATCGTCACGGTGATCCTGCTCAAGGCGCATATGACCGACCCAATCCCACTGAACTTCTAAGGCTGACGTGATGACAAGACTTTCAGTGGAACGCCAGGTAACGCTGGCACGCATCATCAATATTTTGGCGCTCGTAGGCCTGCTCGGAGTACTCGCCGGTTCGCTTCACCTTCAATTAGGCATTGGCGAGCAGCCTTGCCCGCTGTGTTTGGTGCAACGTTCAGGAATGATCGGACTTGCTGTTGGACCAGTAATGAATCTGCTGTGGGGAATGAAGGCGCAGCATTACGCGATCAGCATCTTGGCTGCGTGCGCGGGAGCTGCGGGAAGTGTGCGACAGATCTTCTTGCATGTAGCAAGCCCTACTGATCCCGGTTACGGTCCTGAGTTTTTTGGCTTGCACCTGTACACCTGGGCTTTCGTTACCTTTGCCGTTGGTGTGATTGGCTGTGCAATCTTGTTGTTCTGGAACACACCGTTGACGTGCGGTGATGAAGGCATCAGTAAGCGCGCTGGTGCCTTGCGTGCGATCACCTACGCGGTCATCACCGCAGTGTTCTTGGATCTACTAGTGATTGCCATCACCGTGATTCCTGAATGCGGCCTGGGCATGTGCCCTGATGATCCGGCCAATATTTCCGGCTTTGGTGACATGGGTGGATGGTTGTTTATCGCTGGCTTAACGGTGATTTCCCTCGTAGTTGGCTTTGGGCTTGACCGACGTAAAGCCCGTCATTCTCAGTAAGCGACCAACCGCCCTATTCTTAATAGGTGTCCCAAGCGCAGCGCTCGTATGTTGAGGCAATGCAGCAGGCCATCGAGGTTGCCAAGGTTGGCCCGATCACGGGTGACCTTCCTATTGCGGCACTAGTACTCAACGAGCAAGGCGAAGTCATCGCCGGTGCGGTGAATCAACGGGAAGCCCTTCAAGACCCAACAGCTCATGCTGAAGTGCTCGTGCTTCGCGAGGCAGCAGCGATTCGAGGGGATTGGCATCTGACTGGGTGCACTCTCGTGGTCACGCTTGAACCATGTCCTATGTGTGCGGGAGCTGCCGTGCTTTCACGCATTGACCGAATTGTGTTTGGTGCATGGAATGAGGAATATGGGGCCTGCGGGTCGCATTGGGATCTCCCTCGCGACAAGCGCATGAATCATCGGCCTGAAGTGATCGCTGGAATCCTCGCGGAGGAATGTGGCAATCTTGTGCGCGATTTCATGGCCGGGCAACGATCACAGGAGGATTCATGAGCGGGATGCGTGAAGGTGCAGTGCGAATTGCGCCGCGTCGCTATCGACGTCGTCGTCCGACCTGGCACATCGTTGTTGCCATTGCGGCAGCGGTTCTAGTTGTCGCTGGGTTGATCTTTGGCATCGCGAAAATGTTGACTGGTAGCGGCGAACCTGAAGTGGTTACTGCAACTCCGAATCCTTCGCCATGCGTCACGGTCATGGTGTCGCCTGCAGAATCCCTTCCTGCAATTGCACGTGTGCGCGTCAATGTGTACAACGGAACCAAAACGCCAGGGCTTGCAGGTACCACTGCGCAAACATTGCGAGCTCGTGGTTTCACGATTAAAGATGTTGGCAATGCTGTAGGTAATCGTGACATCACAGGTGTTGGTGAATTGCGCTACGGACCAAAGGGCAAAGCTTCGGCTGAATTGCTTGAGTACTACTTTCCCGGAGCAACACTCATTCCAGATGGCCGCAGCAAACGCGTAGTTGACGTCATCATTGGCAGTGGCTACACCGCTGTTGTTGATGACGCGACCGTTGCTGCGAAGAAGGCTTCGCCAACACCAAGCCCGTCAGGACTAGGTTGCCCAAGCCCTGTTGCGTCAACGGTTTCTACGCCAGCTGCATCTGCGGTGCCGGCCGCTTAGTTGTTCGTGCGAAGAAGAACAACGTGGTGAGAACGTAGAGCCACCAGACGACGAATGAAAGCCATGTGGTTTGTGGTGTGAAACTGAGCAGGCCCTTGAGCAATGAACCAAGCAGTCCATCTTCAGGGATGGAGTTGCTCAGATCGAAGGCCAGGGAGTTGATTCCAGGTAGTACGCCTGCTTCTTGTAAATCACCAAGACCGTGTGCGAGCACACCTGCAGCAACAAAGATGAGTGCGATGCCAGTCCATCGGAAAAGTTGACCCAGATCAAGATTGATCGCACCGCGATAAATAACAACACCAATCACCACAGCAACACCAAGGCCGATGATGGCGCCCCAGATAGCTGATGCATCTTCACCACTTGAGCGAAAACCTGCCCACAAAAACAACGCAGTTTCCAAGCCTTCACGGGCGACAGCGAGAAATGCAATAAATGCAAGTGCCCAACTACCGCGCATCAAGGCCTGATCAACTTCGCCTTGCAGATGACCTTTGATGTAACGGGCGCGTTTGGCCATCCAAAAAATCATCCAGGTGATCAGGATGACGGCGAGCACGCTCATCGTGCCGGCAAAGATCTGCTCTGCGCCATCAGGAAGCTCAGCACCGATGAGTGTGAGTAGACCTGCAAACCCGAGCGACAGCACGACTGCTGCAATCACGCCGAGCCATAAGCGAGGTAAGAGGTGGCGCTGGTTGAGTTTGACCAGGTAGGTCACCAAGATCGACACAATGAGGGCAGCCTCGAGTCCTTCACGAATTCCAATCAGGAAGTTGGTGAACATCGGCGCTCCTTAACTTAGGCAACCCTTACTTGGTGCAGTGCGCTCAAGTTAGGGTTACCTAAGTTATATGTCAAGTGCTGAGGGCCAATAGGGACGAAAGTCCCGAATACCGCGATAGGTGGCGAACATGATTCATGGGCACCCAGAAACTTGGATGCCCATGAATTGGCGGTGGCGGTGGGATTTGAACCCACGGTGAAGTTGCCCCCACACGCGCTTTCGAGGCGCGCTCCTTTGGCCGCTCGGACACGCCACCGTGGAAGAGGGTACAGCCGCGAAACGAGGAGACCAATTGGTGCCCTCGCCCCAGGTTGAGATGCGTTAGTGCGCTGGAGTGACTAGCGGAAAAACGTCGAGATCCCAGAACTTGGACATCGGAAGTTCCAAGACAGTTGATTCAGCGGCAGTTGCGTCTGCTGCGACAACCTGTAAAAAGACGGTCCCGCGAGGAATTGCCAGATGGATTCCAGCAAGGCGCCCAGCTTCGGTGAGTTCGGCAGCCTTGGCTTGTTCAGCGGCCACAACGGCACCGACCTGAGCCATATCCGTACCTGGTTTGAACGTGCATACGACCATAAACGGATTCATCGGGCTCCCTAACGTTGATATTTTCGTGACAACACAATCACCTAGCCAGGCATTCCCGCCAGTGATCGGCTGCAAGCAGAAAGCCGCCCACAAGGGACGGCTTTCATATGGCGGAGGGTAGGGGATTCGAACCCCTGAGGGGTTTCCCCCAACCCGCTTTCCAAGCGAGCGCCATAGGCCACTAGGCGAATCCTCCGTGGAGGAGCCTACCGTCCGGTGCGAGTTGGCCTCAATCTGCTCCCTGCCCGTACAGTTATCGCGACCCCTCGTGCGGCGTTATCTCGCTGAACCTCCCCAGGGCCGGAAGGCAGCAAGGACAGGTGAGCTCTGGCGGGTGTGCGGGGGGTCCCTTATGAGTAGAGGATCAGCACATGGCCAAGACACCACGTTCACGCAATTGGATTGTCAAGATCGCTGCTATCTCATTAGGCATCGGTTCCGTTCTCACTGTTGTGCCTACGAGTGCACAGGCTGCTGATCTCACACAAGATCAAATCGATGCAGGGTTGAAGAAATTCCAAACTGCATCAGCGCGTGCGAGTTACTTCATGTCGATGGAAGTTGCACCAGAGGTAACCGGTGCTGTTCCACTGAATGCTGGCATGCATCGCTTGTGGGATATGAAGACTGCTTGGAAAGATGTGAACCCGGCCCGTGACGTCTTCGATTGGTCTGTTTTGGACCAACGAGTAGCGCAGGCTGAAGCATCAGGCGCACAACCGATGTTGGTGCTTGGCTTGACTCCGCAATGGGCTGCAAGTGATCCAAATGCTGGTGATCCGCGTTGGGGATTAGGAACAGCCAGTCCGCCGCGCAATATCGACAACTGGAGTGCATACGTTCAGGCAGTAGTAAATCGATATGGCTCGCGCATTGCGGCGTATGAAGTGTGGAATGAAGCAAATCTTCAGACTTTCTGGACCGGCTCTTTCAACCAATTAGCAGAACTGACGAAAACCGCATATGACATCATCAAAAGCAAAAACGCAAATGCTCTGGTATTGATGGCTTCAACAACAACACGATTAGTTTCACCAGCAGCGAAGTTCACTACTGGATACCTTCAAGCACTGGAACAATACCGAAACCCATTTGATGGATACGCGATCCACACGTATCCAGCGGGAGACATTGCCTTTGATGGAATTTCTGCGCAACGCACAGCTGACATCAAGGCCTGGCAAACAGCTGTCGTGAAAGCAGTTGGGCCAACTTCAGCGTTGTTGGATCGTTTGATTTTCGATACCGAAGTGAATTACGGACTTGCAGGTCCAGGTTCGCGACCAGGTACGCATTTCACAGATGCGCAGGGCGCGACTCTGCTTGAGCAGACATACCGCGACTCTGCGGCTTTGGGTATTGACGCAACGTTCTGGTACCTCTACACCGCAGCGCCATTTGACCTACTCGGTGTTCAGATGTGGTCGGGATCTCCAGTAACAAATGCAAAATGGACTGAAATGCGCGCGGGGTCTCCGGCTGCACCGGTCACACCGCCAGCACCTGCAGGATCACCTAACATTCGATACAGCGCACCAACAGTGCCACTGAATTTCAAGGTTCGGCAGGTCGCTGGTGCTGCAGTGCAAACATGGGATGCACCACGTACCCTCGGTGAGGATGCAGTGACCGGCTACGAACTCAACTTGCAGTGCACTGCTTATTGCGGTGGACCTGAGGGTCTCTCAAAAGATCTAAGTGACAATACGTTTAAGTACGTGAGCCCGCTCCCGAACCTGGGTGGAGTCACGTACTACTACCGGCTTCGGGCGGTGAATGCAGCCGGCAAGTCAGGTTGGACGTCACTTATTGCTCTCAAAGCCACAGACCAACTGAAACCACCAACAAATGTCAATGCGTGGGGAAGCGCATCGACAATGCTTGTGTTCTGGAACGGTAGCTCGCTTCCAACTGATGAAATACGTGGATATGAAATATCTGCGCAAACTTCAAGTCAGGAAGAACCTGTAGTTGTGCGAACAATTGGAATAAAGACAGCTGCAAGGTTCACCCGATCTGAACTTGGGGCAAAACCAAATGAGCGGGTCAACTTCTCTGTGAAGACAATTGATATCAACGGGGTTAAATCACGCCCTTCTGGAGTGTCACCCACGCGCCAGTTCACCGACACGGTCCCAACACCAGATGCTTTCGCTGCTACCTATGAACGCTCATCTGATGTGCTCACAATAAGGTGGAAACAACCTACTGGTGCAGAAGTGGGCGGAGATAACGTCTTGGGTTATGAATTCGAATACATCTGGCCTGGGACCACAACGTGGACACACTTTGATTCGCCAATCGTCGGTGGGGCGCAAGCTGCCTTCAGTCTTGCGAATGTTCCTTCTGGTGGCATGACCGTGCGTATTCGCAGCATTGGCTGGCCCGGTCAGGCTTATTCCGGTTGGACCGCACCAATTGTGATTCGGAAGTAGCCCCTCCAGTAACTCTTTACACCCGCCGCGTTCTCGGTTCAGGGCCATAGACTCAGACCCGTGTCTATGGCCCTGTATCGCACCTATCGCCCGGCAACTCTTGCGGAAGTGGTCGGCCAGGAGCATGTCACTGGGCCGTTAACTCGTGCTCTCGAGAATGACCGCACCCATCACGCGTATCTCTTCGCTGGCCCGCGTGGTTGTGGCAAAACTTCTACGGCTCGCATCATGGCTCGTTCGCTCAACTGCGAGCAAGGTCCAACTCCAACACCCTGTGGTGTGTGCCAAAGCTGCATGGATCTTGCGCCAAACGGGGCAGGTTCTATTGATGTGATCGAACTTGATGCTGCAAGTCACGGCGGTGTTGATGACACCCGTGACCTTCGTGAACGAGCAATGTTTGCGCCGGCATCATCGCGTTACAAGATTTACATCATCGACGAAGCCCACATGGTGACCTCCGCAGGCTTTAACGCACTGTTAAAACTTGTTGAAGAACCACCGCCGCATGTGCGCTTCATTTTTGCCACCACTGAAGTCGACAAGGTGCTGCCAACGATTCGTTCGCGTACGCACAACTACACCTTCCGGTTGGTGTCGACTCGAGAATTGCAGACGCACCTTGCTTCCATTTGCGAACAAGAGGGTGTAGCTGCCGATGCAGCAGCACTCGCATTGATTGCACGTGCAGGCGCGGGAAGCGTTCGCGACAGCCTGTCGATTCTTGGACAAGTCATTGCGGGTGCTGGCAGTGAAGGTGTGACCTACGCCGACACTGTCATGCAACTTGGTATGACTGACATGACTTTGCTTGACGAAACTGTTGATGCGCTCATAGCTCGTGATGGCGCAGCGCTGTTTGGCACGATCGAGAAAGTTATGGATGCAGGCCATGAACCTCGCCGCTTTGTCAGTGACCTTGTAGAACGCCTACGTGACTTAATCGTGTTGCAGCATGTGCCCGGCGCGGCTGCGATGTCATTGATTGACGGGCCAGATGAGTTGATTGCCCGTGAACTTGAACAAGCACAACTCATTGGTGCAGCAGAACTTTCGCGCGCAGCTGATGTGGTGAGCGAGGCATTGAGCGAACTCAAGGGTGCAACCGCTCCACGCCTTCAACTTGAGTTGATGTGCGCACGTTTGTTGTTACCAGCCATTGACGCTGACGAGCGCGGATTACGTGCGCGACTTGATCAGATTGAACGTCGCTTGGCTGCTGCCCCCGTTGATGCGGCAGCGACAACGAAGGCAGTGCCCGTTTCTGCGCCGCCGGCAATTCCAGCTAGTCCACCGAAGCTTTCTGCAGTGGCACCTTCAACTGCTACGACGCCTCCACCTGTAACGCAGCCACCTGCTGCGCCAAAAGAAACACCTGCAGCAAAAACTCCGGTTGCGCCTTCCACTGGAGCAAAACCACCTGCTGCACCAAAAATTCCTAAAGCCGGCCCGCCCGCAAAGCCAGTGGTTGAAGAGGCTGCTGCTGTGGTTGCTCCCGTTTCAGGTGCAATTGGAGATACGCCTTCGCTACCTGACTTCGTCACGATGTGGCCAGCAATCATGGATGCCACGAAGGCCTACTCGCGCGTTGCATGGATGTTGTTCAATGCCTCGCAGCCGCTTTCAGTTGCTGACGGAACATTGGCTGTTGGTGTTCCAAATGCCGGCCAAGTCAACAATGCGCGCACCAGTGGTCACGATGAACGTCTGCGTCAAGCCATCCTCGACGTGATGCGCGCTGATGTGCGCATTGATGTCGTGCTCGCGCCAAATGCAGTTGCTCCAAATGGTTCATTAGCGAACGAATCCATTGCAGTGATTGCCGAAGTTGATACGCCAAGCGTTGATGACGATGATGTTGATGATGAGTCAGGCATTGATCTGGCAATTCGTGCACTTGGTGCAACCCAAATCGGCGAGATAGAACACTGATGTACGAAGGCATTGTTCAAGATCTCATTGATGAGTTAGGTCGACTTCCAGGTGTTGGCCCAAAGAGTGCCCAGCGCATTGCATTCCATATTCTTTCTGCTGATCCAACTGATGTGATGCGCTTAGCTGATGCATTACGTGAAGTGAAAGAAAAGGTTCGCTTCTGCGCGGTGTGTGGCAACGTTGCTGAAGAAGAAGAATGTCGGATCTGCCGCGATCCTCGTCGTGATCAAACAATTCTTTGCGTGGTTGAAGAATCAAAAGATGTGGTCGCGATTGAAAAGACTCGTGAATTCAAGGGTCGTTATCACGTGCTAGGTGGAGCCATTAGCCCAATTGAAGGTATCGGCCCTGATGACTTGCGCATTCGCGAACTTATGGCGCGACTTTCTGATGCCACCATCGTAGAAATCATTCTGGCAACTGACCCAAATCTTGAAGGTGAAGCAACAGCAACATATTTGGCGCGGATGATTGCTCCGCTAGGCATCGCAGTGTCGCGTTTGGCCAGCGGCCTACCCGTTGGCGGCGACCTTGAATATGCAGATGAAGTCACGCTGGGGCGCGCCTTCGAAGGCCGACGACGCGTTTAATTGCAAGGCTTTCTAGCTCTGCTGATCTTGAACTCTGAGAACTTTCGTTTTATATTTGTGGGGCGACAGGGGTTGAAAGGTCCCCTCGCCGCCCCGAAAGGTCACCCGGTGCCCTTAAGGGTCCGAATGAGGTCCGCGAGGGCCCTGATGATGCAAGCCACTGCGATGAACAATTGGCTGTACATCAGGGCCCTTCGCCTTCCCTGATCGAATTTCCGATCCACCTTTCACCTCCTCTCCCAGCAAAGGTGCGCCCGACGTTGCGCACCCATGCCGAAAGGGGAGATCCGGTGAAGGTAAGTCGGCCCTATTCGCTGCGTCCATGGCGAATCTAGAACTGTGGACAGGGCCCTTCTGGGTGTGTGTTTGTGGATAAACCCTTGAGGAAAACGCTTACGTTTTGCCGGGTAGACTTCTCCCTCGTGTCCCTGATCGTGCAGAAATTCGGTGGTTCGAGCGTGGCTGATGCCGCCTCGGTGAAGCGTGTTGCCCGACGCATTGTTGAGACCAAGCGAGCTGGTCACGATGTGGTCGTTGTGGTTTCCGCCATGGGTGACACGACTGATGAACTGCTCGAGCTCGCTGAACAAGTCTGCGAAAACCCACCGGCTCGTGAACTCGACATGCTGCTGACCTCCGGCGAGCGCATTTCAATGGCAGTGCTGGCCATGGCGATTGCTGATCTCGGTGAAGACGCCCGTTCGTATACGGGCTCCCAAGCGGGTTTGATCACTGACGCTGCGCACGGCGCAGCAAAGATCATCGATGTCACCCCAGGTCGCATTCAGGAAGCCATTGCTGCCGGTGCGATTCCGATCGTTGCTGGCTTCCAAGGCGTTGCCCAAGATACGAAAGACATCACCACGCTTGGTCGCGGTGGGTCTGACACCACTGCGGTTGCGCTCGCTGCTGCACTGAAAGCATCCGTATGCGAAATCTTCACTGACGTTGATGGCGTATTCAGTGCTGATCCCCGTGTTGTGCCTGCCGCGCGCAAGGTCCCGTTCATTACATACGAAGAAATGCTGGAACTTGCTGCCGTTGGAGCAAAGGTGCTGCATCTTCGTTGCGTTGAATATGCACGCCGCTTTGATTTACCTATTCATGTCCGTTCATCGTTCTCTCAACTTGATGGCACGTTCGTGTTATCACCTGATGCCATTGCTACCGCTATCTCAGAAGGAAAAGCCATGGAACAACCGATCATTTCCGGTGTCGCTGCAGACGTAAACGACGCAAAGATCACTGTGGTGGGTGTGCCTGACAAGCCAGGTGAAGCGGCGGCGATCTTCCGCGCGCTTGCTGATGCGTCTATCAACATCGACATGATCGTGCAAAACATTTCAGCGGCTACCACTGGTCGCACGGATGTTTCTTTCACCTGCCCAGTGGGTTCTTCAAAGAAAGCACTTGAAGCCCTGGAAGCAAAGCGCTCAGCGATCGCATTTGAAGATCTCATTCTTGATGATCAGGTTGCCAAGGTTTCCCTCGTTGGTGCGGGCATGCGTTCACATCCAGGTGTGTCCGCTGACTTCTTCTCCGCATTAGCGGATGCAGGCATTAACGTAGAAATGATTTCCACTTCTGAAATTCGCATTTCGGTCGTGACTCGTGTTGCCGATGCAAAGCGCGCAGTGCAGGCACTCCACACCGCTTTCGGTCTTGATGCCGACGGTGAAGCAGTGGTGTACGGAGGAACCGGACGATGAGCCGTGGTATGCATGTTGCTGTAGTGGGTGCAACTGGTCAAGTTGGTTCGGTGATGCTTCGCCTGCTCGAAGAACGCAACTTTCCGATTGAGCGCCTGCGCTTGATGGCTTCTTCACGTTCAGCCGGAAGCACTCTGACCTTCAGAGGCGAGCAAATCATTGTTGAAGATGCAGAGACTGCAGATCTCACTGGCATTGATATCGCACTGTTCTCAGCTGGCGGATCGACTTCAAAGGCGCTGGCACCGAAATACGCAGCTGCAGGCGCAGTGGTAATCGACAACTCATCTGCTTGGCGCATGGATCCAGATGTTCCGCTCGTGGTCAGCGAAGTGAACCCTGACGCGATCAAAGATATGCGCAAGGGCATCATCGCTAATCCAAACTGCACCACCATGGCTGCAATGCCTGTGTTGAAGCCGTTGCACGCAGCCGTGGGTCTTCGTCGACTAGTAGTGAGCACCTTCCAGGCTGTTTCTGGTTCAGGGCTTGCTGGTGTTGAAGAACTTGCAACTCAGGTGCGCGCTGTTGTGAATCAAGACATTGAGGGCCTGACTCACGATGGTCGTGCAGTGAACTTCCCAGCACCAGTGAAGTACGTGGCTCCAATTGCCTTTGACGTAGTTCCATTTGCGGGAAACCTCGCAACCGATGGGTCGCTGGAAACTGACGAAGAACAGAAACTTCGCAATGAAAGCCGCAAGATTCTCGACATTCCAAACCTGTTGGTTTCTGGAACCTGTGTACGCGTACCAGTGTTTAGCGGTCACTCACTTTCAATCAATGCTGAGTTCGATCAGGCAATTACCCCTGAGCAGGCAACTGCTCTTCTTGCAGGAGCACCTGGTGTTGAGCTTTCCGAAGTTCCAACTCCGCTGCAGGCTGCAGGCGCTGATCCGTCATTTGTCGGACGTATCCGTCAAGATCAATCCGTGGCTGACAACAAGGGCTTAGCCCTGTTTGTCAGTAATGACAATCTTCGCAAGGGTGCAGCGCTGAACGCAGTTCAGATCGCTGAAATCATCGCTGCATCGAAGTAGTTATTTCGCGATAGCGCGGTCGATGCCGCGCTGACCTTCGCGTCGAGCAACGCTTGAGATTCCAGGATTGCGATCGATGAAGGCCTGAACGTCTGCTGGCCAATAGGCGGAAACATCGCGTAAAGCCCAACCAATAGCTTTTGCTATCCAAAAGTTCTTTTCATTGATGTGCGGTTGACACATGGAAAACAGCAAATCAAGATCGGTGTTCTCACGAAGCCCACGCTGATGCTGGATCGCTACACGCACAAGCCAAATGTTTTCGTCTTCAATCCATTCCCACATGGTGTCGACAAGCTCGGGGTATTGGCGAACGAGTGGATTTACAGCGTTCGAATTCAAGGCATCAATGGTGTCCCACCATGACTTCTTAATAACAAGCCCCTTGAGGGCTTCTATTAAAAAAGCAGAGCTGCGCGGTTGCTTATTCCACGCTAGGAGGTCGCAGGCAGCATATTGATATTCGCGCTCAGGTAATTTCCACATCGCTGCGCAAAACTTTGCAAGGTTTGCTTCATTAAGGGGTGGCAGAGGCTTCCAAGCTGCCTTAAGTGCTTCGCGTCGCGGAACAGTCGAGATACCAATGAAGGGTGCAATGTGTTTCATGTAGTTCGCTGCACCTTCAGCAGACTTTGGATCACCAAGTGGTGTTAAAGCTTCTTGAGTGGCGTTAACCCATGCGCGGTACGGCATAACCAAACGCCTTGTAGTCGTCGGCGTAAGCTTCTGCCACCTTCGCCAGAAGTTCAGGCGTGTAGTGCTCATTCATATGTGACCCAGCATGAGTTGCCTTTTTGCAGAAGAAGTCTTCCTTCAAGCCAGGAGCGCCGGTGAGTGTGCCGAGTAATTCCCATGAATTCTCAAGTTCTTCAAGATGAATCAACGCATTGAACTTAAAGAGATCGAAACCAATGTGATCAGTTTGTCGACGCCAATGAGGATCTTGTTTGCGTGAAGGCAGGGCGCACACCACATCAATGAAGTCGGCGAAGGAGATGTCTTTTGGCAGCTCAGGTGCGCGACCTTGCTCTTTCAGAATCTCAAAGATTGGTTCGGCTTGTTGCAAACCCTGCGTTATCTTTTCCAACCAACCAGAAAGTAAGCGCGATGCTGGTTCGCGTACTACAGCAAAGCGTGTGAATTTTCGGCTGGTGAGTGCATCCTCAAGTTCATCATTTGGCAGTTGATAGGGCTTGACGAATGGCGTCGCATTTTTACGTTGATGCGGGTTGTCTTGCACGAGCTCAACCAAGGATTCATTGAAGCGCGCAGCTTCCAAACCACCAAGGGTTGACTTCATCGTTCCGCAGCCAGCTTTAGGAACCTCGAAGTACACGTATTTATTGACAAGCGAGATGTTCAGGTGGTTATTGACTGAGCGCCAACCCATTGATTGAACGTATTTGCCAGTGGTTTTTCCGAGGTCGCGAACAGCGGGACGTAGGTCCATAACTGTTACTCCTTAACGCTCGGGTAAGTAGATGAGTCTAACGAAGATTTGCAGAAACCGGAGAGCTAAGGGTGAGCAAAGTGGCTTCTGGTCGACACGCAAAACGGAATGGTGCATATGGCGATGTGCCACATCCGGCAGATACATGCAGCGGTGCTACATGCCAGCTGCCGTCTTCACGTAGCACGTCGTATTCACTCAAACCGCGTGCCTTTGATCGATCTAAATCGCAATTAGTGACAAGCGCTCCGTATCCAGGAACACGTAATTGACCACCATGTGTATGACCTGCGAGTACGAGATCAGCACCGTCGCCAATGAAGCCATCAAGAACACGGCGGTAGGGCGCGTGCACCACACCTAGAGCTAAGTCGGCGGATGTATCGAATGCTCCCGCGACTTCGTCGTAACGATCGCGGCCAATGTGTGGATCGTCAACGCCGCGCACATCAAGGGTACGTCCGTCTGCGACAACCATTGCTGAGGTATTCGAAAGATCAAGCCAACCATTGTCTTTGAGCCCATCAACGAGATCGTGCCAAGGAAGCATTGGCCGCGTTGGTTCAAGTTGCGATGGGCCTGTGAAGTATTTCGCCGGGTTAATTGGCCGTGGGGCGAAGTAGTCATTGCTGCCAAGCACAAAGACACCAGGGAGGTCGAACAGCGGATCTAGGCTGTCGAGCACGTGTGGAATTGCATCGACGTGTGCCAAGAAATCACCGGTGACCACGACGAGATCTGGGTTGGTGTCTCGCAGTGCATGGAGCCACTCATGTTTTTTGGTCTGACCGGGAATGAAGTGCAAATCTGAGAGGTGCAGCACGCGTAAGTCGGGCTGACCAAGAGGCAGCACGGTGACTTCCTTGTGTCGAAGGGTGAACTGTTGAGCTTCCCAGTAGGCATAAGCCAAGCCCGCGGCACCGATCGCCGCGGTCCCCATCACCTTTTTGCCTAGACCCATGACTTGATCGTCCCATCCCAAAGCGGTTCCCACCAATTGGGTTCTAGGCCACAATGGATCCATGACTTCCTTAAAGGAGCAGTTGCATGCTGACCTGACCGCATCGATCAAGAGCCGTGATTCGCTCACCTCATCCACCCTTCGGATGGCACTGACTGCGGTCACCAATGAGGAGGTTTCCGGCAAGGAAGCCCGCGTGCTCTCTGACGATGAGGTTCTGACCGTGCTTGGCCGTGAGGCGAAGAAGCGCAAAGAAGCCGCCCAGGCCTATGACGATGCGCAACGCCCTGAGCTTGCTGCGAAGGAGCGCGAGGAGCTTGGCGTGCTGGAGAAATACCTGCCGGCTTCATTAAGTGAGGCGGAGGTCCAAGCCATCATCGCGGCCGCGGTTGCGCAAGTGCAGGCCAGTGGTGCAACAGGTGGCGCTGCCCTAGGTGCAGTCATGAAGGTAGTTCAGCCGCAGGTGAAAGGCCGGGCTGACGGCGGATTTGTGGCAGCCGCCGTGAAAACAGCCCTCGGAATGGGATAAATTCCTTCACCCCTTATAGTTATAAAGAACTATTACTAAATAGTTCTTATGAACCTATTGTGCGATGTGACATCTGCGTAGATTCGCTCGCACAGATGAACAGCAGTTCACCTTCACATGGGTGGACATTGGGGCAAAAGGGGAATTTCGCAGATGACTTTTGATACTGACTGGGCCGCAAATGCTGCATGTAAGACCGCAGATCCCGACATGCTCTTTGTCCAGGGCGCAGCCCAAAACAGGGTCAAGCAAATCTGTGCTGGATGCGTTGTTCGCACTGAATGTCTGGCCGACGCTCTTGATAATCGCGTTGAATTTGGCGTCTGGGGTGGCATGACCGAACGTGAGCGCCGTGCGCTACTTCGTCGCCGTCCAAATGTTGCTTCTTGGAGCATGTTGTTGCAGAACGCCAGCGATGATTACTCCCGCGGCACTCAAGTTGTTGCCCGAGTTTCTTAAGCGGTCAGCAACGTACCAATTTCGCGTAATCCATCAAGGTCATGCACATCTTGAGCTAACGCACGCACGGTTGTGACCCGAATCCCTGGGTGGGCTGACGTAAACCGATGTGCAAACTCCAGTTGCCGCTCAGCTTGGGAAACTCGTTGGGCGTGCAATTCCAGTAATGCCGCGGTGAATTTGCTTGCAGCATCCCCAGCTGCCAATTCCTGAGCCGCGGCAAGTGCCTGTTCACGCGTGACTTCAGGCATGGTCACTTCCGTAACCCGATTCAGCACGAGACCTGCAAGAGGCATGTGATCTGAATTCAATCGCTCGACGAAGAACGAAGCCTCGCGAATTGCGTCAGCTTCAGGAGCGGCAATCACAATGAATGACGTATGACTGTCTTTGAGAAGGGCATAGGTTGCATCTGCCCGCTCGCGGAACCCACCAAAGGTGGAGTCAATCGCTGCAACAAAAGCGCCAACATCATTGAGCACCTGTGAGCCAAGGATCTTTGACAATGCACTCGTGAAGAAACCAAAGCCCATCGCAGCGATTTTTCCAATGCCACGCCCAGCGCCGCGCGCAGGAGCGGAAAGAATGCGAATGAACTTCCCATCAAGGAATGATCCCAAGCGGGCTGGCGCATCGAGGAAATCAAGTGCGCTACGCGAAGGTGGCGTATCTACAACAATCAGATCCCATCTTCCATCAGCCTGGGCTTGCGCATGAAGTTGTCCAAGTTTTTCCATCGCCATGTATTCCTGAGTTCCAGCAAAGGAGGACGAAAGCGATTGGTAAAATGGGTTATTGAGAATCTGTTGAGCACGTTCAGGGTCTGAATGACCTTCGACAACCTCGTCGAAAGTACGTTTCATATCAAGCATCATCGCGTCGAGTGAACCGCTACCTTGGATACCTTCCACAGCGCGTGGAGTGTTATCCAGATGTTCAATCCCGAGTGCCTGAGCTAAACGTCGTGCTGGATCAATAGTTAACACGCAGACCTTTCGGCCATGTTCGGCAGCGCGAAGTGCAATAGCCGCAGCAGTCGTGGTTTTACCAACGCCGCCTGAACCCGTGCACACGACGATGTGAATCTCAGGGTTGAGTACAACATCATCGAGATACAGTTGTGGTGCGTTGATGTTGTTCATCGCACACCTTGTTCAAACATTGCGTCGGCAAGTAGATACAAACTTCCGAGATCTATTCCGCGTGAAATTAATGGCAAGGAAATCGTTGGGAGATCGAGTTCGTCGATGCGCTGGCTCTCACGGGCCTCAAGATCTGAACGGTCTACGTGATCATGTGCCTCTTGAAGTAAGGCAACTGCAAGTACGGATGGGGCTTGATGGATCCCCGCAGCAACTGCAATGTCACTCAGTTTCTTAATGCCGAGGGTCCCCTTGCGCACCTTTGTCATCTGTTTCTCATCTAGGAGTGCATCGCGCACCATATTGATGAAGATTGCGCCGACGGGAAGTTCGGCTGCGCGCAGTTGAGCAATGCCATCAATAGTTTCTTGAACGGGCATTTCTTCGAGCAGAGTTACAAGATGCACTGCTGTTTGTGGTGATCCAATGACCCCCATCACCATTTCAGCGTGGCGATGAATCGGGCCGGTTTTCGCGAGAGCAGAAACTTGCGAGGTTACGTTGAGAAACTGTTCGATACGCCCAGTAGGCGGGGCATCAATCACGATGGCGTCATAGGCATTGTCGGCGCGCTTAGTTTTGCGCCGCACTAACTCACAGGCCTTACCTGTCAGCAGTACATCGCGTAGGCCGGGAGCAAGGGTGGTGGCGAAATCAATGGCGCCCATTTTGCGTAACGCAGATCCGGCTCGGCCTAAGTTATAGAAGGTCGCTAAGTAGTCAACAAGCGCTTCATCAGCGTCAACGGCCAGTGCCCAGACTTCCCCATCGCCCGGTGCAATCGCTATCCGGCGTTCTTCATAGGGCAGGGGAGCGGTGTCAAAGAGTTGGGCAATTCCCTGCCGGCCTTCAACTTCCATCAGCAAGGTGCGCTTGCCATCGCGGGCCAAATTCATGGCCAAGGCTGCAGCGACAGTGGTTTTACCTGCGCCACCCTTGCCGGAAACCACATGCAGCGCGGTGCCCGACCAATTGACCATCTCTCCAGCGTAATCTCAACTGCCGTTCGAAGCGCAGGTCGCACTCGCTAGGGTCATTCCATGACCAAATGGGAATACGCCACCGCACCGCTGCTCATCCACGCAACCAAGCAGATCCTTGATAACTGGGGTCTTGATGGCTGGGAATTAGTTCAGGTTGTGCCGGGCCAAAATGCCGAACAACTCGTGGCTTACTTCAAGCGCCCACTGGCTGGATAAGGAGCATCACTCATGTCTGTTGAAAGTCGCTTGGCCGAGATCGGCCTAACCCTGCCTGAAATTGCAACGCCAGTAGCGGCCTACGTTCCAGCGGTGCGCAGTGGAAACCTCATCTTCTTGTCAGGCCAGCTTCCTATGGTCAATGGCGAGCTTCCACAAACCGGCAAGGTTGGTGGCACCGTCACTCCTGATGAGGCCCATGAGCTCGCAAAGATTTGTGCGCTCAACGGCATCGCTGCGGTCAAGGGATTGATCGGCGATCTGGAGAAAGTCGTACGCATCGTGAAGGTCACCGGCTTTGTTGCCAGTGTTCCTGACTTTGTGTCTGCTCCTGTAGTGGTTAACGGTGCAAGCAACGTGCTGTTGCAGGCTTTCGGTGACAAGGGTGTTCATGCCCGGTCATCCCTTGGCGTTGCAGCACTTCCACTCGATGCACCAGTTGAGGTCGAGCTCATTGTTGAGGTCGCCGAGTAGTGACTCGGGATTTTCCTGAGTACGCCCTCGCGCGCGCTCGGGAATTGGCTACTGGCACTGCTCGCTGGGAACCCATCACGCCACGTGCAGCATCCACTGTGTTGTTGTTGCGTGAAACAACAGATGGCTTAGAGACCTACATGATGTGTAGAGCGAGCACTATGGCTTTTGCTGCGAGTGCTTATGTTTTCCCTGGTGGTCGCTTAGATCCCGAAGATTATGAACGCGGGCAAGCCTTAGATAACGAAGTCATCAACCTGGCGTCACTTTCGGTGCGCATGAGTGCAGATCCCGCTCAGACGCGTGGATTACTCATATGTGCCGTGCGGGAACTTGAAGAAGAAGCTGGCGTCACCGTTGATCCGCATGCGTTGGTGTTACTCGACCATTGGGTCACCCCTGAATGGGAAAAGTTGCGGTATGACGTGCGGTTTTTCATTACCCATATGCCAGAAGATCAAATAGCTCAGCCGCATGGCACCGAAGCCGTTGAAGCTCGGTGGATTTCGCCAAGTGCTGCAATTGCTGAAGCAGATCAGGGCAAGATCTTGCTCATGGCACCGACTCGAGCAGCGTTAGCACTTCTGCTCGACCACGCGGAGATCGCAACGCTTGTCGCTGCAGCTGATGCGCGCGACATCGTGCCGCGTATGGATCGCCTGCAAATCGAAGCAGATGGCTACGAACACTGGACCATCGTTCACGATCGCACGGGTGAGATCCTGGAACGCGATCGCCCCGTACCACCTGTTGAAGCAGCGGATACGCCATGAGCGGTCGCCCACTTCCCTTCATTGGGTCCAAGGAAGATTGGGAAGGTGGCTCAGTAACTGACAGCGCGGTGTGCGTTTTGGCGCATAACGCTGGAGCCTGGACTCTTGATGGAACAAACACCTGGCTACTACACGTACCAGGGACGTCGAAATGCATCGTGATTGATCCGGGGCCCGACGAGAAGAGTCATTTCAAAGCGATCGTCGCTGCTGCGGCGTTGCGCGATTGCGAGGTTGGTGCGGTTATCTTGACGCACGGTCATTCGGATCACTCGGCTGGTGCTAAAGGTTTGGCAGAGTTAACGAAGACGACAGTGCGATCAGTTGATCCGCAATACCGACTCGGTGAGGAAGGGCTCACAAACGGAGATGTCATTGTTGTTGGCGAAACTGAGATGCATGTGGTGGCAACGCCAGGTCACTCAGCAGACAGCATGAGTTTCTTTTTGCCATACGACAAAACCTTGTTGACTGGTGACACCGTTCTTGGTCGCGGCACGGCGGTAATTACCGTTCCCGACGGTGATCTCGGTGCCTACTTCACCAGCCTTGAGCAATTGAAAGAACTTGTTGCGAAATATGAGATTTCCTGGCTCTTGCCAGGGCATGGGCCAGCCCTGACCGGGCCAACTGACATCCTCGACGCCTATTTTGATCACCGCATTGCACGGTTAGAGGAGGTGCGCGAAGTGGTGAAGAACGGAGCCAAAACTTCAACAGACGTGTTGGAGATTGTGTATGCAGATACGCCAGAGAAATTAAAAAACGCAGCGCGTCAGTCAGTGAAAGCGCAGTTGTCTTATTTGAAGAGCCTGGGTGAATTCACCACAGATGAAGATTTAACGAGCCCGCTTGCCAAGGCGCTCAACGTCAAGGATTAATACCTGACGCGATTCCAAGCGAATCCATCCGCGTTGCGCAAAGTCAGCAAGTGCCTTGTTTACGGTTTCACGCGATGCCCCAACGAGTTGTGCAAGTTCTTCTTGGGTCATGTCGTGCGTAACCATCAAACCATCAGGGGTGATGGTGCCGAACTTTTCACCAAGTTCCATGAGTGCTTTTGCAACACGGCCTGGAACATCTGAGAACACAAGGTCTGCCATTGCTTCGTTCGTGCGACGCAAGCGACGAGCAAGCGCCTGAAGAAGTGCTGCGGCGACTTCTGGGCGACCAGCAAGCCATGGGCGAAGTTGGTCGTTACCGAGACCAAGCACGATTGCATCGGTCAACGCAGTTGCGGTTGAGGTGCGAGTACCGGGATCAAAAAGGCTGAGTTCGCCAAACATCTCGGCTGGGCCAAGCACTGCGAGCAGTGACTCACGGCCATCGACTGAGGTCTGGCCAAGCTTGACCTTGCCTTCAACGATCACGTACATACGATCGCCTGGCTCGCCTTCAGCGAACAGCACCTCACCCTTAACCACATTGCGCTCAACGAGAGAAGCGCGAAGAGCAGCGGCACCCTCAACATCAAGGGCCGCGAAGAGCGGGGCATTCATTACGAGGTCATCCACGTGCCCCATTCTGGCCTATAAATGAAGTGACCCGGTACACACCCTGACTACTACCGGAGACCTACGCTGGGGTAATGGCGGACATGACAGCGCAAAAGCGACGATTCCGCTCCATCTTTAAGGCTCTGGAACTCCAATATCCTGACGTGAAGTGTGAATTGGACTTCCAAACCCCGCTCCAATTGCTTGTGGCGACCATTTTGAGCGCTCAGAGCACCGATGTTCGGGTCAACAAGGTCACGCCAGCCCTGTTTGCCAAGTACAACTCGGCCGCGGACTTTGCTGGTGCAAAGACTGCTGTGATCGAAGAAATCATCCATCCGGTGGGCTTTTATCGGGCAAAGGCTGCGACCTTGCAGAACATGGGGCAGCAGCTGTGTGACCGTTTTGGTGGGGAAGTGCCCCAGACTCTGGAAGAGCTTGTGACCCTGCCCGGCGTTGGTCGTAAAACCGCGAACGTCGTACTTGGCGAGGCCTTTGGTTTTCCAGGAATCACCGTTGACACCCACATGCTGCGCTTGTGTAAGCGGCTTGGTTGGACGACTGAAACTGATCCAGTGAAGGTTGAACGCGACCTCATGGAACTGTGGCCGAAGAAAGACTGGACAAAGGCATCACAGCTGGTGATCTGGCACGGCCGACGACGCTGCCATGCACGCAAGCCGGCCTGCGGGGCTTGCACGATTGCCAAATGGTGTCCTTCATACGGCGAAGGCCCAACGGATCCAGAAGCCGCAGAGCTCTTAGTGAAAACCATGGGTCGAGCGTGATCATTCAATGAGTGTTGTTGATTGGGTGCTTGTTGGCGCCGTGATTGTTTTTGCTTGGGCCGGTTGGCGCCAGGGCTTTGTTGCTGGGTTGCTCTCATTTACTGGCTTCTTGGGCGGCGGAATCGCTGCAGCATTGTTACTTCCCGATGTCATTGCGTCGTACTTTTCCGAGGGCATTGTTCGCGCGCTCGTATTGATTGGTGCAGTCCTCACCTGTGCACTCATTGGTCAAAGTCTGACGTCAATTCTTGGTCGGATGCTACGTGCAGCGATCACGTGGACTCCGGTGAAATACATCGACAGTGCTGCAGGAGCTGCCCTGAATGTGTTGGCACTCGCAGTGATTGTTTGGATCATTGCGACTGCAATCGCGATGCTTCCAGTCTCTCAAACCACCACGATGGTTCAACAATCAAAGGTCGTCACCACCCTTGATGCGATTGTCCCGAATCAAGTGCGCGATGTATTCATTCATTTACGTGATGTGGTTGGGCAAGGCTCGCTGCCACGTGTGTTTTCAAGTATCACAGAAGTCGTGGGACCAGACGTCAAAGCGCCCACGATTGCGCTGACTACAGAAGCTGCAGTTGCTCGTGCTTCTCAGTCGGTGGTGCGAGTGACGGGATCAACTGATCTATGCAAAACAACACTCACAGGCTCGGGATTCTTCATCGCCGAAGGCGTGGTGCTCACGAACGCGCATGTGGTTGCGGGAGTCCATGATCCGCAGGTGGAACTTGGCAATGAGCGTTGGCCTGCAACGGTGGTGTACTTCGATCCAAGGCTTGATGTTGCTGCCTTGCAAGTAGATTCTTCGTTTGTTCCATCTTTGAAACTCCAAACCAGTGCACCAGCATCAGGGGAAGATGCCGCAGCGATTGGTTACCCAGGAGGCACGGACTTGAAAGTGATTCCTGTACGCATCAGGGCGCTTATTGATGCGCGCGGCGATGATATTTACGGCAAAAGTGGTGTTGAACGTCAAGTGATTTCATTCCGCGGAAGTGTTATTCCCGGAGATTCAGGAGGTCCACTTGTTTCCAGCAAAGGCGAAGTGCTTGGCATGGTGTTCGGTTCCGGAATCAGCAACACATCTACAGGTTATGCAATTGCTGCAAGTGAATTAAATATGGCGATGGCTACGGGCATCGCGAGTGAAACTCTGGTTGATACCGGAACCTGTGTGGTTCGAGACTAAGAAATTACGAAGCGTCCGACTGGCCGAAGGCTTCAACAGTCTTATTGAGCTCGCGTACTGCAAGTTCTGGTCCCTTGACCTTCTTGGCCTGAGAAACAGCAAGTGCGGCAGTGATGCCAATGACGATCAGTAGCAAGACTGAAACGATGCCGAAGGCCGCCCAGGCTTGTAGCCCCATCTGCTGTAAGCCATAAGCCAAGGTGAACAACAGGAACAGAATCGCCAACGGCAACAAAATCAGTGCGGTGACACCCAAAGCGGTAGCAGCGGTGATGGCCTTCTTTGAAGCCTGCATCTCAGCTTTTGCGAGTGCCAATTGAGCAGTGGCAAGGCGCTTGGCATCGCTCACCGTCTTTGAGACGAGTTGACCAATGCTTGGTTGATTGTCAGGCATACCAAGAGGCTAGCGCGTGGTGCGCGCGGATCTCAATTCTCTGGGGACCTAAAGGTCAACTTCCTCGAGTTCAGCTAATGCCGCGTAGGCCCGGCCACGGCGGCGCAGGGCGATTGCGGCAAAGAGCGCTGCTGCCACCGAAGCCACCAGCACAGCAAACTTCGCCGAACTGAGGTCAGTTCCATCGAAGCTGAGTTCGGCGATAAGGAGGGCAACGGTGAATCCAATGCCACCTAATAGGCCCACGGCGAAAATATCGAGCCAACGAAGTGATGAACTGAGCGATGCCTGAGTAAATCGAGCAACCAGCCACGAAGTGCAAAAAATCCCGATGGGCTTACCGAGAATCAACCCCAGGATCACGCCGATGGCTACGGGTGTGCTGACTGCCGTCCACACTCCAATGGACCGCACATCAACCCCCGCGGCAACGAGTGCGAACAGCGGAACACAGATGCCGGCACTCAATGGGTGAATGCGATGTGCAACGCGGTCGGCGGGGGATTGGGTTTCGTCGGGATCGGGATTTACACGAGTGAGCAGACCTAACACCACGCCGGCCACTGTTGCATGGACGCCGCTGTTGAGCATGAACACCCAAGTGAGTAATCCAAGAGGCACGTATAGCCAGGCAGTTCGCACCCGCTGACGTTGTGCAATCGCATAAGCGATGCAACACAGAGCTGAAAGTGCAAGCCAGCTCAGTGCAATCTTGTCGGTGTAAAACACAGCGATGACGAGAATCGCTCCGAGATCGTCAACGACTGCGAGCGTCAACAAGAAGGCTCGCAAGGCAATTGGCAAGTTCTTGCCGACTACTGCCAACACAGCTAACGCAAAGGCGATATCGGTGGCCATAGGCGTTCCCCAGCCACCGGGTACACCTTGGGGAGTTGAAACGTTGATAATCACGAAAATCAGCGCGGGCACGAACATTCCGCCAATAGCAGCCGCGACAGGAACGGCAGCCTTGCGAATATTGGAAAGTGAACCCAGCACGAGTTCATGCTTGAGTTCAAGGCCAATCACGAAGAAAAAGACAGCAAGAAGCCCATCAGATGCCCATTCGGCCACTGAAAGGTGCAGATGAAGAAAGTCGGGACCGAATTCGAAATTAACGAAACTTTGATACCCACTTGCCCAAGCAGAGTTCGACCACACAAGTGCAATGGCTGCGGCAACCAACAGCAGAATTCCGCCGAAAGTTTCATCACGTAATCGTTCGCGAATGTAGCCGCGTTCGGGAAGTGATAGCCGACTTAAGAACTCAGTCGGTTGCATCTTAATTAATCCTCACTCGCACCCTGTGACAAACCTGAAGCAATCAGATTCATCACTGTTGGATCCGCAAGCGTTGTTGCATCACCTAGGTCGCGGTGCTCGGCAACATCGCGAAGCAAGCGGCGCATGATCTTTCCGGAACGCGTCTTAGGAAGCTCGGCAACAATCATGATCTGACGTGGCTTGGCAATAGGGCCAATTTCCTTGGCGACGTGATTGCGAAGCTCAGTGACGAGTTCTGGTCCGTCCTCGAAGCCACCACGCAAAATCACAAAGGCGACGATGCCTTGGCCAGTGCGCTCATCTTCAGCGCCAACAACTGCAGCTTCGGCAACCTTTGGATGTGACACCAACGCTGATTCAACTTCAGTAGTGGAAAGACGGTGGCCCGAAACGTTCATCACGTCATCAACACGACCAAGTACCCAGATAGCGCCGTCGCTATCGAGTTTTGAACCGTCACCTGCAAAATAGGTATCTGGCCAACGCGACCAATAGGTTTCAACGTAACGATCATTGTCGCCCCAAATGCCGCGCAGCATCGCAGGCCATGGCTGGGTCAACACCAGATATCCGCCTGAACCTGGTTGCACAGGAACACCTTCATCATCAACAACTTTTGCGCTGATGCCCGGGATTGGGCCCATAGCGGAGCCTGGCTTACAAGCCGTGATGCCTGGAACGGGAGCGATCATGATGCCGCCAGTTTCAGTTTGCCACCACGTATCAACAATTGGGCAGTTGTTATTGCCGATGACTTCGCGGTACCACATCCAGGCTTCTGGATTGATGGGTTCACCAACGGAACCAAGGAGCCGAAGTGAAGATAGATCCTTGCTCTTAGGAAGTTCATCTCCCCATTTCATGCAGGTACGAATAGCTGTTGGTGCGGTGTAAAGAATGGAAACCTTGTGACGCTCGATGATGTCCCACCAACGATCGCGTGCAGGTGAATCTGGCGTGCCCTCGTAAATTACTTGGGTAACGCGATTGGCGAGTGGACCGTACGTGACATATGAATGACCGGTAATCCAACCAATGTCTGCCGTGCACCAATACACATCAGTTTCAGGCTTGAGATCGAAAATCACGCGGTGCGTGTATGAGGTCTGCACCAAGTAACCACCAGTGGTGTGCAGGATTCCCTTTGGCTTGCCTGTTGTTCCTGACGTGTAAAGAATGAAGAGAGGATGTTCGCTGTCGAAACTTTCTGGCACGTGTACGTCTGATTGACGATCAACAACATCGTGCCACCAGAGGTCGCGATCTGAATTCCACGCAACGTCATCACCCGTTCGCTTAACCACCAACACGTTGCGAATTGGCGTTTCGCCTTCGAGGGCCTCGTCAACTGCAGGCTTAAGGGGCATAGAAGATCCGCGACGGTACTGCCCGTCAGCCGTAATCACGAGTGCTGCTTGCGCATCTTCAATGCGACTCTGCAAGGCAGTTGCAGAGAACCCCGCGAACACGACCGAGTGTGTTGCACCAATACGCGCGCATGCCAACATGGCAATCACGGCTTCAGGAATCATTGGCAGGTAGATCATCACGCGATCGCCCGTTTTGATACCAAGTTCAATCAACGCATTCGCTGCCTTGCTGACTTCGCGTTGCAGGTCTGCATACGTAATATCGCGGCGATCGCCTGGTTCTCCTTCGAAACGAAGAGCAACCTGCGAGCCATAGCCATCTTCAACGTGACGATCCACGCAGTTGTAAGCAATGTTGAGTTTGCCGCCAACGAACCATTTGGCAAACGGCGCATTCGACCAATCAAGAACCTCGGTATATGGCGTGCTCCAAGAAATATGTTGAGCCTGCTCATCCCAAAAGCCCAGAGGATCGGCTGCTGCGGCCTCAAAGATCCCTGGTTGCGCATTGGCCTGTGCGGCAAATGTGGCTGATGGTGGGAACAGACGATTTTCGGTGCCGAGGTTGGCAAGGGTTTCACTCATGGGTGTACCTAATCATGCTTAGAGCAGGCACGACAGCAGGTTGATCACAGGTTGACTGCAGCCGCACCAACAGCGCAGCACGCAGCAAACCAAATTACAGACTCAGCGACGCCTTCAACGCTGCCCGTGCCGTAGTTCTTAATGGCCTGCACGTAGGCCGGTCGTCCGGTCTCAACAAAGCCGTGCTCAGGAATGGTGAATGGTGACGGATCTAGACCGCGCTCCGCCATGACGCATCGCACCAGTGCGCGGCCCACGAGCCCTGAGCCCCAAGTAAACGGGCGCATCCACAGGATTTCGTTATGAACGAATGCTGCGGTGAGCAATGCAGGCAGGTCGGTACGTCGAGTAACAAGGCTTGAAATAGCCATCAGACTTGGTGCGAGAGATGAAACGTCAGGAAGCGACCCGATCTTCAAAGGATCGTCAGCTTCATCGCTAGTACGCGGGCGACCAAGAGTGTCAGCTGGAGCAAAGCCTGACGCAGTGAGCGCATGAAGATGTGCGATGACCTGCAGCGGAGCTTTTCCCCAGGTATCCACCTGACTGGGAATTGAGGATGTCAGTAAGAGTGTGCTCCCCAAGACGCGACCCATTGGTGAATCGTCAGGCATCACGAGGTCAGCGCCTTCAATGGTTGCTGAAGCGCGAGCACCGCGTTCAACTGATGCGGCAGCTACCTCGTTTGCTGCCGCACGAATATCTCGACGCCATAACACAGCATCGATGTCATCGCGGGCCGCGGTGAGCGCAGTATTGACGTCATCTCGTGAAAGTAATGCGTCAATGAACGCTGGCTGAAAGGTTTGGCTCACAGTTTCGACACTACCGAGTGCTTATGACGCTGCTCGAGCGCGGGTCATGCGACGGATGACGTACCACGCAACTCCAATTGCTGCTGCTCCGAGAGCGACGCTGGTGCCAGTGACAGCTATTTGCTTCGTGTGCGTACGCAGGCCCACAGGCTTTTGGAAATCCATGATCGGCCATTCGCGGTCGAGAGCAACTTCGCGAAGTTCGTCATCTGGATTTACGGCGACCGGATGTCCAACGATTTCCATCATTGGTAAATCTGTCTGCGAATCGCTGTAGGCGTAGCACTCGTCGAGGTTGTAACCACGTTCCGCTGCGAGCTCTTGAATTGCGAGCGCTTTGTTTGGTCCGTAAGCGAAAAATTCCAGTTCACCGGTGTAGCGCCCGTTTTCAATTGCTGCACGTGTAGCAATCGTGTGATCAACTCCGAGACGAGCACCGATTGGTTCGACCATGTCGCTACCTGAAGATGACACGATCACAATGTCGTGACCAGCAGCGCGATGCTCAGCGATCAGATCGACCGCTTCTTGGTAGACCATCGGATCAATGATTTCGTCGAGGGTTTCCGCAACGATTGCCTGCACCGACTCAACATCCCAGCCAGTAACCAAATTGGTGACGTAGGTGCGCATCTGCTCCATAAGTTCGTGATCAGCACCTGACGTGACAAATACGAGTTGGGCATATGCGCTGCGCAGCACTCCGCGGCGGCTAATGAGCCCACCTTTGAAAAAGGGGCGCGCAAAGGCGAAAGCACTCGACTTAGCCAAAATGGTCTTGTCGAGGTCAAAGAAGGCTGCCGTCGGCATGAGGGTCACGGTACTGCAGATATCCACAGGCTCCCAAACAGTGAGCGTCATCCACAGATTGCCCGATCGCACTGGATTCACGCCCCTTGGACGATCAAGGTCAAGGCATGACCAGGACAGTGCTTGCTACCGCAGACCCGATTGTTATCGACCACGTCCGTTCCTTGGCCTCAGCCGGGAATGCGGAAATTGAGATTGTGAATTCATTGCTGAGTCTTGGCTCGCATTGGTCCGATGATTCACTTCTGCTACTGGGTAGTGACTTCATCGAATCAGTGCATGCACTTGGCAAGAGACGCAATCTTGCAGTAGTGACCTGGCAATTTGATACCCAAGCGGCAATCCCCGCCGCGCTTTGGCGGCAGGCGCTACTTATCGGGGCAGAGCACGTTGTGGCATTGCCTCATGCTGATGACTGGCTCGCAGAAAGACTGACGCCAGCTGCCGTCGAATTTGGGTCGCCAGCTCGAGTGTTGGCAATTGGGGGTGTCTGCGGCGGAGCCGGTGCGTCCACATTGGCTGTCGGCCTCGCAGTCGCTGCACGACATGCGGGGCATCGCGTGTTACTCATTGATGCAGATCTCACTGGTGGCGGTCTCGATCTCCTCCTTGGTGCCGAAACGCGACCAGGAGCACGATGGCCCGAATTGGCGTTGACCAGTGGACGCATGAGCGCTGAGACTTTGATCCCGGCATTACCGACACCTCATGGCATTTCGTTGATTTCTGCATCACGTGATTCGCAGGCGCATCCAACCCCACAGGCGTGGGAATCGATCTTGGAATGTGCCGTGCGAACGTTTGATGCTGTGGTGATTGATCTTGGTAGAGCAGAACTTGATCATTTTGTGCTCGAGCTCTTGCATCAGATGAACGCTCCGGTTTGGTGGATTGTTCCCACCCGCATACGAGCCATCGCTGCTGCCTCGGTTGTAATCGAGCGCGCTTCTTCGGTGTGGACGAATCAAGAAATCATTGTGCGCAAGGTTGATCGCAGCATGAATGCAAATGATGTTGGTCGTGCACTTGGTAAAACCGTACGCGCGAGCATTCCGGAAGACTCCAAGGTGATAGCAGCGGCTGAGCAAGGCCTTCTTGTCAAAGGTGCCTATGCGAAAACCTGCGATCAACTCTTTCGCGATTGGTGGTCAGCGTGAAACTCGCTGATCGTGTGCGCTCTCGCTTAGTAGTCAGCCAAAGCGAAGCAACACAGGCTGGCGTAACCGCAGCTCTTCGAGATGAGGGCATCGTCCTTGGCGATGGTGCAATTCTCTCGCTGGTCACTGAATTGCAGCGGGAGTATCTCGGAGCCGGGATATTGGAACCACTGCTGCAGCAGGATGAAGTCACCGATGTATTGGTCAATGGACCACACCAAATTTGGATTGATCGTGGATCCGGTTTGGAACAAGTGCCGTTGTCTTTCGCTTCGGATCAGGAAGTACGCGCATTGGCACAGCGCTTAGCAAGTCAAGCTGGTCGCAGACTTGATGATGCTCACCCGTTCATTGACGTGCGTATGGCATCAGGTATTCGTCTGCACGCCGCAATTCCACCCATCGCAATTGACGGCACGGTGATCTCGCTGCGTTTACCCAGAAGAAAGCCTTTTACCTTGGATGAGCTTGTGGGCCACGGAGCTATTGATGAGCACACAAGTGCCTGGTTGCGGACACTCATTGAAGCAAAGTTGTCTTTCTTGATTAGTGGGGGCACCGGATCAGGGAAAACAACAATCCTGTCGGCATTACTTGGGCTTATTCCAGCGAATGAGCGCATCGTCATTGTTGAAGACTCTGCTGAGTTGAACCCAGACCACCCGCATGTAGTGCGTTTGCAATCTCGCATTGCAAATATTGAAGGTGCTGGCGCAATTGCCATGAGAGATCTCGTTCGACAAACGTTGCGTATGCGTCCTGATCGCATTGTTGTTGGCGAAGTGCGCGGCGCTGAGGTTGTTGAGTTGCTTTCAGCTCTTAACACTGGGCATGAAGGTGGCTGCGGAACTGTGCACGCAAATTCAGCAGTAGATGTTCCTGCGAGAATTGAGGCGTTGGGCCTAACTGCGGGGCTTGATCGGGCTTCCGTGCATGCACTGCTTGCTGCAGGTTTGGATGCGGTACTCCATTTGGAGCGAAGCGCATCAGGACAACGGCGCGTTCAAGGAATTTATATTGGGCATGTAAATGAGCGTCATCAATTTGTACTCACACCTGCACTGGAGTTCATCGACGGTACTTATGTGGAGCATCCAGCAATTCGTGCACTTAAAGCACGAGCAGGTGCATTGTGAATCTCGCGATAGCAATACTTCTTGCGTGTTCAGTAGCAGTGTGGATGGATCCTTGGTCATCAATGCGCCTAGCGTCGCTAAATCTTGCCCGCACCAAGATTTGGCACGTTGAAGTCCTTGATGCTCTGCGCAATCGAGCGAAAGGCTCTGATCGAAGGCAGTTGGATACAAGAGCAGTGATTGATTCATTGGCGGCATTCGAGATGGAACTCAGGTCTGGGCAGTCTCCAAGTTCTGCATTGGTGTTGGCGTCGAGTGCGCCTCCAATATGGCCTGCTGCCTTGAGTGCCGTAGGCATGCAAGGTGACGTTGCGCAGGCACTCATAGCTGACGCGCAACGACATCCAGATTTGAGGCAACTTGCTGCATGCTGGCAAGTGGCATCGAACTCAGGAAGCGGCATGAGCGCTGCCGTTGCACGAATGATTCAAGGGTTGCGTGAAAACGAGGAACTACGGAACACCTTGCAAGCTGAACTCGCAGGTCCACGAGCAACGGCAGCAGTGCTGCGCTGGTTGCCGGCTATTGGGCTTTTGATGGGCATAGCAATGGGTGCCGAGCCAATTGAGTGGATTTTCGGTAACCCCATGGGATTGGTCTGTCTTGTAACTGGCGCAACTCTGTCGGTTCTCGGGTCGCTCTGGTCGCGACGCATGGTCAGAGCTGTGGAGCAACAGATGTGAAAGTATTAATAACGTTTCTATTGATAGTTGCTTCCTGGGTTGTTGTTCGACCTCCAGCGCGAAGGCGATTGCGAAAGATTTTTCGGAGTCCCGATGTTGAACCTAAGCCACGGCTTCCGATGAGATTGATTGCTGCCTCATTGACAGCCTTTGGCGTGATGATGATTGTGACTTCATCCATTGGAGTGTTACTCGGGATAGCTACAGGCGTGGTTGCCTACCGATTTCTCGGTAATCTCGAAAGTCGAACAGAACGAGAACGCGCGCGCGCCATTGTTTCTCAAATGCCAATGGTGTGCGATTTGCTCGCTGCAACTTTGGCCTCGGGCGCAAGTATCACCAGTGCTGTGCTAGCAGTGAGTGAAGCTGTTGGTCCACCTGCATCGCGCACGTTGATGGGCGTGGAACGGGCAATTCAGTTAGGCACGCCAGCCTCCCTCGCGTGGAGTGCGGCAGAAGCAGAACCTGCATTTGATCGGATCGCGTTGGCTTTTCGACGATCACACGAAAGCGGTGCACCTATTGCTGAACTCCTCACCGGGGTTGCAAGTGATGAGCGGCGTGAAAAACGTAGGGTGATTGAAGTCGCGGCCAGGGGAGCAGGGGTACGGGCAGTGATGCCACTCGCGGCCTGTTATTTACCGGCATTCATTTTGCTTGGCGTTGTTCCGGTTGTGGCTTCAATGGCAACAAGCATGTTCGGCAATTGAAAGTTATCCCCAGCCTTGATTTATCTGGGCTGGCGTCCACAGTTTGAAAATCACAGATGCGTGGCAGTTTCCTTTCGGCGCACGGTTAGCCACCAACACGGGCACCAGGCCCTGGGTCGAGAAAGGAAATTCCATGAAAAAGCATTTGCAGTGCATCCGATTCGATGATCGCGGTATGACAACCGCTGAATATGCAGTTGGCACCGTTGCTGCTGCGGGTCTTGGCGGAGTCATGATCAAGCTCTTAACGAGTGCGGAAGTGCGCAACTTAATTTGGAAAGTCATGAGCACCGCACTCTCGGCATTCTTCTAAATGGTGATGTGGCGTGGGTGGAGTCGAGGATTACTCGACTCCACCCAACATGATCGAGGAAGCGCAGTTATAGAAACCGCAATGATGATTCCGGTCCTGATTGCTCTCACGGTTCTGCTGCTTACTGGACTCCAGACAGGAATGACTGCCCTACATCTAGCGGACACTGCTCACGACCTTGCTCGTGGTTTAGCACGTGGCATTTCCGTTGAAGACATTCAACTGCAAGCACACACTCAAGCACCCGATGCTGAACTCACGATGACGCAAGGCGATCAAATGATTACCGTGAATTTGAGCCAGCAGGTCACTGTACCCATCCCTCTCTTCTCACGTTTCAGTTTCAATCTAGACCGCTCGTCAACAGCGCCATTGGAATCACTGTGAGGAGCATGATTGCGCGCGATCGCGGAAGCGCGACTGTGCTTGGCCTTGCCATGAGCATCGTGCTCCTGGCTGTTGGATTCATCGCTGTCACCCAGGTTCAGGCAACGCTCGCAAGTCACGGGGCGCAAAGTTCAGCCGATCTCAGTGCACTTGCTGGAGCCCAAACACTTGGGGATCCTTGTTCAGCAGCTGATCAAATGGCGAAAGCAAATCATGTACTGCTGACTACCTGTGAAATGAAGGGCACAGACATTTCAGTATCTGTTGAAGGGCCAGCCCCGTCGCTTGTCGCTGCACTTTTTCATCGATTTGGTTTGCCCATTGGGCGTGTAACCGCGACAGCTGTTGCGGGACCGTCAGGCAATTAACAGTTGTTAGTCCGTGGCGTTACGAAGCAACTCAGTCAGCACTCGGACAGCCGACGCTTTATCAAGTGGATTATTGCCATTTCCACACTTAGGCGACTGAATGCATGAAGGGCAGCCTTCGCGGCATCGGCATTCACGGATGAGATCGCGAGTAGCTGTGAGCCATTGACGAGCGATATCGAAACCATGCTGGGCAAACCCCGCTCCACCTGGATAACCGTCATAGACAAACACGGTTGTTACACCGGTATCAATATGTAACGCGGTTGAGACTCCGCCGATATCCCACCGGTCACAGGTGGCGAACAATGGAAGCAACGCGATAGACGCATGCTCCGCTGCATGCACCGCACCAGGTATTTCAGTGGAGTCAATGTTTGCTCGCGCGCACTGATCGTCGGTGACCGTCCACCACACCGCAGTGGTGATGAGTTCACGCTCTGGAAGTTCCAAACCTTGTTCACCAAGATTCTCGCCAGTGAACAGACGCCGACGTTGGAAGCTGGTGACCTGACTGGTGACTTGCACTTGGCCAACATGAATAGTGGCGTCACCCCATGGGCGCCCTTCGTATTCATCAAGAATACGAATGTCACTAATTTCGTGCGCGTGGGTTGTGTAGTCGACTGGTTCTTCAACCACTGTTGCGACTAGATCCTCTAAATCTAGTTCAGTAACAACTGAAGTCACACCTTGATGGGTGTACACAGCTCCGGGGTGAACTGTGGTGTGCGAGGACGCTTGATCAACGGTTCCAAGCAATCGACCAGTGCTCTCTTCAACTATGCGAATGGGTGCGCCCCCGGAACTTCGAAGGTCAGCAAGATCGCTAGCCCGATCCCTGCGCGTCCAAAACCAGCCTGTGCTGCGCTTGCGTAGAAAACCTTGGGCCGCCAGTTGTTCCAGCAACTCAAGGGCAGTTGGGCCGAACCACCGGATCGCTTCTTCATCAGTCAATGGAATTTCAGATGCAGCCGCGCACAGATGCGGTCCAAGAATCACAGGGTTTGCTGGATCAAACACTGACGCTTCAACTGGTGCATCGAGAATCGATGAGGGATGCTCAACAACAAATGCATCAAGCGGGTCTTCGCGCGCAATGAAGATTGCTAACGCAGGTGAATCACCTCGTCCCGCACGACCGAACTGTTGCCAAAGAGACGATCGCGTTCCTGGCCAACCTGCGATGACCACAGCATCAAGGCCGCTGATATCGATACCAAGTTCGAGTGCATTAGTTGTAGCTAATGCACGTACTGAACCATCACGGAGTGAATCCTCAATTGCGCGGCGCTCTTCTGGGAGATAGCCACCGCGATAGGAGGAGACACCATCAACAAGTTCAGGGTCGATTTCGCGCAAGAGATCACGAGTCATTGACGCAACGCCTTCAGCTGCACGTCGGCTGCGAACAAAGGCAAGGGTTTGTCGTCCGTCAGCGACTAAATCGGCCAAAATGTGTGAAGCTTCAGTAGTTGCGGTGCGATGTACTGGCTCTGCGTTATCTAGGCCGAGATCTAACGGCTGCCACAAGGCGATCGTGCGTTCAGGCGTCGGCGAGTAATCATCGGTAACTTCCACCACGTGATCCCCGATAAGGCGATGTATTGCGATAGCCGGATCTGCGACGGTTGCAGAAGCAGCGATGATCACAGGTGAACTTCCAAGGTGGTCACAAACGCGACGAAGACGTCGAATCACTGCAGATACATGAGCACCGAATACACCTCGATACACATGTGCCTCGTCGATGACGATGTATTCAAGGCGTTTGAGAAACGGTGCCCAGCGCGAATGTGCTCCGAGTAGTGAATGGTGCAAAAGATCAGGATTAGTAAGAACGAGATTGGCATGTTGTTGGGCCCACTGTCGTTCTTCGCGTGAGTTATCTCCGTCTACTGTTGCTGGGCGCAACCATGGCAGATTGCGTTCGTCAAGCGCACGTAATTGATCATGGGCTAAGGCTTTCGTTGGTGCGATGTAGAGCGCAGTTGCTCCCCGACCGTTTGGCGCGTGGGATCCAATTTCAATTGCGTTCAAAATTGGTAATAGATAGGCCAGGGATTTTCCTGATGCAGTTCCAGTTGAAAGCACTACGTGATTGCCGTCGTGAGCCAACTGGGCCGCATCGATTTGATGCTTCCAAGGTTGAGAGACGCCAGGAAAAGATTCGCGAATCTCCTCGGTGACCCAACTTGGCCAATCGCTGAAGGTTGCTTCCCGTGCAGCTCGCACCTCAACATGGCGCAGTCGATCCTCGCGACCTTGGGAAAGTCGCGCGAGAACGCTTTCGACACTGCTGCTCATTTCACCCACCGTAACGCGCAGGTGTGCCATGGTCAGCGCATGGAGTTTGGGGTCTCCAGTGAGACGGTCGAAACGGCACTTCTCCTCACTGTGCGCGGCGATATTGACCTCGCAACCGCGCCAGTTTTATGGGAGTCAATCGAGGCTGAATGGCACCCGGGCCAAATACTGGTCTTAGACCTGGCTCAGGTGCCCTTTATGGATTCCACGGGTTTAAGCGTGCTGGTGCGTGCGGCTGAATTGGCCAAGCCCCAAGGTTCACGGGTTGCCGTGGTCGCGGCGACGAATCGGGTTCAAAAGGTCATGGCCATTACGGGTCTGGACACCTTTATTTATATGGGTTCATCGGTAGAGGAAGCGCTCCGCGCCACGTAATTCCGGTAAAACGGACATTTTCCCATTTCCTACCGATTTCCCCCTTCTAGTCAATAAACTCCGCGAGATTTGTGAACAACGGTTCACGCCTAGTCAGGAGACCCATGATTGAGCTCAGTGGAAGCAATCTGACGACTGTTGTCGTCGTTGCTGTAATCGCACTGCTCGCGCTTGTAGTAGCAGCAGTGTTGGTTCGTGAAGTCCTCGCCGCGAGTGAGGGCACCCCAAAGATGAAAGAAATCGCAGCTGCGATTCAGGAAGGCGCTAGCGCTTATCTGACCCGTCAGTTCAAGACACTTGCTGTCTTCGCTGTGATTGTGTTCTTCGTACTGTTCCTGCTCCCTGCTGAGACATCATCAGAGCGCATCGGTCGAAGCATCTTCTTCCTTGTTGGTGCTGTCTTTTCAGGCATCACCGGTTACATGGGCATGTGGCTTGCCGTGCGCGGCAACGTCCGCGTAGCTGCTGCAGCCAACGAGTCAGGCGAAGAGCGCGCAATGCGTATTGCTTTCCGAACTGGTGGCGTTGCAGGCATGTTTACCGTTGGCCTCGGCCTGTTCGGTGCAGCACTCGTGGTGCTCGTCTATAAGGGTGAAGCACCAAAGGTTCTTGAAGGCTTCGGCTTCGGCGCTGCATTGCTCGCAATGTTCATGCGTGTTGGCGGTGGCATCTTCACCAAGGCCGCTGACGTCGGCGCTGACCTCGTGGGCAAGGTTGAGCAGGGCATCCCAGAAGACGACCCACGCAATGCTGCAACGATCGCGGACAACGTTGGCGACAACGTCGGCGACTGTGCTGGCATGGCAGCTGACCTCTTCGAGTCTTACGCAGTGACTTTGGTCGCCGCATTGATTCTGGGCAAGGCTGCATTCGGTTCACTCGGTTTGGTGTTCCCATTAGTGGTTCCTGCAATCGGTGTCCTAACCGCAGTGATCGGCATCTTCGCTGTTGCACCTCGCAAGGGTGATCGCTCAGGTATGTCAGCCATTAACCGTGGCTTCTTTATCTCCGCAGTGATCTCCTTGATCCTGGTCATCGTCGCTGCCTTTGTTTGGATTCCAGCAACTTGGACTGAACTGCTTGAGAAGTACGCACCTGTCGGTCTTGCAATTGATGCGATTCGCGGATCAGGCGTTGAAGCAATGGGCCCTCGTTGGTTCGTCATCATCGCTGTGTTGATCGGCATCGTGCTCGCTGCAATCATTCAGCAGCTCACTGCTTACTTCACTGAGACCAACCGTCGCCCAGTTGACGACGTTGCTAAGACCTCACTCACTGGTCCAGCAACCGTGATCCTTTCGGGTATTTCACTCGGCTTGGAATCAGCGGTGTACTCAGCGCTCATCATTGCTGCGGCTGTGTACGGCGCTTACCTTGTTGGTGGCGGCGTTGTGATCTTGTCACTGTTCGCCATCGCATTGGCTGGCACTGGCTTGCTTACCACTGTGGGCGTCATCGTTTCGATGGATACCTTCGGACCTGTTTCTGACAACGCTCAGGGCATCGCTGAAATGTCCGGAGACGTTCATGGTGAAGGCGCTGCAGTACTTACTCGCCTTGACTCAGTCGGTAACTCAACCAAGGCAATCACCAAGGGCATTGCAATCGCTACTGCTGTTCTTGCAGCAACTGCGTTGTTCGGTTCATTCCGTGACGCTGTTCAAGCGGCAACTGCAAGTTCAGGTGCGAGCATCTCCGACGTATTCGCAAATCTTGAATACCTCGGCATTCTCAACGTTGCTAACCCTTCAAACCTCGTTGGTTTGATCATCGGTGCTGCAGTGGTGTTCTTGTTCTCAGGACTTGCCATCAACGCGGTATCCCGTGCTGCTGGCGCTGTGATCTTCGAAGTGCGTCGTCAGTTCCGCGAGCACCCAGGCATCATGGCCGGTACCGAGAAGCCTGAATACGGCAAGGTTGTCGACATCGTGACTCGCGATTCACTTCGCGAGCTCGTAACCCCAGGCATCCTGGCAGTGTTCACTCCAATTGCTGTTGGCTTCGGTCTTGGTGTTGGCCCATTGGGCGCGTACCTTGCCGGCACGATTGCGACTGGCGTGCTCATGGCTGTGTTCCTGTCGAACTCAGGTGGTGCTTGGGATAACGCGAAGAAGTTCGTTGAAGACGGACACTTTGGCGGCAAGGGCTCAGAAGCTCACTCAGCAACAGTGATCGGCGACACCGTCGGTGACCCATTCAAGGACACTGCAGGCCCTGCAATTAACCCTCTCATCAAGGTGATGAACCTTGTTGCGTTGTTGATTGCACCAGCTGTGGTGTCACTGAGTATCGGTACTGATGCGAACGCCGGTCTCCGTTGGACAGTTTCCATCGTTGCAGCGTTGATCGTGATCATTTCAGTTGTGATCAGCAAGCGTCGCCCAATCGCAGTTGGTGACATGCCTGCGAACGCATAGTTCACGTACAAAGTTCTGCCCCGTACTCAGTTGAGTGCGGGGCAGAACTATTTCATTTCTGAGTTACACAAGAACTTTGATTCCGAGTTCTTCGGCGACTTTTCTCATCTGCTTATCTAATGTGGCTAAAGGAAGATCTTCCTGCAAGCACAGCGATATATATGACGCGTCATAAATGCTGAGTCCGGTTTGACGTGCGATGTCGACGATCTCCTGGGAATCAGGATGGTGATGATCGATCATCAGGATCTTGAGGTAAGAAAGGTACTGACGCGTGTCATCGCTTGTGATGCGTTCACGCTTTTCAGCAATCCGAAAAGCCGATGCCATTTCATAAACCCAAAGACTTGGTACGTGCGTTGGCGAACCGAGGAGGGGAGTAATGACCGGTACTGACAGCGATGAATCTTCGTCGTTCATTAAGTAGGACACCATGATTGATGCGTCAATGACAGCACTCATTCGATTCTCCCAAGCTCGATTAGCTCTTTTGCAGACTCGGGACCAGGTTTCGTTCGGGCCCTCATGACTGCAGCGAATTCGATGAAGTCTTGAATCTGATCGAGCCGAGATGGTGGAGGTCCGATCGTGGCGCAAGGCACCCCGCGCTTGGTCACAACAATCCGCTCACCCGCTGCAGCTAGATCCAGAAGATGCGACAGATTCGTCTTGGCTTCAAACACCCCAACAGTCATAGTCATACCAACAGACTAGGTTGTTAGTTAAGTAGCGTCAATACCTCACATGACCCCCCAAAGATTTGACAGAGGGCGGTGGCTTAGCGTCAGACTCCGCTTCGACTGAAGGGAAATGCGTGGCCAACGACAAAACGCTCGTGATCGTCGAATCACCAGCAAAAGCCAAGAAGATCGCCGGATACCTAGGGGATGACTATGTAGTCATGGCCTCAGTAGGTCACGTCCGCGACCTGGCGTCAAAGGCCTCAGATCTCCCTGAAGGGGAGCGCAAACATTCGTGGAGCAAGCTCGCAGTCAACGTCGATGACGGTTACACCCCTTATTACATCGTGCACGCATCAAAGGCCCAAACGATTCGAGATCTGAAGGCGGCGTTGAAAAACGCGGACGCACTTCTTCTCGCAACGGACGAGGACCGCGAAGGCGAAGCTATTTCGTGGCACCTCCTAGAAGTACTACGTCCCAAGGTCCCAGTTCAGCGCATGGTGTTTAACGAAATCACCGCCGACGCAATCCGCGAGGCAGTGAACAACACCCGTGACCTCGACATGGATCTGGTACAGGCTCAAGAAACGCGTCGCATAGTCGACCGTCTTTATGGCTACCCAGTATCGGAAGTGCTCTGGAAGAAGATTGGCCGCGAAGCGAAGTCTGCTGGCCGCGTGCAGTCAGTTGCTGTGCGTTTGGTGGTTGACCGTGAGCGGGAGCGCATCGCCTTCAACTCTGCTGGTTACTGGGATATCGATGCGATCTTTGGTCCCGTTGATTTCAAGGCACGTTTGACCACTGTCGATGGTGTTCGCGTTGCTATCGGTAAAGACTTTGATCAGCAAGGAAACCTCAAGGCTGAAGACAAGGTCACGTTGCTGAGCGAAGCGCGGGCGACATCTCTTGCGGATGGCCTGAAGGCTGGCAAGTTCACCATTACCTCAGTTGAGCAAAAGCCAACGCAGCGCAAGCCTTCCGCTCCGTTCACTACTTCCACGATGCAGCAGGAAGCTTCCAACCGCTTACGTTGGGGCGCGCAGCGCACGATGCGCATTGCTCAGAGCCTGTACGAAAACGGCTACATCACTTACATGCGTACTGACTCGGTCAGTCTTTCTGCTCAGGCAATCAATGCAGCTCGCGTGCAAGTGACCGAGTTGTATGGCGCTGAATATGTAGAAGCAACTCCGCGGGTGTTCCCAAATAAGTCCAAGAACGCGCAAGAGGCACACGAAGCTATCCGCCCAGCCGGTGACGCATTCCAGACACCCGATCAACTTCGCCGCGAATTAAATGCTGACGAGTTTGCTCTCTATGACCTCATCTGGAAGCGCACTGTTGCTTCACAAATGGTGAATGCGCGGCTAGCAACCACCACAGCAAAAATCAAGGGAACGTCGACTGATGGCACTGCTGCTGAGTTCACTGCTTCAGGCACCGTCATTGTGTTCCCTGGTTTTTATGCAGCGTTGAAAGACAT
>CANFTO010000002.1 GCA_947449945.1 Actinomycetota bacterium | reverse complement strand
GCTCACGTATTTACAAGAGTCACTTGTTCAAATCATGCTGCCGTAGGATTTCCCGGTGCTTCAAATTTCTCAGACACTGGTGGACCAGATTGTTGGACATGCCAAGGCGGATCATCCTGATGAAGCCTGTGGTGTTGTGGCTGGTGCGGCGGGCAGTGATTCACCTGAGCGATTCATTCCCATGATCAATGCTGCGCGCTCGACCACCTTCTACGAGTTTGATTCAAGTGATCTACTCAAGCTGTACCGGGAGATGGATGATCGCGACGAAGAGCCGGTCGTTATCTATCACTCACATACCGCCACAGAGGCCTATCCATCGCGAACTGATGTGACGTTGGCTGGGGAACCAGGGGCGCATTACGTGCTGATATCCACACGGGAGCATGGGCAAGAGCCTGGGCCAGTGGAGTTTCGTTCGTACCGAATCGTGGATGGCGAAGTGACCGAGGAGCCGGTCGAGGTCCTCTAACTGCAAAGCCTTGGCAACTAGGAATTTTGTAGTAGTCAGCAGGAAAACGCGGCCCTATCGTGAGGTTGTAGCGGAAACTCGTTCCGACTGATGGGAGTTGTCATGGCAATTGAAGTACGCGTGCCAACCATCCTTCGCGAATACACCGGTGGCGCAAAAATAGTGTCTGCTGAGGGCGCGACCTTACAAAGTGCCTTTGACAATCTTGAGGCTAATTACCCAGGCATCGGTGGTCGTTTGCTCGACGACAGTGGCCTTCGTCGTTTCGTCAACGTGTATCTCAATGATGAAGATGTTCGATTCTTAGACGGACTGAACACAGTTATTGCCGATCAAGACACCATCACGATTTTGCCTGCCGTTGCCGGCGGCTGAAATTTCTCATCGTGCGCTTTGATTCGCTGCTCGCGTCAGTCGGGCACACACCACTTGTGGGATTGCCGAGGCTCTCGCCTTCCCCTGACGTTCGTCTTTGGGCGAAGTTAGAAGACCGCAATCCCACGGGCTCAGTGAAAGATCGCGCTGCGCTTGCCATGATTCTTCAAGCCGAAGCCGAAGGCCGGTTGGCACCTGGTTGCACTTTGTTGGAACCAACTTCGGGCAACACCGGAATTTCATTGGCCATGGTTGCAAAACAGCGTGGTTACAAACTTATTTGTGTGATGCCTGAGAACACCTCTGCTGAGCGCACGCAATTGCTCACAATGTGGGGCGCAACGATCATCACTTCGCCAGCGGCCGGTGGCTCAAATGAAGCAGTACGCGTAGCTAAAGGTTTAGCTGCGCAAAATCCTGACTGGGTGATGCTTTACCAATATGGCAACGCGGCTAACGCTCAAGCGCATTACGACTCAACTGGCCCAGAGCTGCTTGCGGATTTACCTGAGATCACTCACTTTGTCGCAGGCCTTGGCACAACAGGAACGTTGATGGGCGTTGGTCGCTATTTCCGCGACAACAAGCCTGATGTACAGATCGTCGCCGCGGAACCTCGCTATGGCGAACTTGTGTATGGACTACGCAACCTTGATGAAGGTTTCATTCCAGAGTTGTATGACGCTTCATTGCTGTCGTCACGTTTTTCAGTTGGGCCACTTGATGCGTTGAAACGTACGCGTGAGTTGTTAGAAGTTGAAGGAATTTTCGCTGGCATCTCAACGGGTGCGATCTTGCATGCAGCACTCGGAGTAGCGCGCAAAGCGATGCAGGCTGGTGAAAGTGCTGATATTGCCTTCATCGTGTGCGATGGTGGCTGGAAGTACTTATCAACTGGCGCATACGAAGGCACGCTAGAAGAGGCTGAAGAGCGCATCGAGGGTCAGTTGTGGGCTTGATCTTGAAATAAAAAAGAAACTGGGCTGTCGCGATGCGACAGCCCAGTTTCTTTTGAAGAAAATTACGCGGTTTGCTTGAACCATTCCACTGCGCCCTTGGTGTTGACCATAAGGAGCACGAGCAGGCTGATGATGATTGAAGCCCAGCCGAATGGAAGGCGGAAGAAGCCGAACACGATGTTGATGACCATGAACATGCTGATGATGGTGTGAGCAGTTGCTGAACCGATCATCGTCATACGCATCAACCACATGTAGATAAGGCCAAGGAAGATTGACAGAAGGCCAAACATCCAAAGCTGGAAGGTGCCGATGGTGTGTGAAGCGCCGTAGATATCTTCCCAAGCTGGGTTTTCACCAAAGCTTGAAAAAATGGCGAGGAAACCCATCCAGAGGTTGAAAACCGCTGCGATTACCAGAAGAACGGCGACGATCAGGACGCCGAATGGGCGGGAAGGGCTGGTAGGTGTTGACATGTATTTCCTTCGGGTTAGCGCCCGCTCCTTGGACGCGGGCGGCTGGTTGAGCAACAGCGTAGGGATCAGTGACATATTTACGCGCAACCGCGCCGTAGGCTTAGGGGGTTATGGCAGACGCACCGATTGGCATCGTCGACTCTGGAGTCGGTGGCTTAACTGTTGCTCGGGCCATTCTCGATCAGTTGCCACACGAGCCTGTCTTGTATGTGGGGGACACAGCGCGCGGACCCTATGGCCCGCGCCCGATTGCAGAAGTTCGTCAATTTGCTCTTGAAATCATGGATCGTCTCGTTGCAGATGGGGTGAAGTTGCTGGTCATTGCTTGCAACTCTGCAAGTGCTGCAACCTTACGTGATGCGCGTGAACGTTACGACGTTCCAGTTATTGAAGTAGTGCATCCAGCTGCGAGGCGTGCTGCTGCGGCAACACGTAATGGGCGCATCGGAGTAATTGGCACTGAGATGACCATAACCTCACGCGCATATGACGATGCCTTTGCGGCGGCACCAAATCTGGAAATCATTTCTGCGGCGTGCCCGCGCTTCGTTGAGTTTGTTGAAGCGGGTCGAACGTCAGGGACTTCGTTACTCGAAGTTGCACATGAGTATTTAGATCCGTTGCAAGAAGCGGACATCGACACTTTGGTGTTGGGTTGTACACACTATCCGCTGCTGACCGGCGTGCTTTCATATGTGATGGGTGAACATGTGACCTTGGTTTCAAGTGCAGAAGAAACAGCAAAAGATGTGTATCGCACCTTGGTCGCGAATGACCTCCTTCGTGACCCTGAATTGCCTCAACCTGTGCATCAATTCAGTGCAACTGGCGATCCAGCAAGTTTTGAACATCTAGGGCGCCGTTTCTTGGGGCCAGAGATTGGTTCCGTCGGCCATTTCGGCTAGCAATATAGGCGTTGAGTAAGCGCCTAATAGAGTTCTGTCCCATGACTTCTGTTACCCCTCGCTCCGATGGCCGTGCCGATCAAGAACTTCGCCCAGTTACGTTCCAGCGTGGCTGGCTTGAGCAAGCTGAGGGATCAACCTTGGTTTCCTTTGGTCGCACACGAGTCCTGTGCACGGCGTCATTCACTCCAGGAGTTCCACGCTGGCTCAAAGGAAGTGGCAAAGGCTGGGTAACCGCTGAGTACGCGATGCTTCCTCGTGCAACCAATGAGCGCAATGACCGCGAGTCTGTCAAAGGCAAGCTTGGCGGGCGCACCCACGAGATTTCCCGTTTGATTGGGCGTAGTTTGCGCGCGGTGGTCGACATGTCGACGCTAGGCGAGAACACGATCGTCATTGACTGCGATGTTTTGCAGGCTGATGGGGGCACTCGCACTGCGGCAATCACTGGTGCTTATGTTGCACTTGCCGATGCTGTGACTTGGGGTTTAGAGAAGAAGTACCTCTCGAGTAATCCATTCACTGATTCTGTGGCTGCAGTGAGTGTTGGCATTATTGATGGTGTTCCACGCCTTGATCTTCACTATGACGACGATGTACGCGCTGAAACTGACATGAACATTGTGATGACTGGCGATGGCCGCTTTATCGAAGTTCAAGGGACAGCTGAAGGTGCACCATTTGATCGCGCTGAACTTGATGTCTTGTTGGCACTGGGTACACAAGGCTGTGCAGATCTCACGCGTATGCAGCGTGAGGCTTTAGCGCTTTAGATCGGACGAAGTCATGACAGTTCGTATGGTTTTAGCAAGTAAGAATGCACACAAGCTCATCGAGTTGCGTCGCATTCTTGAGCAAGTTGGACTCGATATCGATCTTGTTGGCACTCAGGAATTCCCTGACCTTCCAGATGTGGATGAGACCGGAAGTTCGTTTGCTGCTAATGCACTGCTGAAGGCGCGTGAGATTTGCGCGTTTACTGGATTGCCGGCAATCGCAGATGACTCCGGGATTGCTGTCGATGCGTTAAACGGAATGCCCGGAATTTATTCGGCACGCTGGGCTGGCACGCACGGTGCTGATGCTGCAAATCTTGCATTGCTTATTGCGCAACTCGATCATGTTCCGGCTAACCGTCGAGGTGCCGCTTTCCATTGCGCGGCTGCGATCGTGACACCAGAGGGTGATGAGCGGGTTGTCGAAGGAACACTTGATGGAGTGGTCATTACTGAGCCTCGAGGTTCGAATGGGTTTGGTTATGACCCAATTTTCATGCCGCTTGGGTATCAAGTAACAACGGCGCAAATGTCAGACGATGAGAAAGATGCGATCAGTCATCGTGGTCGCGCGCTCCAGGCGCTTGCTCCGGTTATTGCGCAATTGATTCCAGAAGCCAAAAAAGCACTAGAGCCATTGCCCTAGTGCTTGGTGCGGGAGAGGGGACTTGAACCCCTACGTCCGAAGACACAGGTTCCTAAGACCTGCGTGTCTGCCAATTCCACCACTCCCGCGAGGAGTGCAGATGAATCTTACGGCGTGCTATCCGAGTTCGAGATCGCGGATCAGTTTTGCCACATGTCCAGTGGCTTTTACGTTGTACAGAGCCGTTTCAATCTTGCCGGATGGGCTGATAACGAAGGTTGAGCGGATAACGCCGACCACGGTCTTGCCGTAGAGCTTCTTTTCGCCGAAAGCTCCGTATTTCGTCAGGACTTCCTTTTCTGGATCGGACAATAAGATGATGTTGAGATCATCGCGTTCACGGAACTTGGCAAGTTTCTCTGGCTTATCTGGCGAAATGCCAATCACGACGTAATCAAGCTTGCTGAATAGTTTGAAGTTATCGGTGAAATCGCAGGCTTGCTTCGTGCATCCAGGTGTCATCGCAGCGGGATAGAAATACAGGATGACCCGCTTGCCCTTGAATTGGGAAAGCCGAACTGTCTCACCAGCATCGTTTTTTAGGGCGAACGCTGGAGCGGTGTCTTTGGGTGCAAGTGCCATGGGAGCACTCTAAACCGTATGAGTGTTTGATTAGCGAGAAAGTGGTGCAAGTGCCGAAGCATCGGTATGTGAATCTAACCCTGCAGATCTGCGTAGTCCGCGAGTGCCGGTGATGGCAAGCACAATCAAGAACAGCGCTGCTCCAACGAGCACAATCATCGTTCCCGATGGAACGCCTGCGTAGTAGCTCAGATACATACCCACCAGACCGCTAAAAGCGCCAATGATCGTGCTGTAACTCAGCATACGTCCGAATGAATCAGTCAACATGCGGGCAATCACGGCAGGAATCACCAACATAGCTGCGACCAGAGTCACGCCGATGACGGTGAGTGTGGCCAAGATAGAAAGCGACAACACGATCATGAGCATGGCTTCAATTCTGGAAACCTTGATGCCTGAAACGTCAGCTACATCTGGATCGAAAGTACTGAACAACAGTGCGCGATAACGAAAGAACACAAATGCTCCGGTGAGCACAGACACCGCGATCAAGCCAATGATTTGCTCAGCACTGATACCAAGAATGCTGCCAAAGAGAGCATTTTCAAAAGACGGTCCGCTGGTTCCGAATTTGGCAAAAAGGGCAACTCCAAGAGCAAACGAAGCAGTGGTGATAACACCAATCGCAGCATCGGCACCAAGTCTGCTGCGCTTGGTTACTGAAGTAATGGCAAGTGCTGAGGCGATACCCCAGATGCCGGCTCCAAGAATGTAGAAGCTCGAAGCAAAGAGTTGGGCCGCAGCGAAGCCGCCAAATATCGAGTGTGAAAGTCCGTGGCCGATATAGCTCATTCCACGCAACACGATGAAAACGCCAATGAATCCGAGGAGCGCGCCGGAGAGTGTCGCGACAAACAATCCTTTTTGAAAAAAGGCGTACTGCAGTGGTTCGAGCAAGGTTTCCATGTCAGCCCGCACTTCGCATAGAGCCGCCATGCGGAGCTTCATCAACAACAATGCGCATGCCTAAGTGTTCGAGAACCTCCATGCGGGCACCGAAAGTCTGTTCGAGAACTTCCGGGTTCATGACATCAGCAGGGGAACCTGATGCGACGATTCTTTGTTTCACGCACACTAGGTGGGGTAGATGTGCAGCAATGCCATTGAGGTCATGGGTGGTCAGCACGATCGCGATGCCTTCTTCGTGAAGGTCCGCAAGTAAATGGAGAACGTCATGTCGAGTAGCTACGTCCACGCCGCTTGTTGGTTCATCGAGCAACATGATTTGAGGTTGACGCAGGAGTGCGCGTGCCAAAAACATTCGCTGTTGTTGTCCGCCTGACAATTCACGAATGTGGCGCTTTGCTAGATCGGAGATGCTCAGGCGATCAAGTACCGAGTAAACGCTTTGCTTTTCTGATTTGCTTGCCCAAGGTAAAAGATTCGCGGACTTGCGTGACATCAACACGCATTCTTCTACTGTGATGGGGAAGTTCCAACTCACAGTTTCAAGCTGAGGGACATACGCGATGCGCAGGTCGCTGCTCTTTTCAATGACCCCACTCATTGGCTTTAATGTTCCAAGTAAAAGGCGCAAGAGTGTTGTTTTACCTGCGCCTGAAGGACCAACAATGCCGGTGAACTGATCCTCATGAACATGGAAGTTCACATGTGAAAGTACCGGGTGGTGCGTGTAGCCAGCGGTGACGTCATTGAGTTCTATGAGTTCGGGCCCAACGCCGATGCCGGTCATTGTGGGTACTTCGCAGAGTCTGTTTTCCCTGTAGCAGTTGATACTGCTTCAAGGTTCTTTGTGGTACCGCCTAAGCCCTTGATCATGGTGATGTAGTCGTACTTCATCAGACCCAACCAGGAGTGATCTTTTTCTCCTGGGTTACCTGGTAGATCGTCGTCGCGAAGTGAGGCTTCGTATTTGGCGCCCGTTGCACGACCAATTTCTTCAAGTACCGTTGATGGAAATACCTCTGACCCGAAAATTGTTGGCACTTTTTGACGTTTCACTTGCTCAATCAGCGCTGCCACTTCAGCAGGAGTGGGATCTGAAAAGTTCTTGGGCTGCACTGCGCCGATCACATTCCATCCAAAATCCTTTGCAAAGTATGCGTAGGCATCGTGGTAGGTCAGCAGCTTCAAATTTCCTGCGGGAACAGTGGCCTGATCTTTGCGAAGAGCATTGGCAAGTTCCGTTGCTTTCTTGTCGAAGCGCACGAAGTTTTCTGAGTAGTAATCAGCATGCTTTGGATCGCGCTTAATAAAGGCATCGCGAATCACAGTCGCGTACTTGGCTGCGTACAGAGGGTCGGTCCACAGGTGAGGATTTGGCTTACCTTCAGCCTTTGGGAAGGAGAAGTCGTAGATGTATTCCGACTCTGGAAGAACGGTTGTTCCAATCTCAATGAGATTCGCACCAGATTTCATGTTCGCCTTGGCGAGTTCGGCAGTTGGATCTTCGAGCTTGAGGCCGTTCACGAACACAATGTCAGCCTTGCTGAGCAACTCGGCAACTTGAGGAGCTGGTTCATACGTATGGCTGTTCGTACCCTCGGGAACGATGCCTTCAATATCGACCTTGTTACCGCCGATACTTGAAGCAATGGAGGTTATGGGTGAAACCGTTGTGGCCACGAGGAGCTTGCCGTCAGTTTGGGGGTTGGCCGCGGTGGCGGCAGAACCGAAATCTGAGCCACAACCGCTTAAGAGGAGTGCAAGGGCACCTAAGCCAGCGCCAAATTGCGGGAGGTGAAATTTCACATCTGAACTTTAATGACAACGGGTATTAATTGCAAAAGACTTGCAATAAAGCGCGAGTCCTGACTGCTCACATTTGCCACACCCCCAAGGGGTCCGTCTAGTGTGAGCAGGTGGCCCCACATGCAGAACACGGCAACGATCCTCAGATCGATGCACTCGTCGCGGAAATTACCGCGGCTCGAGCTGAGTTATTGGCCTCGGTCGACGATCTCAAGGAACAGCTCAGCCCAGCTTCCTTACGCAAGCGTGGCCTAGGTGCCATCACCGGAATCTTCACTGACGAATTTGGCGGGATAAGGCCAAAGCGCGCGGCTGTCACTGCTGGCGTTCTGGCAAGCGTGGTCGGTCTGAAGTTCATGACCCGGCGCCACAAGTAAATTCACAGCCCTGAATTTGAAGCCTGCATTACCTGCAGGTAAGGTTTGCCTCATAACTGAATACCTCATCCAGAGGGGCAGAGGGATACGGCCCGTTGAAGCCCCGGCAACCTATTTGATAACTCGCTTGCGAGGCCCATCAAAGTTCGGTGCCAACTCCGACCTGTAACACCAGGACAGATGAGCGAGAAGGAAGGCCTCGTACATATGACTGCAACTTTGGGTACCAACCCTGAACTTGGTGCTGCCCACGCCCTGAAGTGTCGCGAATGCGGTGCGCTGTATCCATTGGATGCCAGCTACGCCTGCTTCGAATGCTTTGGTCCACTTGAAGTGGCCTACGAAGCTCGTGGGCTCACCCGCGAAGCAATTGAAGCTGGCCCACTTTCAATGTGGCGTTATGAAGCATTACTTCCTGTGATTCCAGGTGCAGGACATCGTCCAGGCCTACAACCTGGGCTCACGAAGTTGGTCAAGGCTGACAACCTCGCGGCTGCGCTTGGTGCAAAAACGGTGTGGGTGAAAGACGACTCAGGTAACCCAACGCACTCCTTCAAGGATCGCGTTGTTGCCGTTGCACTAGAAAATGCACGCCGCCTTGGCTTTGAAACTATTGCTTGTGCTTCAACAGGCAACCTTGCAAATGCTGTGGCAGCGGCTGCTGCTCGCGCAGGTTTGAAGTCAGTGGTGTTTGTTCCTTCCAACCTTGAAGCCGGAAAGATTGTGACCACCGCTGTGTATGGCGGTGTACTCGTTGCTATCGGCGGTAACTACGACGACGTCAACCGTTTGTGTACTGAAGTTGCTGCATCACGTAACTGGGGTTTTGTGAACGTCAACCTTCGCCCTTACTACGCGGAGGGCAGCAAGACTGTTGGTTACGAAATCGCAGAACAACTGGGCTGGCGTCTTCCTGATGCAGTGGTATCACCAGTTGCTTCCGGATCGCTGTTGACCAAGGTCGATAAGGCATTCCGTGAGTTTGTTGATCTTGGTCTGGTGAGTGATCATGATTACAAGATTTATGGTGCTCAGGCAACAGGCTGTTCACCAGTATCGCAAGCCTTTGCTGCTGGACAAGATTTCATCAAACCAGTCAAGCCAGACACCATCGCGAAGTCACTTGCGATTGGTAACCCAGCAGACGGCCCGTATGCATTGGACGTCGTACGCCGCACGCAAGGTGCTCTTGCTGACGTCACTGATGAAGAAGTTATTGAAGGCATCAAGTTGCTTTCTGAAACTGAAGGCATCTTTGGCGAAACGGCAGGCGGGGTAGTCGTCGGCACGTACCGCAAGCTCCTGCGTGAAGGATTAATCGATCCTGCAGCTGAAGTTGTGCTGCTCAATACCGGTGATGGCCTCAAGACACTTGACGCTGTTGCACCAACCTCTGGACCAACGATCACTGTTTCACCGTCATACGACGATTTCGAAGCTGCTTACAAGGAGATCACATCATGAGCGCAACCGTTCGCATCCCAACCATTCTTCGCACCTACACCGGTGGCGAGGCAGAGGTGACTGCAACTGGTGCAACCCTTCAGGAAGTGATCAACGACCTTGAAGCACAGTTCCCAGGCATCGCCGCACGTGTACTTGATGACAATGGTGCGCTTCGTCGCTTCGTCAACATCTATATCAATGATGACGATGTGCGCTTCATTGACAGCTTGAACTCACCAACCGCCGATGGCGCGCAAATCTCGATCATTCCTGCCGTTGCTGGTGGCTGCTAACTCTCCTTGGTGTCAGCAAGTTCGATATTGAACACGGCGATTTGTGACATTTTGCCTTGAATCGCCATTTTATTGATTTCATTGTTTCGCGAGCGGCACTTCGCTTTTGGGTGTGTACTTCCACCTACCGCTGTCGAGGGCAGTGGTCCGTGATTCATACAGCAGCAGTATCAATGGAGGCCGGTCGTGAGTTCCGTTTTAGAACTGTCGTATTCCCAGTATCAAACTGTCTATAACGTTTTATCGTTCGCGTTAGCTGCAATGTTGGCAACCTTCGTGTTTTTATTGGTTGTACAGGGCCGTGTATTACCTCGGTACCGTCAGGCACTCGTGGTTTCAGCGATGGTCTGCCTCATTGCTGCATACCACTATTACCGAATTTTCAATTCATTCACCGAGGGTTATGTCTCAATCGACGCCGGTGAGCTGGCTGCATCTGCCGATGGAATGAAATACGCACTCGTGAATGGTGCAGGCTTCAACGAGGGCTATCGCTACGTTGACTGGCTGCTCACTGTGCCGCTTTTGCTCTTCGAAACCATTGCCGTGCTTGCATTGGCCCCGAAGGTTCGCAAGTCACTTCTACTGAAGTTGATCCCAGCTTCTGCATTGATGATCATTCTTGGATACCCAGGTGAACTTGCATCGGACAATGGCGTAAAGGCCGTGTGGGGAGCCCTTTCAACGATTCCGTTCCTCTACATTCTCTTCGTACTTTTCGTAGAGCTCAATCGTGCCGCCAAGTCCCAACCGAACCAAGTAGGCAAGGACCTCAGTGGTCTTCGTTGGCTACTTCTCGCAACATGGGGCGTGTATCCAATTTCATACATGTTCCCAATGTTTGGCTGGGACGGTGCGGACTCATTCGTCTACCGCCAGGTGGGATATTCAATTGCCGATATTTTAGCCAAATGCGCATTCGGTCTTTTGATTTACAAGATCGCTCGTGAGAAGAGCTTTGCAGACGATGATTCGTTCGCAACTCAGGAATTCAAGGCAGCACCTTCCTCGAGTTAATTATCAAAAAGATGGTCGGCACTTTGATATGAAAGTGCCGACCATCTTTTGTTTGTAGTCGCAGTGTTAATCCGCAGAATCTTCTTCATAGAAATTGAAAAACCAAATGTAATAAATAGAGAGAGCTGGCCCACCGAGCAGCATCAGGAATGGAACAAGCCCTCCCACTCCATCTCCAATGTAGCGAACCGCTTGAAAAATTAAAGCAACTCCAAGGAGAGCGAAAGCGATCCCGATCAACAGGTTTTGAGGCCTTCTATGTGGCCACGATTGAGTCTGCATGCCTGACCATAAGGCTCAGAAGGCCGTAATTGTGTGGGGAACGAGAATTTTCGCAAGGAAATGGGTGAAACTTACGACTCCTTACCGCGCCTGGCCAACATCACGATGAGGCCGATTGAAACCATTGCCGCGATGAATGCCACTACGGAAAGAATCGTGGCTGTTGGTGGACCATCCTGAGTTTGTGTGACGTCCTTTGTGACATTGGGCGAGGCTGATGCTGTCCCTATCGTGAACGTGATCGCACCAGTCACTGGATGGCCATCGCCGGAGACTATTCGATAGGCCACTTGGTATGTACCTGAAGTAATCGTGCTTGGCCATGGGATAGACAGGCTGTTGGCGACTGGCTCAATCTGCTTGCTCGCCACGTTTTCACCAAGTTCAGTATTGATGGAAATAGTGTCGAGATCGGGCAAGAGATTTTCATCAAAAGTGAACGAGACTTGTGTCGGGGCAGTAGCCAGTGTTGCACCATTCGTGGGTGTTGACGAAACCAACTGCGAATGCGCCTGACTAGCGGAAGCGGCGAGCGGCACCAGGCCAAGAGCAAGAAGTGCAGTAGCCAATACGCGAACACAGAACTTAAACAAGGTTCACCGTTCCCGTAGTGATGAGCACGCTGCCACCTTTACCCACCAAGGTTGCGCTCATGGTCCAGTTGCCAGGAAATGGCAGAACACCATTAGACGTTACTTTCTTGCCATTGCCGGTTGCTCGCCAAGTGATGGGGCCTGCAAGTGCTGGGTTTGTCCACTCGATCTCGCCGCTGGTTAATGCCGAGGTCATGGTGAGAACAAGTTGACCAACGTGATTGCCGTTAAGTGAGGTACTGACAACAGGCATGGTCTTTATTGCGGTTACCGTTGATTGCTTGACGGCCTTACCTATAACAAATGCGATAGCTCCGCTCACCACGTGTCCATCATCAGACTTCACTGCCCATTGAGCGACGTTGGTGCCAGCAGAAAGAGCTGCAGTGGGCGTAATCGTGAGCGAAGAACCTGAGATTTTTGCATTGCTTGATATGAGTTTTGCCGCGCTGTTGAACAGTTGAGCACTTTGAAGTTCGACTGGTTCGCTGAATGTCAGCACAACCTTGTCAGGGGCGCGAGAAATCACCGCGCCATTGATTGGCACACTTGAATTCAGATCGGCATGGGCTGATGCAGATGCTGGGTTCACTAGGAGAACCAGTGAACCCAGCACTACAGCCACGAGGGCTTTACGCATATTTTCAGTATCCCTTACGCGGTTATCGTCACTGAAGGTGCAGGCGAAGCCAGGCTTGCTGTCGATCCAGCAACTGGAGTTTCGATCCAGGCTTCTTGGCCAGCCATTGAGTTGCCAACCAAACGTCCGTCAACCTTGGCAGTGACGTTCGCGCCATCCTTAATTTTTGCTGATGATGTCTTCAACGTGAATGATCCGTCTGCACCGATTGCGATATCGCGCTTAGTCAACGGAATTCCGTCGACGAAAAGAGCAGCACTTTTACCTGCCGAAGATGGCAATGTTCCGGTCACTGTGGCATCTTTACCAGACTTCTTTACCTTAATTTCGGCATCGCAGACCTGAACAGTTTTGAAGTAGACCGGACCTGAGGTTTGGCCAGCTGGGAGTTTTGGAAACGTGAGCTTGATTCCAAAGTCATCAAACTGATCATCCGGTAATGCGCCGCCACTCCAAGAAACAGTTGTCGGAGTGCTGGTTGTTACCCAACCCGCTTTTTGCTGTGGCTTCACACCAGTGACACCCTCGGGAATTGTGACAGTGATGGTGTTGGTTGCATCGCCCATGCAACCGTGACCTGGGCGCAAGAAAATCGTGGCACCCTTGCCTGCAGTCAATGTTGCTCCGTGAGTGTCAACACCCATGTGCGCGCTTGCTGGATTTGCAAGGACGACTGCACCAGCGATGAGTGCACCGGTAACGGCAATTGAACGGATAGCTGTCTTACGAACATTGTTACGCATTGATAAAACCTTCCAAAAGTAAACGTGAGAATTCAAAGGAAGCGCCAACGCATGGGCGCCGACGCGAATGAGTTTCAGATCACTATTGGAGGGCCACGACGATGAATCGCGTGGTCGAGGTCGTACGAGGTAAGAATCGTGCGAACTTCGCCGAATAATCCGCGATGGGCTGGTCGCACAGGCAACGAAAGAGTGAAGCCACGAAAGAGTGCAGTTCGTAGGAGTTCTACCCATCGATTTAACACAGCTTCGCCACGGGCCAACACCAGAGCGGTCAGCATGGCGGCACCAAGGTGCCCGAGCAGCATTGGTGTTGATGGTAGGAGCGAGTCGTGATGGGAGCCGTGGCCAGCGCCAACTGTCAGGAGCGTGTGCAGTAGGGCCTGAGTGCCCACGCTGTAGGCAATGAGCAACCCGTAGCCACGTTGGCGGCCTAGAAACAGCGTGCTGAGAACAAGGACCAGTGGCGTGATCATGACCAAGGTTCCGATGCTGGGCAAGGCGCCGTGAACTTGGGTGTGGACCGCTGTGGTGAGTGCCAGCATTGCCGATGTGAGCACGGCGCCACGAAACAGACGCAGAGAGCCTGGAGTTGCATGGCGCTTGGTGTTCACATGGAAAGCGTATCGGGGTCGCAGGGTGGGCGATATCTGGCCAAAAACTACAAAAACCCCACTCGAAAGAGTGAGGTTTTTCCAGTCGAACGTGGTGCGCCGCGAGGGACTTGAACCCCCAACCCGCTGATTAAGAGTCAGCTGCTCTGCCAGTTGAGCTAGCGGCGCGTATTGCGAGGGGAAACTATAACAGCCTAGGCAGTGGCCAATTTGGCTGCCTCAACGATGGAGGCGGCGATCTGGGTTTGACCCGTGGGATTTGGATGAAAAGCGGCGCCCACCATTGATCCTCCAAGTTGTACGCCAAAGACCCAACTTTGTGAACCTGCGCAGATGCCGTGACCAATAGGTGAATCACCTGAGCGGGTCCAGCTCGCAGTAACCGGTTTCCATCCCAGGTTCACCGTGTTGCTGATCTGTTGATTCAAGGATGAACTCACGGGAAGCGCAACAGATGTTTGTGCTGATGTCCGATACGTAACTGATGTTGGCGGTGCTGGATTCAGCATTGATGATCGAGCCCAACTGAAATCTTCTTGAGTCATAGTCAGATATGAACAGATGCTGCCATTGCTATTACGGGCGATGTCTGGGTACAACGTAGGAAGAACGGATGCAGTTGGGGAGAGAGTCGGTGCATTCGTGCAGGTCTTTCCTGCCAAGCAGTTCGCTACATCGGCGTAAGCATTTGCAAGTTTTGTTGTTTGGTCACTGACTCCTGCATTCAGCGTTGGGTAGTTCTGCAGTGGGCCAGCACTTGGTTTGGCCAGTGGGCAGTTGGCTGTCGTGAAACAAGAGTTCAGAACAGACCCAAACCCGACGTCATTCCCGCCGATGGATAGTGAGATGACGTCAACGCTTTGATTCCCCAGAATTGTCTTTGCAAGTGCAACTTGGGATTGAGAGGTTCCCGGTTGTGTGCCCAAGATTCCTTGTCGAATCGTTGCGCCACTGCAAGAGACGTCAACGAGCGTGACGGACGTTTGTGGCGATACCTTTTCAAGCGCAAGTGCCGCCAACGCGGGTGCTCCACGCACACTGCGATGGCACCCGGATTCATCCCAGTATGGAGTGAAGGTGGAAAAAAGCCCGCCCTGCGTGATCCATGCGTCCACATTGCGAGGGTTACCTTCGCCAGATGCATAAGAATCACCGAGACTTAAGAAGACGATGTTATTCACTCGGGCCGGAAGATCGATTGAACTGATGTGTGATCCAGTCCAGACATTGAGCGTGAAGGTGTAGTCGCCTTCGGGGAGAGTCACTCGAGTGCGGCAGGTTTTTGAAGTGAGTGGCTTTTTGACCAACGCAGCGACGACTTGATGAGCGGAGTTCCGCAAAGTCCATTGATATGAATCGCCAGTTGAAGCGCACGCATTGAGTGATACAGGGAAGCCTGCGGGCGAGAGGTACCAAGACAGAGTGCCACCGATGAGTCGTTCATTCGGTTGCGCAATGTGGTTTCCCGTGCCAACGATCTGTTTCGATGGGGTCAGCGAAAGTGCTCCTGATTTAGGGACTCCACCGTCGCCGTCAATGACTCCGTCGTGGTTGACATCCTTAGTCATCTCCACCATGGACCACGAGCCTTTAGCCACCACGTTTGGACCCGCAGCAACAACAGGTGCAAGTGGCAATGCGAGAACTCCGGCAAACGTGATTGCCAGAGTTGACCTACGCCACATAAGGGCAGTGCCTGCAGTCGTTGGAGCAGCACTTTCCTCGATCGAGGTGGGCTGCAGCTGTCATGACAAACAATCCATTTGTGGGGTCCAGGTAACCGGCATCCCCGCGCGCAAGGGCGGCGCTATGGCAGAGGATGATTTCTTCGTAGTGCTCATGGTCAGGTGGCAACCGATCAGGGTGCGGCTGCGTCAAAGGACGTGACGAAGCGGGCATACCGATGATTATGCAGGAGGCGTACGTGCGAAGCATTGAGCACTGGATTGATGGGGCGCTAAAGCCAAGCTCTGGATCAGTCACTTCTTCCGTGTACAACCCGGCGACAGGTCAGCAACAGGCGCAGGTTGTGATTGGTAGCTCCGCGGATGTCGATGCCGCAGTTTCATGCGCTGCCCGTGCCTTTGAGGAGTGGGGTCAGTCGTCGTTGAGTCGCCGCACCAAGGTGCTCTTCGCATTTCGTGAGTTGGTGAATGCACGAGCACAAGAGCTCGCTGAACTCATCACTGATGAACACGGCAAGGTGCTTTCTGACGCGCTTGGTGAAGTGCAGCGAGGATTAGAGGTTGTTGAATTCGCCTGCGGTATTCCACAAGTACTGAAAGGTGAATTTTCTGATCAGGTTTCCGCGGATGTCGATAGTTACTCATATCGGGAACCACTTGGAGTAGTTGCTGGAATTACGCCGTTCAACTTTCCTGCGATGGTTCCCATGTGGATGTTCCCAATTGCGATTGCAACCGGGAACACCTTTATTTTGAAACCAAGTGAGCGAGATCCGTCCGCTTCGCTCATGCTCGCGCGGCTTTGGAAAGAGGCTGGCCTGCCAGACGGTGTCTTCAACGTGGTGCAAGGTGACGCATCAACTGTCAACGCAATTTTGGATCATCCTGGAATTTCCGCTGTCTCGTTCGTGGGTTCAACTTCAATTGCCCGGCATATTCATGCGCGTGCAACTGCTGCTGGCAAACGAGTTCAGGCTCTTGGCGGTGCAAAGAATCACGCGGTTGTGCTCCCAGACGCAGACCTCGAATTTGCCGCAAGTCACCTCACTGCAGCTGCCTTTGGCTCGGCCGGCGAGCGTTGCATGGCTATTTCAGTTGCAGTCGCGGTTGGTGCCGCAGCGAATGAACTCGTGGAACAACTTGATTCACAAGCGCGTGCAATCAGCGTTGGTTCTGGACGCGACGCCGGGGTTGAGATGGGGCCGGTGGTCACGGCGCATGCAAAGCAACGCATTGTTGATCTGATTGCTTCGGCTCAAGATCAAGGGGCGCAAGTTCGCGTCGATGGTCGAGAAATTTCAGTTGTTGGTTTTGAGCAAGGCTTCTTTGTCGGCCCAACGTTGATTGATGGTGTTGCCTCATCGATGGATGTGTATCAACAAGAAGTATTCGGTCCAGTGTTAGCCGTAGTGCGAGTAGACACGCTCGATGAGGCAATCGCTTTTATCAACGCGAATCCATACGGCAATGGAACAGCAGTGTTCACCAACAGTGGAGCAGCTGCCCGTGCATTCATTCGCGGAGTTCACGTGGGCATGGTTGGAGTAAATGTGCCTGTTCCTGTGCCGATGGCCTATCACTCATTTGGCGGATGGAAAGACTCACTCATTGGCGAACACCACATGCATGGTCCTGAAGGCGTGCATTTCTATACCCGTGGCAAGGTCGTGACAGCCCGCTGGCCACAAGATGCACTGGGTGCCTCCTTTGATATGCCGACAGCGCGATAGATACTTCACTCATGTCCGCAGAAGCGTTGGTTGAAAGCTCGGTGTTCAGTCCGATTGCGAAAAAGGCTCGCCACATCGGAGCCTTCAGTGAAATGTTGGTCTCTTCGCTACTTTCACTGATCGCATCATTGGTGCTCTCCGCCGAAGCCATTACCTTGGCTGCCAACCCCAACGCAGTGTTTTCCTGCGATATCAGTGCCAAAATTTCCTGCAGTGTGGTTGGTGCCTCTTGGCAGGCGTCTTTACTTGGTTTTCCCAATGCATTCTTAGGTCTCATTGCGGAGCCTGTGGTGATCACGATCGCCTTAGCGTCCCTTGCTGGCGTGGTGTTCCCTCGCTGGTTCATGAATGCAGCTTGGGTTGTGTACACCGCCGGATTGGTGTTCGCCTATTGGTTGCTCTACCAGGCCTACTTCAATATTGGTGCCTTGTGTCCATGGTGCTTGTTGGTGACTGTAACCACGACCATGGTGTTCGCATCGATGACTCGGGTCAACATTTATCGCAACACGTTTGGCTTGAGTGAGGGCTTACATGCACGACTCACTCGATGGCTTGATGCCTGGCTTGACCAATACATAGTCGTAGTCATATTTGTGGTCATCGGAGCAATGATTGTGGTTCGCTATCTCTAAGAGTGTTGCACGAGATCTGATTGACCAAGAATCGATAGGGAGTCGACATGAGTAATGAATGGGGCCCACTGGCAGGTCTTGCAGGTGAATGGGAAGGCGAAGGCGGAGTCGATCGCGCATTCAAACACAGTAAAAACGTTGTCTTTGATACTGATTACCGCGAGAAGTGCACGATGAAGCCATTTGGCCCAGTCGACAATGGTTCACAGGTCTTGTACGGACTTGATTACAAGTCTGCAATGTGGCGTGATGATGAGGAAAACCCATTTCACACTGAAGTGGGTTACTGGCTTTGGGATGCAGCAACCGGTGAAGTGATGAAGGGCTTTGTTGTTCCTCGTGGAATCTCTGTGCTTGCCGGCGGTGTGACAACGGCTGATTCGAAGCACTGGACAATGAAGGCTGCAATCGGCGATGAACGGTATGCGATTGGTGAAAATCAATACCTTGCCAAGAACGCAAGCAGTCGCACATATGAAGTGACGATTACCGTTGGGGATGGAACATTTTCATATGATCAGGTGACCATGCTCAATATGAAGGAATTCAATGAGCCATTCGCGCATACGGATCGACACACACTTCGAAAAGTGAGCGATCTCTAAACGAATTACGCTGTAGCAACTTTCGGCAACATTTGTGCCGATAGCCATTCCACCCCGGCATTAAGTGCTGGGGTGGAATGGGAGGTCACCACAATTTCTACCAGTGGCATAGTGGCGTGGAAGCTTGGGTATGACCCCAGGCGCACGTCCGGATGCTCACCTTCGAACGCATGTAACACTTCCAGAATTTGATCCTCAGTTGTTTCAAACGTCAGGGTGCGAGATGAAATAACTGTTCCCGTGACAGGGAGATTAAGCACCGCGAACATGCTCCGCATTTCAGTGGGCACACCTGGAAGCACCACAACATTGTGAATGCGAAAACCTGGTGTTCCACCGCAAGGTGAATAAATTGGCGTTGCACCTACAGGGAAAGTTGCAACCTTGCGAGCAAGGTCAGGCGTTGCCCAAGAACACAGGCTGGCCATTTCGGAGGCAACGGTTTCGTTCACTTCAAGATCGCATTCGAAGGCTCGGGCCACTGCATTGCGAGTGATGTCATCTGGCGTAAAACCAAGTCCGCCACTAACGAGTACGACATCAGATGATCGAGCGGCCATCGTCAACAGATCAACAATGAGTGCCTCTTCGTCAGGAACTGTGATGTTGATGCGCGGCCAGTAGCCCTGCTCTATGAGTTGTTGTGACAACCACATGCAATTTTCATTTGCAATGCGTCCTTCAACAATTTCATTGCCGATGGTGACGACCGCGGCGGTGCGACGGTTATTGGTCATGCTGGGTTCGCAAACACTGTTGCAAGGTGTGTTTGAACAAAGAGCAACAGACCCTCTCGACTTCCTGATGGCACCGGCAAACCCTGCGTCACGTAGAGATACATCCAGCGATTGACGAGCAGCAGTAGTAACCGTATTTGTTCGAGTGGATCCTCGATCTCGGGAACCAAGCCTGCTTCTAGCCAGCCATCCAGTGCATTGCGGGCCGTTGCCTCCTGCACGTGCAAGAACTCTTGCGCGACTTCGGTATGGAGCATGACCAGGGTGACCAGCATGGCATCTTCACGGAACCTAGCTTCAAGATCATCTAGCCAGTCCTGTAGCGAGGTTGGTTCAAAAGGGTCGGTTCGGCCAAGGGCTGAGACGGAAGCGTTGAGCTCGACGGTTTCTGAGACCGCAATGGCCACAGCAATGTCAGATTTGCTGGTGAAATGTGAGTAAAAGGTGGTTCGTCCCGCATTGGCACGCTCAGTAATTTCTTCCACCGTCGCGGCATCGAAGCCTTTTTCGTTGAAGATCTCCAGGCCCGCATCCATCAGGCGCCGGCGGGTGAGTTCTTTTTGGGCTTCGCGAATGGGGCCACGCTTGCTTGCTCGAGCCTGGGCAATCCCTGCGACAGGGGAGGGAACAGTGGTCATTACCGCATCCCTTCCATCTTTGTTGGGCAAAACCATTGACAACGCGTGCGCGAGATCATACGTTCCATTCACTCAATGAACAAGTGTCGGCGAAAAAACTTTTGTCGGGCGAAGTTCACGTTCCGGAGCTGGTCCGAAGGGAGTTGAGCACGTGTTCGTTGCTGCCTTGCAACGCCGAGCTTTGCCTTCGTTTGCCAGCCTCGGAATTAGGTCAGGGATTACCCCACGCTTTTCTCGCACCACTCAGTCACCATCGAATTAGGAGATACCGGCATGTCGAAGCCAACTGGCCGCATGAAGTTCGGAACATTCATTTCCCCAGTGCACTCAAGCCGCAAGAGTCCAACGCTCGCGCTCCAACGCGATGTTGAGCTCATTGAGCACATGGATCGCCTTGGTTTCGATGAGGCCTGGATGGGTGAGCATCACTCAACAGGCTGGGAGTTCGTTGCGTCTCCCGATGTATTCCTTTCGTACGTGGCTGCACGCACCACACGAATCAAACTAGGGGCCGGTGTGGTGTCGCTTCCTTACCACCACCCATTCAACGTGGCTGAGCGCTTCATGATGCTCGACCACCTTTCGCATGGTCGCATCATGTTGGGTGTCGGCCCAGGCGCACTCCCATATGACGCAGAAGCTATGGGCATCAGCACGCTGAATACGCGCGAAATGATGGAGCAGTCAGTTGAAGCCATCATGGCGCTTATTCGTGGCGAGCGCGTCACAATGAAGACCGACTGGTTCGAACTCAACGGCGCTGCATTGCAGCTCAAGCCATACAACGGCAAAGACATTGACGTTGCGATCGCAGCAACGATCTCGCCAAACGGTCCACGTCTTGCAGGTCGCCTCGGTGCAACGTTGCTGTCCATGAATGCAACCCAGCAAGCAGGCTTCAACGTGCTTGCCGAGCACTGGGACATTATGGAAGAGCAGGCAGAGCGTTATGGCACTCCTGTTTCCCGTGACCAGTGGCGCATGGTTGGCCCGATGTACCTTGCTGAAACTGAAGAGCAGGCTTACGCAGATGTTGAACAAGGCATCCAAGAGTGGGCGTACTACATGAAGGACGTCAGCACGCTGCCAATTCTCCCTGCATCAGGTTTAGTTGATGGTTCATGGGCCAAGACCCTGGTCGCATCAGGTTTCGCAATCATTGGCACTCCGGAAATGGCCATCGCGCAGATTGAGCGCTTGTATGAACAAGCTGGTGGTTTCGGCACCTATTTGCTCTGGGCACATGAGTGGGCCAATCGAGTGAACACCTTGAAGTCATATGAACTGTTCGCAAATGAAGTGATTCCGCACTTCACCGGCAGTACCGAGTGGATGATCAAGGCAGAGGAGTACGCGATTCAGCGACGTCCGGATCTCACTCCTGGGGTGCTCGCAGCACGCGAGAAGGCTCGTCAGCAATTCGCTGATGAACGCGCGGCTGATCCGAACTACAAGCCAAAGAGTGGCGAGTAGGTCGTCCAATGAAGTTTGGGGTATCTCGAGTTCCAACGGGTAAGGGTGCATCTGACCCTGACTACGTTGCGCAGCTTGGTGCCATCGCAGAGGCTCATAATTGTGAGTCGCTGTGGATGGTGGAACATGTAGTGGTTCCTGCCTCGTACGACTCTGTCTACCCATTTGATTCCAGCGGAAGAATGGGGCTCACGGGCAACGACGATCTCCCTGATCCGATCGTGTGGATGAGTTATCTCGCAGCTTCAACAAGCAAAATCAAGTTGGCGACCGGCGTTGTGATTCTTCCGATTCGCAATCCAGTCGTGCTTGCTAAGCAGATGGCAACCTTGGATCGGTTATCGAACGGACGCATCATCCTTGGCTTAGGTCTTGGATGGTTGTCTGAAGAATTCGATGCGGTGGGCGTGCCGTTTGCTCGTAGAGGTGCACGTGCAGATGAATACCTCGAAGCGATGACTGCTCTTTGGGCTCAATCGCCGGCCACGTTCAAGGGCGAATTCGTCAGTTTTGAAAATATGTATTGCACTCCGCAGCCCGAAACGAAGTCGATTCCACTGGTCATTGGTGGAATCTCTGAGGCAGCTGTTCGTCGCGCCGTGCGTTTTGGAGCGGGTATGCATCTCATGCGCTCAAGTGCTGATGAAGTTCGCAAGGTTAAGCAACGAATTGCCGATGAATGCGAACGTACTGGTAAAAATCCAAGTGACATAGAAATCACGATGGTTGCTCCAGCAACTCTTGAGCAGTTGCAGGAGCTCAATGACATTGGCGTCGATCGCGTATTTCTTTCAGTTTGGGATGGTGACCTCAATGCCTTCTCGGACCGGATTGAGGAATATCAAACCACTGTGTTGTCAGGGATTGCCGCATGAGTCATTCAACATTGTGGAACATGATGTTAGGCACCGAAGTGGTGTATCGAGATGCGAAGGGGACTCGCACCCGATGCATTGAAGCAGGAAGTGGCCCTGCCATTTTCTTACTTCATGGCACAGGGGGTCACGCAGAAGCATGGGCAAAAAACTTCAATGCATTAGCAAAAAACTTCCACGTCATTGCCTTTGACTTTGTTGGACATGGTCTGAGCGATAAGCGAACCGATATCGATTACTTGATCCCAGATTACGTCCAACAAGTACGTGACCTGATGGATGTTATGGATATTAAGAAAGCCGCTTTCGTAGGTTTGTCGCTTGGTGCCTGGGTAGCTTCATGGTTAGCGATTGAAAGCCCTGAGCGAGTGACGTGTGTTGTGAATGCAACTGGTGCAGTGTTCCGTTGGCCTGAAGGTCAGCCGGCGAATGAGGCCAAAGATCGTGATTCCTGGAAGAAAGCCAATGATGAATTAGCAACACTGAATCGCGACACGGTGCGCAATCGTCTGCATACCCTGTTCCACAACACTGATCGTTGCCCAGAAGAACTCGTCGACCTGCGCTTGGCGTTGTATTCACAACCAGGTGCTCCCGAACTCATCCCTGCTTTACATCAGATGATTCCGTATGACTCACCAGGGCGAGTGAAGTTTGGCCTGACACCTGAGCTCTTGGCATCGATCAGTGTTCCGGTGTTGTACCTATGGGGCGAACACAATCCAGGTGGATCAGTCAAGGGTGCCCAGCGTGCTGCTGAAATCACTCCACAGGGTGAACTCAAAGTTATTGACGATGCAGGTCATTGGCCGCAGTGGGAACAACCAGAATCGTTCAACGCGATCGTCACTGAATATGTGGAGGCTCATCAATGAGTGCAAAGTTCTTAAGCGTTTGTGCTTCGCATAGCCCGTTGTTGGATAATGTTGATGCTGGCGAGGCTGGCGCGACCTTCTTTCATGCAATCGAGGAAGTCAAGGCAACGATTCAAGCCTTTGATCCTGAACTCGTAGTGTTCTTTGGGCCCGATCATTTCCGGGCGCTTCAGGGAATCGTGCCACCGATCACGATTGCAACATCGGCGATTGGATTCGGTGACTGGGGAACCCCAGAAGATCCGTATGTGGTTCCAGCTGAACTCGCAGACCAGCTAGCTGCGCACCTGTTGAGTCATGATTTCGATGTCGCTGTTGGTAGCGAGGTTCGTATCGATCATGGCTTCGGACAAACATTCATGCAGTTATTCAGCGCACTTGATGCAATCCCAGTGATTCCCATCGTGTTGAACTGCGCATCAATGCCACGTACGTCAGTCTCACGAGCAATTGATCTGGCTCAGGCTGTTGGAGCCTTCATGGCAACAACCAATAAGCGGGTGTTGTTCCTTGGCTCAGGTGGCCTCTCACATCAACCGCCGTCAATGAGCGCTGAAGTGCGAGCTTTGCCTTCGGAAGAACGCGAAGCGATTGCGCGCAAATCAGTTCTGGATGCAGCGAAGTATGTGAACGCTCCATGGGATGAGAAGTTCCTCGAGGCTTTAACGACCAGCAATTGGTCTGTTTTACGCGAATATCAAGATCCTGAACTCACTTCGGTGGGCTCAGGAACGCACGAAATTCGCACGTGGGTCGCAGCCTGGGCAGCCGCAGGCGCCTCAGCTGGTCGATTCACCTATGTACCTATCCCTGAATGGATCACCGGCATGGGTGTTGCGGTGAGCGCAGTCGGGAATAGCAAATGAGTAACAACGCCAGCAAAGTTCCATCTCTACAAAGGAGTGTCACGCAATGAGATTCGGTTTATTCCTTTCTCCTTTCCATTCGGCAAGGGCAAATACCACGCGTGCATTGCACCGTGACCTTGACTTGATCGAGCACCTGGATTACTTGGGCTTCGATGAGGTTGTGTTCGGTGAGCACCACTCAGGCGGTATGGAGTTAATTCCTGCACCTGACCTATTCATCGCGGCTGCTGCACGTCGCACAGAGCGCATCATTCTGGGCTCAGGCGTCGTTTCACTCGCGTACCACAACCCATTCTTGACCGCCGAGCGTTATGCAACGCTTGATCACCTCACCAACGGCCGTTTGCTCATGGGCGTTGGACCAGGCGCATTGCCACAAGACGCACTCATGATGGGTATTCACCCAAATGACCAACGTCGCCGCATGGAAGAGTGCCTTGACGCGATCATGCAATTGCTGCGCACAGATGAGCCAGTAACCATGAAGACTGACTGGTTCGAATTGAACGAAGCAATCCTGCAGTTCAAGCCAATGACCGATTTTGAAATCGCAACCGTGTGTGTGGTTTCACCATCAGGACCAGCACTTGCCGGCAAGCACAACCTGTCGATGATCTCAACCGCTGCAACCACGGAAGGTGGCTTCGCAGCACTCGCAAATCACATGTCAATCGCAGAAGAAGCTGCAGAGCGTTACGGTCAGCCAAAGCCACAGCGCGAGAACTGGCGCCTTGTTGGCCCAATGCACATCGCTGAAACGCGTGAGCAGGCTGAAAAGGATGTCGGCTACGGCATGGACGAGATGGTTGCTCAGTGGCTTCGAATCACCGAAGTGTGGGCAGCTGCGCTTAACAAGCCTTCCCGTTACCAAGAAGGCAAGACCTCGATTCAAATGGTTCAGGAATCAGGTGCAGGCATCATCGGTACGCCAGATGACGCTGTTCAGCAGATTCTTCGCCTCCAGGAGCAAACTGGTGGTTTCGGCACCTACATGCTCATGGGTCACGAGTGGGCTAACCCTGAGGCAACCAAGCGTTCCTTCGAACTCTTTGCTGAGTACGTTATCCCTGAGGTCAATCGCCAAAGCAAGCGCAAGATTGACTCACAGAATGGCTTCTTCGAATTCCTCGATGAGGGTCGTGAGCTCGGTGCGAATGCAGTTCGTCAAGCAATTGCGAACTACGACTCTAGAAAATCATTCTGATCTCAACCGCAAAACACAAAGAAAGCAGAAACGTTTATGTTGATCGTCGGTATTGGCGGCACAGTGAGTCCAACTTCATCAAGTGATGGCGCATTGCGCATAGCACTGGATGAAGCACAGCGACAGGGTGCAGAGGTCAAGATTTTCTCAGGTGACCTGTTGAAGAAGTTGCCAATGTATGACCCAACAGATCCGGATCGAACTCCTGAAGCCAAGGAATTCGTTGAGGCTATGCGTGCGGCCTCCGGAATCATCATTTCTGCCGCGGCGTATCACGGCTCGATTTCTGGAATGCTCAAGAATGCATTGGATTACACGGAAGATATGGCGCGCGATGAGCGCTCCTACTTTGCCGGTATTCCCGTTGGCAGCATCGCTGTAGCTAAGGGTTACCAAGCAGCGGTGAACACCCTCTCCACGATTCGCATGATTGTTCATGCGCTTCGTGGATGGCCAACGCCATATGGCTGTGTCGTCAACACAGCAACCGATGAAGGCGGAACCGGAGTGGCTGGCGCCGAAGAAGGTCTCCGCATGGTTGCAAGTGAAGTTGTGCACATGGCTCGCGCCTTTGAATCACATGCTCAGATTGTGGCAAATTCGTGAATGCACCAACCAACCCAGAAATTGGGTTAAGTCTTCGTCACGACACCTTCACCACCAATTATCACGATGGTGGTGAAGGTGACGTGGTGTTGTTGATTCATGGATCAGGCCCTGGCGTGAGTGCCTACGCAAATTGGCGTTTGATTTTGCCCGAGCTGGCAAAGCAGTTCCGGGTGCTTGCTCCTGACGTTGCAGGTTTTGGTTTCACCGAAATCGATGGCAACGTCGTTCCACGCACTGATGACTGGGTTCGCCATATCAAGACCTTTCTTGATGAACTCGGTGTAGCCAAGGTTTCAATTATTGGCAACTCCTTTGGCGGAGCGCTCGCACTTTGGTTTGCATCGACCTATCCAGAGATGGTTAATCGCCTTGTGCTGATGGGCAGCGTCGGTGCTTCCTTTGAGCTGACTGACGGTCTCGATGCCGTGTGGGGTTATGAACCATCGGTTGAAGCAATGGAAAATCTCCTCGAGATCTTCACGTATGACCGAAGTCTGTTGCCCGCAAACCTTGGAGAATTGCGTTACCAAGCGTCAATCAAAGAAGGTGCACAGGATCGCTGGGAGTCTCTCTTCCCAGCACCTCGTCAGCAGTGGATTGAACTGCTGGCACTGAACCCATCGCAATTTGCTCGAGTGGCACATCCAACGTTGTTGGTTCACGGTCGAGAAGATCAGGTCATCCCATTGGAAAGTTCGATGACGTTGTTGCAATCAATCGATGATGCGCAGCTTCATGTTTTCCCACATACAGGTCACTGGGTGCAGATCGAACGCGCGGCTGATTTCACCGCCCTTGCGACTGACTTCCTCAGCAAGGCAGGCAAGTAGCTATGAGTCAATCCGCAGCCATCACTGGGATGGGCGTTGTCATTTGTGGTCCGAAAGAAATCCCGGATGCAACTGGCAATGCTCTGTCAGCTATTTCAATGGCTGCGCAAGAAGCTGGTTTAGATCTTCGAGAAATCGACGGGTTGCTGATCAATCAAAATGAACTGATTGCTGACGATCACCTCACTCTAGATCTTTCGCGACGTGGAGCTTTTGGCACGCTCAAGGTTTTGTACGAACTTGAGTCAAAGGGCACCACGATGTCGGTGTTGCTTAAGCAAGCAACGGACATGGTCAACGCTGGCGAAGCTGACAACATCGTGGTGGTTTTCGCCGATGCAGCAATCTCGCCCAATGCTCCGTCAGGAGCTGCCTTTGCAAGCATGGGTGGAGACACTGGCTACCGCGGACTTGAACGTGCAGGAGGAATGCTCGGAGCAGTAGCGGCTTACGCCCTCATCGCACAGCACTACTTTGTCGAACGCAACGCAGGTGTCGATGACCTGTTCGCTGTTGCGCAAGCACAGCGCTCATGGGCAGTAGAGAATCCACTTGCTTGGATTCGAGAACCACTGACTCGTGAAAAATATGATGAGGCACCTCTTGTCGCGGCTCCACTTCGTCGCCTTGACTGCGCTCGACCAGTCAGTGGCGCTGCGGCATTCATCGTTTCCAAGCCGAACTCATCGAATTCACTGAATCCGGTATTCGTTCGGGGCATGGCCCAGCGTCACACTATGCGCCGTCGTCATGCACCGCATTCTCCGTGGCGCCCAGTTGGTGCTGCTGAGGTGTTTACGGATGCGCTCAAGCAGGCACGCACGACCGTCGACGCGATTGATAATCTTCAAATTTACGACGCTTTCACGATCGTTCCGCTGGTCATGATGGAAGAGTTGGGAGTTGTCGGGCCAGGGGAAGCAGGAAGCTTCATCGCGGCTGGAAACACGCGACATGGCGGATCATTGCCAATAAATACTGGCGGTGGCCAAATTTCTGGGTTCTACTTACAGGGTGCGACCCCACTAATTGAGGCAGTTACCCAGCTACGCGGCCAGGGTGGCAACCGTCAGATTGCCGATGCCGGTACTTCAATGGTTGTGTCTGTTGGTGGCCGTCTTGAAAGCGTGAACGCACTCGTGATGGGAGTACAGCAATGACCATCGACTGGCTCCTTCACGAATCAGCTGCACCGAGTGACGTCGCTCCACTGACTGAATACTTGGCCGGTTCAGCTGAAGGCATGCTCGTGCTGCCATTTTGTGCAGCGTGTAAGCATCCGCTTGATCTTGATCAACTGCATTGCGATGAATGTGCACACCAAGAACGCGTATGGGAGGCAGTTGATCCTGCAGGTCGAGTCACAGTTTCCATCATGATGAATCGCGTCGACGCTCGTTATGTGAAGCAAGATGCGGCTTATCCAGTCATTGAAGTATCGCTGAATTCTGGGCATCGCATCATCGTGTCCACGAGCACAGTTTCCGACACACCAATGGCCCCAGGTACAGAAGTCCGTCTTGAATTTGTTCGCGTTGGCACCCAAAACATCCCACGCATCATCAACACCGCAGTGAAAGGTTGACAGAGATGACAGCACAAATGGATCGCGCATCTTCGATCGATATTGCTTCGCTTATTCAGCATGATCGAATCCATGGATCGCTATACACCGATCCAGCTATTTTCGACCTTGAAATGACCGCGTTGTTTGAGAACGCATGGGTCTTTGTTGGTCATGACAGTGAGATCCCTGAGAAGGGTGACTACCTCACTCGCCGTATCGGCCGTCAGCCAGTCATTGTTGCTCGCGGAAAGGATGAAGTGGTTCGCGTGCTGCTCAACCGCTGCACCCACCGAGCAAATATGTTGTGCCGTGCAGATTCCGGTAACGCCGCACTCTTCCGTTGCCCGTATCACGGTTGGACGTACGCCAACGATGGCCGCTTGCAGGGTGTTCCATTCCGTGAGGGCTACGACCAAGAAATGGCTGAAATGCGATCAGAGCTGGGGATGGCTCAAGCGCATCAAGTTGAAATCTACGGTGGATTCATCTTCGCCAACCTTTATGGAAACGCTGGAAGCTTCGATGATTACATCGGTCGGGCAAAGGGACCTATTGATCGCCTATTGAGCCTTTCGCCAGAAGGTCGCATTGAATTGCGAGGTGGCTGGATGAAGCACAGGTCAGCAGCAAACTGGAAAATCGTGAACGAATCACAGGTTGATGGATACCACCCCCTCTTCACGCATGAGTCGGTCTATAAGGCAATCATGCCGGCCAAAGTTGACTATGCGTCTGACGAATTGTTGGTTGCGACTCGCGATCTTGGTGGCGGCCACAACGAAGTCGATTACTCACGTGAATACCAGGCGCAAGATGCTGAATTCATTTGGTTCAAGCGCACCCCTCGTGAAAAAATGGCCAAGTACGTAGCGGCGATGGAAGCAGCGGTTGGCGCTGATGAAACACACAAGCGTTTTGTTGATGGCCCTCCACATACATTTATTTGGCCAAACCTCTTCCTTGCTGAAATGCACGTAATCATGGTTGAGCCAGTTGCCGCGAATGAATCCATTCAATACACCGCACCTATTCACATTGCGGGTGGAGAAGAAATTAATGCACGCATTCTTCGTAATGCTGAAGGTGCCATGGGGCCAGCAGGATTCTTAATTGCTGACGATGGTGAGATGGGAGAGCGCAACCAAGCTGGATTGGCGGCTAAGCAGCCTGAATGGGCGCTGCTTTCACGCGGATTCAGTTCAGAAGTTCAGGAAGATAAGGGCCTAACTTCATACGACCGCACCTCAGAAACCACCCAGCGCGCCATGTGGGTGCACTATAAGGAACTCATGACAGAGGATCAGGCGTAATGACAAACACTCATGTTCCCGATGACATTGCAGCCTTCCTGTACTTGGAAGCTCGCTACGCGGATGAAAGTCGTTATGACGACTGGGAGTCGCTGTGGGCTGACGATGCGATTTATTGGTTGCCTACCAAAGACGACTCAGATCCTTCGGTAGACGTTTCATATATCTATGACAATCGCAGTCGTATTCATAGCCGTTTAGCTCAGTTGAAAACGGGTCGCCGCTATTCACAAAGCCCGCCATCGAAGATGCGCCGCATGCTCAGCAACCTTGAAGTGCTCGGCGAACAAGGCGATGACGTCAATATTGGTGCCAACTTCGTGTTGTACGAACATCGCAATGGCACACATGTATGGGCTGGTCGCTACCTCTACACCGTTCGTCGCACAGCTGATGGTTTGCAGCTCGTGAAAAAGACTGCACTGTTGGTCAACAACGAAGATGCCATTCGCACCGTCGCTTTCATTATCTAAAGGACTCAAGAACATGCTCGTTGGTGATATTCCACGCCTGAATGCTCGTCGTTACCCAAACAAAGTTGGAATTATTTGTGAAGGTCGAGAGTTGACGTGGTCTGCCGTCAATGACCGAGCTAACCGAATTGGCTCCTACTTGCGCAATGCCGGACTGCAACCAGGTGATCGCGTTGCCATGTTCGCGCCAAACACCCTTGAGTGGCCAGAGATCTCCTTTGGTTTGTCCAAAGCAGGTTTCGTGCTTGTGCCCCTCAATGTGCGTTTGGCTCCCGCTGAACTTGAGTACCAGGCACAAGACAGTGGCGCAAAGGCGTTGATCTTCCATGGATCTGTTGCCGAAGCGGCAACAGCGGTGATAGCCGGAAACAGCGATATCACAATCGCGTTGGAGATTGATGGTGCAGGAGCAGCTCCTGATTATGAGCGAGCAATTCTTGCTGCGTCTGCTGGAGATCCAACACCAAGTGATCTTAAGCCAGATGATTTGCGCGCGTTTATCTACACCTCAGGAACAACTGGACTACCAAAAGCAGTGATGCATACGCATCGAACGATGTTGGCAGGCTGTGTTGATCAAGTTGTCATGGATCGCAGTCGCCATGACGATCGCTACATCGCCGTTACACCCTTCTTCACCTCTGGTGGAGCCTTCCGCACACTTTCTTGGGCGTATCAAGGCCAAACCATGGTGATCATGCCAAAGTTTGAAGTGCCAGAAGTGCTTGCAACTGTTGAGAAATACCGCATTACCTCAACAATCATGGTGCCTACGATGTTGCAGCGCGTGGTGTCATATTTAGAGGAGCGACCAAAAGTCGATATCTCTTCTTTGACGCGCATTGGCTATGGATCGGCTCCAGCGTCTGCTCCGCTCATTGAGAGTGCGCTCGAACTGCTCGGTTGTGATCTTTGGCAACGCTACGGCCAGTCTGAAGTTGGCGGTTTCGTCACGATGTTGTCACCTGAAGATCACCGACAGATTGCTCTTGGCGACGTCTCACGAGTCAATTCATGTGGTCGTGAGTCGATGTATGCAGAAATTGCAGTGGTTGATGACGATGGCAAGGAATGCGCACCTGGTGAGGTTGGCGAAATCACCCTGCGATCAGAAGCGGTGAGCCCGGGTTACTGGAATCGTCCAGAAGAAACAGCGGATCGATTCCGCGGCGACACCTTATTCACCAATGACATCGCTTATCGGGATGAAGATGGCTATCTGTTCCTTGTTGATCGCAAGAACGACCTCATCATTAGCGGTGCCTTCAATATCTACCCAGCAGAGCTTGAACGAGTTGTTGCGCGGCACCCAGGTGTTGAGTCCGTTGCAGTGTTTGGCATGCCGCACCCAGAATGGGGTGAAAGCCCCCATGTTTCTGTGGTGGTTCGATCGCAATGGAGTGGCGATCAAGCCCAACTTGAGCAAGAGATTAAGGATCTGTGTCGAGCTGAACTTGCCGGTTACAAGCAACCACGTGGTTTCACTACGCACACCGATTTCCCACTGAGCGGTGCAGGCAAGGTTCTCAAGAGCGAGCTGAAGAAGGTTGTTGCAGAGGACACTCCCTCATGAGCAATAACTGGACCCTTGGCATCACCGACAAGCCAGAAGAGGTTGTGTGGAACGAATTTGCTGCGGTTCGCGTTGCCATTGATCGGGCAGGGAAAAGTCCACGGCTCCTGATTGAGGATTTAGAAACTCACGAGGTTGCGTACCTTGATCCGCTGGAGCTGGCCAGTTTTGTCATCGCTACACCCGAAATGCGCACCGAATGGTTAGCAGTCGGTGCTTACGCTAAAGCGCAGCTACGAGGCGAACCGCACGCGCACTGACCCGTGCCGAATAATGAGACCTGAACTACCGATCGATCGAGGAGCAGCATGACCATCAATGCCGAACAGGCTCAAGTGCACGCCGATGCTTTGTACGAAGCTCGGCAAACCAAGCAAGCCATCGCTGCGTTCACCGATGATGCTCCTGGACTTGGCATGCTTGACGGGTACGAGATTCAGCAACGTTTGGTGGAGAAGCTGATTTCCAACGGTGAAGTCATAACTGGATACAAGTTGGGTCTTACGTCAAAGGCAATGCAGGAACTGCTCGGTATTGATCAGCCTGACTTTGGTCCAATATTTGAATCGGGAATTTTCAAGGATGGATCCACGATTCCACGCGATCAGTTCATTGCGCCTCGTATCGAAGGCGAAATTGGCTTGATTCTTGGAAAGGATCTGAGTGGACCTGATTGCACAGTGGACGATGTTCGCGATGCAACCGTGGGGCTTTCTGCGGCACTGGAAATCGTCGATTCGCGCATTGTTGACTGGAAAATCAAACTTGCCGACACGGTTGCGGATCTTGCAAGTGGTGGCGCGATCGCGTTGAGCGGCAAGGTTGTTCCTATTGAAGGTTTCGATCCTCGACACATCGGCATGGTGTTTTCTAAGAACGGCGAAGTGCTCGCTACTGGCGCCGGAGCTGCAGCCATGGGTGACCCGTTGGCCACTGTTGCCTGGCTCGCCAACACATTGGCTCCGATGGGTGTCGTACTCAAGGCCGGTCAGGTCATCATGACCGGCGCATTGCATGCGATGGTTCCTGCGTCTTCGGGTGACTCATTCACCGCAGAGTTTGATCGTCTTGGTTCAATCACAGTGGAAGTGAAGTAAGCATTCATGAAGAAAATGCGCTGCGCAATCCTGGGGTCAGGAAATATCGGCACTGACCTGATGTTCAAAATGCTTCGCTCTGATGTTTTGGATCTGGTCGCACTTGTAGGTATTGATCCTGAAAGTGATGGACTTAAGCGCGCCAAGGGCCTTGGCCTACTGGCTCCGCACGAGGGTCCAGAGTGGGTTCTTGATCCAGGCAACAACATTGACATGATTTTCGATGCGACAAGCGCGTATGTGCACGTACGCAATGCACCGAAGTATCGCGAAGCCGGGATCGTCGCAGTGGATCTCACTCCTGCAGCGCGTGGACCAAAAGTTATTCCCGCAGTGAATCTTTATGAGCATCTGGATTCAATGAACGTCAATATGGTCACGTGTGGCGGTCAGGCAACAACACCAATCGTCTACGCAATTCGTCGCGCGATTGATGAGTTGCCATATGCCGAGATGGTGTCAACGATTGCTTCCCTTTCTGCAGGCCCTGGAACTCGCGCAAACATTGACGAGTTCACCGTGACCACGAGCGCTGCACTTCGTGAAATTGGTGGTGCCAACACGTCGAAAGCCATCATCGTGATGAATCCTGCAGATCCTCCGATCATGATGCGCAATACCGTGTTCGGTGCACTCCCTGAAGGTTCAGATCACGATGCAGTGATTGCTTCGATCCTGGAAATGGTTGAAGAAGTGGCGAAATATGTGCCCGGCTATCACCTGAAGAATGAACCAGTAATTGAAGCCGGCCCATTCAATACACCGGGTGGAGTTGTTCCTAATCGAGTTGTGGCCCTCCTTGAGGTTGAAGGTGCAGGCGATTACTTGCCTCCGTATTCAGGCAACCTCGACATCATGACGGCTGCCGCTTTGCGCGTAGGCGAAGCGATTTCGATTCACAAGTCAGGAGCCAACGCATGAGCACGCCAACGACACATCGCGACTTCCGCCTTATCGACTCGACTCTGCGCGATGGCTCACACGCCATTAGCCATCAATACACCGAAGACGATGTCATCAACATTGTTAAGGGTCTTGATGCTGCGGGTGTTGAGGTTATTGAGATTGCTCATGGCGATGGCCTCGGCGGTTCAAGCTTCAACTATGGCTTTTCTAAGGTCGACGAGAAGTTGCTAATTGCCCGTGCCTGTGAAGCCACCACCAATGCCGAAATAGCCTGCTTGTTGCTTCCAGGAATTGGTGTCGCTGATGACCTTCGTGAGGTCAAGGAACTCGGGGTGAACGTCGCGCGTCTCGCTGTGCATTGCACCGAAGCCGATATCACTGAGCAGCACATCAAGGTTGCCAAGAAGCTAGAAATGGAAGCCATTGGCTTCCTGATGATGTCGCATATGAGTACCCCTGAAGATCTCGTCAAGCAGGCGTTGTTGATGCAGTCCTATGGGGCTGACACGCTTTACATCGCGGACTCTGCAGGAGCGATGACAACTGAAGATGTACGTCGTCGGGTCAATGCTCTCGTAAATGCCCTTGAAATTCCTGTGGGTGTGCATGCGCACAACAACCTGTCGATGGCTGTTGCGAACTCCATTGCTGCTTATGAGGAAGGCGCGAAGAACCTTGATGGCACGAGTGCAGGTTTGGGTGCCGGTGCGGGTAACTGCCCAACGGAAATTTTGGCAGCGGTAAGTACGAAGTACGGAATCGAAACCGGCGTGAATCCGCTTGCTCTGATGGATTTGGCTGAAGAGATCGTGCGACCAATGATGCCGCGCCAGCAAGTAATTGACCGTGCTGGGCTAATCCTTGGCTATGCCGGTGTGTACGGCTCGTTCCTGCTGCATTCACAAAAGGCAGCAGAGCGTTATGGCGTAAGTCAGGCAGAGATTCTCTTGGAACTTGGTCGCCGCAAGGTTGTGGGTGGCCAAGAGGACATGATTATCGATGTGGCGCTTGAACTCGCTCGTGCGCATGCAGCTCAAGAAGGTCAGTAACCCGCAAGGAGTAGCTCATGAGTGATATCGATCCGCTGGTCCGGTTGCTAGCGATTGAAGACCTTCGTGTGTTGCGCGCGCAGTATTGGCGCTTTGTTGATACCAAAGCTTGGGATGAGTTCGGTGAACTTTTTACGCCGACTTGCTATTTCACCAATCACGAGTCCGACTACACCTTCGCGGGAAAAGAACAGATGCGCGATCAGATCCGCGGGATTCTCGGTGAAGTGTTCACTTTTCATGCAGGCCATCAAAGTGAAATCACGATTGTGGATGAAACCCACGCAAGCGGGATCTGGGCCATCAGTGACTATTTAGTGTTCCCAGAACATGTTGAGTACCCGTCGGACCCGGCGATCAAAACTGTGCGCAGTGTGGGGTATTACTTCGATACGTACGAAAAAGTCGATGACCGCTGGTTATTCGCGGGCATCGACTTTCATCGCATGCGCACTGACAAGTCCTAGGTCAGAATCCGCGGCTGTGGTCGACGCGATCATCCCTAGTCGTGCATTGGGGTGAGTAACGGGACTCGAACCCGCGACATTCGCGACCACAACGCGACGCTCTACCAGCTGAGCTATACCCACCATGAAATCAGCCGAAACCAATCTCACCCGCTTGCGCGGAGAACTAATACTAGCGGCATGACTTGGGCTCCAAAATCCGGCTCAGCCCTCGTCGGAGGGGTTAGCCGTGATCGACCACATGCCGCTCGCCGATCTCCTTGGCGGCCGCGGTGTCTGGGCCAGGAGCAGGAACGAACACTGCCTCGCGGTAGTAGCGGAGTTCAGCAATTGACTCGCGAATATCGCCAAGTGCGCGGTGATTGCCATGCTTTTCAGGCATGGAAAAATAGGTACGTGGGTACCAGCGGCGCACGAGTTCTTTGATGCTGGAAACATCGACCAAGCGATAGTGCAAGTAGTTATCGAGATCGGGCATGTATTTGGTAAGGAAGCCTCGATCGGTGTAGACGCTTGACCCAGCAAGCGGTGCTTTCTTGGCTTCAGGTACATGCTGCATCACATAAGCCAACACCTGTGCTTGCGCGGCTTCCAGAGTTATTCCGTGAGGAATTTCGTTGATGAGATCTGACTCAGTATGCATGTTGACGACGAAGTCATCCATCTGCTGAAAAGCAGCGTCATTGCACTTAATTACCAAACTGATACCCGCATCAAGTTCATTGAGTTCACCATCAGTGACGATGGCGGCAATTTCTACGAGCTCATCCTTTTCGGGATATAGCCCGGTCATCTCGCAATCAATCCACACCAAACGGTCACTGTTAGCCATGAGAGCAGGGTAGTGGAGAGGTATTTATGCAGCGTCGTCGTCGTGGGCTTCTTCGGTCACCACGATGACGGGAACACTGGCTCGATGCAAGATGGTATGGCTCACAGAACCGATGATTGAACCTATGACGGCGCCATGGCCACGGGTACCCATCACGATGACTGAGGCTTCTGACTCAACACTCAAGATGGCATTTGCGGGGGTCGTGCGAATCACACGAGTTTCCAAGGTGACATCTGGGTATCGCGCTTCGTAGCCAGCAAGGAGTTCAGCTGCCAAGCGCACTTCTGTGTCTGCGATATCGCCAATTTCAATTGGTACTGGAGTATTTGGCATCACGATGAGGTCGAAGGATGGAACATCCCACGCATGAATGGCAAGCACAGAAAGATGATGGCGACTTGCGTAATCGAAAGCGAAATCAACGGCGGCATGTGATGCCGCACTTCCATCAACACCTACGACCACGGCCGTAGCATCCACGGTGCGCTCTTCGCGAATAACAACGACGGGGCAATCAGCATGCGTCACTAACTGTTGACTCACCGAGCCAAGGAGGAGTTCCTTGAAGCCACCGTGACCTCGTGAACCCACCACAATCAGTGCCGCTGATTCTGATGCTGCGAGCAAGATTCCGGTTGGTGAACCAACTTGAACCAGCGTTTGTATGTCGCTCGCAGGCAAGGTTGAAGCGAAGGTGTCAAGGAAGGTCTGTGCACTATCGCGAATCTCATCAATGGCATCCATAGATATCGGTGCGCCAGGGCCCCAGGCCCCACTGCTACTCAGCGGTGGGATTGTGGCGTGAATGACCGTCAGTCCAAGCCCGCGTGATTGAGCCTCACGAGCAGCCCATCGTGCGGCACTTTCTGCCGAGGTGCTTCCGTCGAATCCAATGACGACTCGGTTGTGGAACATTGTGATGACCTCCATGATGCATCTTGCCAGCGCGAAATCGACTTCACGAGGGAAACTTGGCCCCGCAGGTGGGGACCAATGGCCTCATCTTGCCGCTTCGTTAGCCTTCTCGCATGGCAGACCTTGTGTATCGCCCGCTTGTTTTCACCGTCAAGGGGCTTTTTGGCGCGCTTGGTTTGAAATTCGACATCATCGGCCAAGAAAACATCCCAGTCACGGGCGGCGCTGTGCTGGCGATCAATCACATAAGTTTCTTGGATTACGCCTTTGCTGGTTTGCCCGCAGATCGTGTGGGACATCGGCGTGTGCGATTTATGGCCAAGGACGGAATTTTTAAGCATCCGGTCGCAGGTCCGCTGATGCGATCGATGGGGCATATCTCCGTCAATCGCGATGCTGGTTCTGATGCATTTCGCCAAGGGGTTCGGGCGCTCAAGGATGGCGAGCTCCTCGGGGTTTTCCCAGAAGGCACGATGAGTCGTTCCTTTGAACTCATTTCATTCAAGAGTGGAGCCGTGCGCATGGCGGCGATGGCACAGGTGCCAATCATTCCGATGGCGGTATTTGGTGGTCAGCGGATTCTTGGTTATGGACATAAAGATCTTTCCCGGGGGAAAACGATCGGCGTCACGATTGGTAAACCTATCGATGTGGAAAAGCGTGCAGATGTCCATACAGAGACCGATCATTTGAAGTCTGTGATGGGTGCACTTTTGGATCAGACGATAGAAAGATATCCTAGAAATACCACGGACGATCTTTGGTGGCTGCCTCCTCGTTTTGGTGGAACTGCTCCAACAGTTGAAGAGCTAAGAAATAAACGATCGCATTCGTCCGATACTTCGGTGGAGGATGAGTAATCACTGACGGACGCACAGGGGGCTACATGAGTAAGAGCACCACGAATTTCATGTTGTCCATCGTGGCTCCCTTAGTTTTTATCGCCATCATTTTGACCGCAGACACAATTGAAGGACCCAAGACTGCGTATGTAGGCGTTTTGGCAGTTGTTCCAATGTTCGCTGCGGTATTCGGCACTATTTGGACCACGGCGATTATTTCCCTCATCACGGTGTTATCGGCATGGAGTTTCGGGCACTTAGCAAGTGATGGGAATGCTCAAGCTCAGACGGTTCGATTGATCATCATCACGATTGTTGGACTCCTTGCAATCTACGCAGTGCGCCTCCGAATGATGCGAGAAAAAGCATTAGTGGCGGCTCTGCAAGAGGCGGCTTTCGCATCGCAGATGCGTGAATTAGCTGATACAGACCAACTCACAGAGTTACTCAATCGTCGAGGGTTGCTTTCGCGCCTTGAATATGAATCGACTCAAGAACGCTCACTCGTCATTATTGACTTGGACAATCTCAAAAAAGTTAATGATGAGTATGGGCACCTTGTTGGTGACAGTTACATCAAAGCGATTGCTGGGCGATTAGCTGGATCAATCAGCAAGAATGATTTCGTTGGACGATGGGGAGGTGACGAATTTCTCGTGGTGCTCAACGCGCCAATCGATGAAGCAGAACGCATCATGGGACGGCTTCAAAATGTCGTAACACGAGCTGACATCACCACGGATGCCCTGAAGATTCCAGCCTCATTTTCAGCAGGGGCGGCTCTTTGGATTCCTGGCGAGTCCATTGATGATGCGTTGCGCCGTGCAGATGCAGCCCTGTATTCAGCCAAATCCCAGGGGCGCAACGTCGTGGTCTTCGCCAATTCGCTGTAAGCGATCCTTTCGAGTTTTCCGTGCGAATCTATAGCGCGATCACGGAGATCACCGTACGGTCAGCAGGTGACCAATTTCGCCCCATCTGTCCCAGCCGATTTTCCTCGCACGCTCAGCGCACTTGTGGCCTCCGGGTACCAATCGCGCACGGTGAAGCAAGAGATGCAAGCAAATCTGCTCACTCGCCTACGTGAAGGCGTACCAAGCCTGCCCGGCATCGTGGGCTTTGAAGACACCGTAATTCCACAGGTAGAGAGATCAATTCTCGCTGGCCATGACCTTGTGTTGTTGGGCGAGCGCGGTCAGGGCAAAACTCGATTGATTCGTACGTTGACTCAATTGCTTGACGAGTGGATCCCGGTTGTCGAGGGTTGCGAGATCAATGACGACCCGCTGGAACCGATTTGTGCGGGTTGCCGCCGCCAAGCAGCTGAACTTGGTGATGACCTCCCGGTTTCATGGCGCCATCGCAGTCAACGGTTTGGCGAGAAACTTGCAACTCCTGATACTTCGGTCGCTGATCTCATCGGTGACGTTGATCCGGTCAAGGTTGCCGAAGGGCGCAGCCTGGGTGATCCAGAAACAGTGCACTACGGCTTGGTGCCACGCACGAACCGCGGCATCTTCGCAATGAACGAACTCCCAGACTTGGCTGAGCGCATTCAGGTTGCGCTTTTGAATGTGCTGGAAGAGCGTGATATCCAGGTGCGCGGCTATAACTTGCGTTTGCCACTTGATCTCCTTGTTGTTGCGAGCGCGAACCCTGAGGATTACACCAATCGTGGTCGCATCATCACTCCGCTGAAGGACCGCTTCGGTGCGGAAATTCGCACGCACTATCCGCTCCTGCTTGATGATGAAATTGATTTGATTCGTCAGGAAGCAAATGTGCAAGCAGTTATTCCTGACCACATGTATGACGTGGTCGCGCGCTTCACCACAGAAGTGCGCAACTCGTCTTCTATTGATCAGCGAAGTGGCGTTTCAGCTCGCTTTGCTATTGCTTGCACCGAAGCTCTCTCGGGAGCTGCGCTGCGTCGTTCGGCGATCACAGGAGAGAAGGATCCCGTTGCTCGGATCGGCGATCTCATGGGTGTTGTACCTACCTTGCGGGGCAAGGTCGAGTTCGATGTCAGCGAAGAGGGTCGCGAGCAAGAGCTGTTGATCCATCTTGCTCGCAAGGCCACTGCTGAAACCTGGCGCCAACTGCTCGGTGGCAATGACATTCGTCCAGTGCTGACTTCACTTGTCGAGTGGTTCGATGAGGGCAACACCTTACAAACGGGTGACATCACTCCAGGTGCATCGCTGCTTGGTGAACTCGGTCAATTCGAAGGTCTGGGCAAACTCATGCAGACAGTTGAGCCGCACTTAGCCGAATCATCCGGTCTTGCCGCCGCCTGCGTTGAGTTTGCGATTGAAGGCCTGTGGCTGACCCGTCGAATTGATAAAGACGCAGTTGATGGGGTTATTCGCTACGGAGCCTCATGAGCCGATTTCAATACGGGTCCTTTCATGATGGGCCCGATCCGCTAGCCGCCCCTGTTGATGCGGGCGGCGGTGTAGACGAGATTGGCCGACGTCTGCTCGATGGTCAGTCACTGACAGATGCCTTTCGTGACATGTTCCGCGACGGAGTGAACAATCGTGATGGGTTGCGTGACATGTTCCGCAAGGCTCAGCAGCGCAGAAAAGAACTTGAAAAGTCAGGGCGTATGGATGGCCTACTCACTGACCTACGTCAGTTGCTCGATGATGCGCTCACTCAAGAACGAGCAGCACTCTTTCCTGATCCATCAGATGACGCACGTTTTCGTGAAGCGATGCTCGACACCGTGCCTGATGAAATTGGGCGTGCCGTCCAGCAGCTTGCAAATTACGACTGGCAGTCTCCTCAAGCTCAGCAATCCTTTGATCAATTAAAGGATCGTCTCCAGCGTGATGTGCTTGATCAGCAATTCAAGAACATGACGCAGAGCATGAAGCAAATGAATACTCCTGAATCAAAGGCAGCGATGAAGGAGATGATGCAAGACCTCAACGCCATGCTGGAAAAGCATCGGCAGGGGGAGGATGCCTCGCAGGATTACGAGGACTTCAAAGAAAAGCACAAAGACTTTTTCCCTGAGGCTCCAGAGACACTCTCCGAATTCATTGATGAACTCGCCCGTCAGGCAGCGGCTATGCAGCGCATGATGGATTCCCTCAGTCCAGAGCAACGCGCAGAGCTCGCTGAAGCCATGGCGGAGGCCCTCGCGGATATGGGCTTGCAAGATGAGATGTCTCGGCTTCAAGAAAACCTTCAGACCATGCGCCCTGAATTTTCCTGGTCCGGCCAGCAACGCATGAGCGGTGATGAACCGCTGGGTCTTCCTGATGCAACCCAAGCCCTTGCAGAGCTCGCTGATCTTGAGTCGATCATGGATCAGTTATCTGACAGTGATGCCCGCGCGAATCTCGACAATATTGATGAAGCAGCTGTTGCTCGGGCTCTCGGGCGCCAGGCCGTTGATGATTTGCGGGCTATGCGCGAGATACAAAAGCAATTGGAAGATGAGGGCTTTCTGCAACGCGATGGTGACCACCTCGAACTCACGCCAAAAGCAGTACGGCGCATTGGTCAAACGGCGCTGCGTCAGGTGTTTTCTTCGCTCGATGCCTCTTCGCGTGGCGACCACAGTGTGCATCGCACTGGTGCTGCGGGTGAAATTACGGGAATGACTAGGCCGTGGCAGTTTGGTGATGAGCAGCCGATCGATGTTGTGAAGACTGTGCGTAATGCTGTGAATCGCAAGATCATGAGTAACTCGGCGACCCTTTCTCTTTCTGCAGAAGATTTCGAAGTACATGAAACCGAAACTCGCACTCGCGCGGCCGTGGCATTGTTGATTGACCAATCTTTTTCTATGGTGATGAGCGATACTTGGCGATCGGCGAAAACAATGGCGCTCGCTTTGCATGCACTTGCGCAAACTGCCTATCCACTCGATGCCTTGGAAATCATTTCCTTCGCAAATATTGCCCAGATAGTGAAACCACATGAATTGCCTGACCTAGAGGCAAGTTACATCCAAGGAACGAATCTGCATCACGCCTTAATGCTGGCCGGTCGCTTCTTGGATAAGCATCATGGTGCGCAGCGAGTAGTCATGGTGGTCACGGATGGTGAGCCAACGGCCCACATCGATGATGAAGGCTATTCAAACTTCAGTTGGCCGCCAAGCGATGAAACGATTGCGCTGACCGTTGCTCAGGTTGACTTAATGACTCGTCGACGAGTGCCTATTTCTTGGTTCCGTTTGGGCGATGACCCAAGTCTGGAGCGTTTCTTAGATCAGATGGCTCGACGCAATGGTGGGCGAGTGTTAGCTGCCTCGGGAGATCGACTGGGCGATTACGTTGTGAGTGATTACGTGCGGGCTCGCGGCTCGCGGTAGGTCTAGCAATTGTCCGGATACTGACTACTGTGATCGTGTGACCACAATTCAGCCACTGCCAGATCGCATCGAACGATTTACGTTGCTCTCCCAAGCACTCGTTGCAAACCCTTCTTGGGATGAGTTAACAAGGCTTTTAGCCTTGCGAATATTCGACTTTTGGGGATGTGAGGAAGTGCTGTTGTATGGCATGGATGCACGCGGTACCTTGCAATTGAAGTCTTCGTACGGTGTGGCTGATACTGCGCTGCTGACAGAAGTAGCACTTGAAAATAACCCAGAATTGGCCTCTGTCCTGTCATTTGGCCGGACAACCTGGGTCGTGGATGCAAGTGAGGGAGATGAGCTCGTTCCAGCTGTTCTTGGAACGCACCACAAAGGTGGAGTTGTCATTGCTCCACTCAATCGCGTCAACATTCCGGAGTATGTGCTCATCGTGACGTTCAAAGAGTCGTTGCCTGAGAATCCGGCGAGCGCTCCCTTCATGTCGTCGATTGTGAGTTTGCTTGAATTGCGTGTTGCGATGGCTAAGGGTTCTAATGCGCGAAAGACACTTGTGAGTGTTCCTGAAGGTGAAGTTGAATTCACTGAACGTCAACAGCGGATCTTGGAACGCATTCAAGATGGCAAGACGAATAAATCTATTGCACGCGAACTTGGATTCAGTGAATCAACAATTCGTCAAGAAACATTGCGGCTGTATCGCAGCCTTGGTGTGAACTCACGCGAAGATGCAGTCATTGCTGCGCGTGTCAAAGGTTTGTTGGATCCACAATCGAGTTAAGAGTTCGCCTAGGTAAACGCTCGGTAGATCACATATATCGAGACGCCAATAAGCACGATCTGAAGTAGTCGGGTAGCAGCCTTTGGGGACATTCTGCGAAGTAATTTGCTGCCTATCGGTGCGCCGATCAACCCGCCTACGCCCAGAACCAGCCCGGTACTCCAATGAATATCTGCATTATTAATGACGTGTCCCACAAGGGCGGCGCCACTGGAAAACATGATGACTGCAAGTGAAACGCGAGCGGCAACTTTGATGGGCGTATTGAGCCAAAGAATCTGTAACGGCACCGTAATGAGTCCGCCACCAATGCCAAAAAGTCCAGCTAGGAATCCACCAGAACCACCAGTTACCGTGATTTGAGCAATCGATGCATCATTGGTGTGTTGGTCATGTTCTTCAGCTGCTGCGCCAGTACGGCGATTGGTGAGGACGACGTTGATGATGTTGAGTAATGCAAAGCCAAGGAGCAGCGCCGCATCAGGAAGTTTATGGGCCACCCAGGCACCAAGTGGTGCAATCACGACGGCTGGAATGCCAATCATGAAAGCCCGGCGCCAAGGAACCTGACGTGCCCGAGCATTTGAAAAGGTGGCTGAGACGGCAGTAACAAACACACCGATGTTGCTGGTAGCGATGGCAGCGACCGGGCTCAGGCCGCTCACGATCAAAATGGGTACGAAGAGCATTCCGCCGCCACCGCCGGTTGAACCTGCGAGTACTCCTGCCGCAATGGCGACAAGGAATTCAAAGGCAAGCTGCATGCCAGTAAAACTAGTGGGTCAAAGGCTGAACCTTCCGTGGGCCCGAAGTGTGAAAATTTCTTAAGATATTTCCCAGAGAACAAGATTCTTGGAAATAAGAACGCTATTCTCATCCCATGGCTACCGATACCAAGCACCCATTTACCCCAGAAGAACTGCAGCGCCTGACGGTCTGGATGGACTCAGTTAACCGACCAGGCGCCGGGCAGACTCCGGAACTGACCAAGATTTCAGGCGGTTCCCAAAACGAGTTGTACCTCGTCGATCGTGGTGGTGAGCGCCTGGTGATGCGCATTCCACCGCGCAATTCTGGTCGTGCCGATGGCATCAAGCGCGAGATGACCTTCTTGGCCTCACTTAAGGGAACAGATGTTCCGCATGGTGAGCTCGTCGTTGGGTGCGAAGACGCTGACGTTTTGGGTATCCCGTTTTATTTGATGAAGCAGATCATCGGTTGGTCTCCGGCAGGTGGCGATGGTTGGCCAGAGCCGTACAAGTCAGATTTAAGTCTGCGACCGGCACTTGCGTATGCGTTAGTTGAAGGCTGCGCATTGCTGGCCAAGGTTGATTGGAAGGCGCAAGGCCTTGAAGGTTTTGGTCGCCCAGACAACTTCCATGATCGCCAGGTCAGTCGCTGGATTTCCTTCCTCGATGGCTACAAGTTCCGCGAGTTGCCAGGCCTGGAAGAAGCAACAGCCTGGCTCGACAAGCACAAGCCACGTTCATGGGAGCCGGGCATCATGCATGGCGATTACCAATTCGCCAACATCATGTTCACCAATGAGGTGCCGACCAAGTTAGCCGCTGTTGTGGACTGGGAAATGACCACGATCGGTGACCCACTCCTGGATCTCGCATGGGCATTGGGCTCGATGGCTCCAGATGCAGCGGATTCCAAATACATGCGCTACCTCGATGTGGAGGGCATGCCACCGCTTGAAGATCTCTTGGCTCACTACGAAAAGATCAGCGGGCGCAGCACCCAAGACTTCCCTTACTACCTCGTGCTGGCACGTTGGAAGCTCGCGATTGTTCTTGAGATGTCATATGCACGAATCGTGAAGAACAACATCGATAACCCATCGCTTGCCTCATTTGGGCCACTCGTACTCGAACTCATGAGCAAGGCAGCTGAGCTCGCAGCAACAATGCCGGACGGTGTGAAGTGAGCAGCTACCTTGACAATTTGTTCAGCCTCAAAGACAAAGTCATTGTCATCACGGGTGGAAGCCGCGGGCTGGGCAAGGAAATGGCCTATGGATGCGCGCAAGCAGGTGCACATGTGGTGATTGCTTCTCGCAAACTGGAAAACTGCGAAACCGTAGCCAATGACATCGCTGAAAAATTTGGCGTTGAAACAATGGCTTATGGGTTGCATGTTGGTCGATGGGATGCGATTGAGCCGTTTGTTGATGCGGTGTACGAGCGCTTTGGTCGTGTTGATGTATTGATAAACAACGCGGGCATGTCACCTATTTACGAAAAGAATTCAGACGTCACTGAGCAGATGTTCGACAGCGTGATGAATCTCAACTTCAAAGGCCCGTATCACCTCACTGCACTCATGGGCGAACGTATGGCTGCCGCAGGCCGCGGATCGATCATCAATGTGAGTTCATCAGGATCAATTCGCCCTTCACCAACAATCATTCCTTACGCTGGTGCGAAGTATGCTTTGAACACCATGACCGAAGGTTTTGCAAAAGCTTTCGGGCCAGCGGTTCGGGTGAACACCTTGATGTCAGGAACGATGATGACTGACATTTCTAAAGCGTGGGATGTCCCATCAATGACTGCAGGATTGCAAAGCACTACTTCGCTCAAGCGCATTGGTGAGCCTCACGAAATTGTTGGAGCTGCAATTTATCTCGCATCTGATGCCTCGACCTACACATCCTGCGCGATTATTCGCGTTGATGGTGGCATGTACTAAATCGCGTAACCACAAAGACTTTACACATCACCTAAGGAGAATGACATGGCAATTGATTTCGAGGTCGATTCCGACTTCCAAGAGCTACTTGACTGGACCAAAGAGTTCGTCAACACCAAGATCAAGAAGGTTGACCTACTTTGGCCACATGATATTTACAAGGATATGACACCGCAGCAAGCTGCAATCATCAATCCATTGAAGCAGGAAGTACGCGATAAGAAGCTCTGGGCTTGCCACCTTGGACCAGACCTTGGCGGTCAGGGTTACGGCCAGTTGAAACTCGCGTTGCTGAACGAAATTCTTGGAACATCACGTTGGGCACCACGTATCTTTGGTACCCAGGCACCAGACACAGGCAACGCCGAGATTCTTGCTCACTACGGAACTGATGAGCAAAAGGCGCAGTACCTCAAGCCACTTCTTGAGGGTGACATCGTTTCTTGCTTCTCAATGACCGAACCACAAGGTGGCGCTGATCCCGGAGTATTTACCACCCGTGCAGTGAAAGATGGGGATGACTGGGTGATCAACGGCCGCAAGGTGTGGTCATCAAATGCACGCTGGGCCAAGTTCTTCATCGTAATGGCTGTCACTGATCCAGATGCTCCTGTGGTGAGTCGCATGACCATGTTTGTGGTTCCTGCAGAAACCCCAGGTATCAACATTCAGTACAACTTCGGCATGGCTGGCGAGGGCCCAGAAGATGTATCTGAAGCACTGATCAAATATGAAAATGTTCGCGTTCCACAGTCAGCAATCCTTGGTGGCGTTGGACAAGCATTTGCTGTCGCGCAGACTCGCCTGGGTGGTGGCCGCGTCCACCATGCAATGCGCACCGTAGGCAACTGCCAAAAGGCACTCGACATGATGGCCGAGCGCGCACTGTCCCGTTACACCAAGGGAACATTGCTTGCGGAAAAGGAATCAGTGCAGCAGATGATTGCTGACACGTACATCGAGTTGCAGTCTTTCCGATTGCTTGTTCTTCACTGCGCTTGGAAGATCGACAAGCTCAATGATTACAAGAAGGTCCGCATGGACATTGCAGCGATCAAGGTGCAGACCTCACGAGTGATGACCGAAATTGGTATTCGCGCAGTGCATCTTCACGGAGCCATTGGTACTTCGCATGAATTGCCACTCATGGGATTCTTGAACTCAGGCATTGTGCTGGGTTTGGCAGATGGACCAACCGAAGTGCACCAGGTGACCGTTGCTCGTCAGTTGCTACGTCAGTACAAGGGAACCGACAGCGTGTGGCCTTCGGAATTGATTCCAAATCTCAAAGCCGAGGCCGAACTTGAACTTCTCGGAGAAGTCTTCACTCAGACAGTTCCTGAAGACTAGGAATGCGCTGAACGCACTTCGGCTTTGAGAAGCGGGTGGAATGTTTCAAACATTCCACCCGCCTCTTGTTTTCATCAATAAAGTAGGAACATGCGCGCTTTGGTTTGTGAGCAATACGGTCCTCCGTCAAGTTTGGTGCTCAAGGAGTTACCCGACCCGGTAGCAGGCCCAGATGAAGCCGTAGTTGCTATCCGTGCCGCTGGAATCAATTTCCCTGATCTTTTGATTATCGAAAATCTTTATCAAGTCTCAATTCCAACACCGTTCATTCCTGGCAGTGAGTTTGCGGGTGTTGTGCTTTCGGTTGGGTCCAAGGTGACCAATGTAAAACCTGGTGATTTAGTGATGGGTGGATCCTTTGTTGGATGTTTTGCTGAGCAAATTGCTGTCAAAGCGGTTTCACTCAAACCGATACCAACGGGGCTTAGCTTGCATCAAGCCGCAGCTTTTAGTGTTACCTACCGCACCGCGTATCACGCCCTCGTCACCATTGGAGAGTTAAAGGCAGGGGACTGGGTAGTCGTCCTGGGTGCTGCGGGTGGCGTGGGTACGGCCAGCGTGGACATTGCAACGCGTTTGGGCGCAAAGGTGATCGCTGTTGCTTCAGGTGATGAGCGTTTGCGTGTCTGTGCGGAGTTAGGTGCAGTCGCTGGGATCAATTACACGACAGAAAATCTCAAAGACCGCATCAAGGCGATCACTGGCTCAGGTGCTGATCTGATCATCGACCCTGTTGGTGGATCGTACGCCGAAGAGTCATTCCGGGCGATTGCCTGGGGTGGCAGATTTGTTGTAGTGGGGTTCGCAGATGGTGAGATTCCAAAGATTGCGCTAAATCTCCCATTGCTTAAAGGCGGAATCATCAAGGGCTTTGAGATTCGCACAGTTGCCGAGCATTTGCCTCAAGAGGTCGCTCAAGGAGATGCGAAACTCGATGCGATGACCCAAGACGGACTGTCGCCACATATCTCCAAAGTTTTTAGCCTTAACGAGGCAAAAGACGCGTTGGAATTTATTGCAACTCGTCAGTCAACAGGCAAAGTACTTATTTGCCCGTAAAGAGTGCGAGGCATTCGCCTGGCCGGTCGAGCATGAGGTGATGCCCGCCACCTTCAATTGCAATCACATCGACATCAGTTGTCGCGATCTCAACGAAGTAGTCAGCTTTATCTTTACCTGAAACAGGACTATCGGTTCCATAGACAAAGGTCACTGGCTGCTTAATCAGTGGCACCCGCGAGTTGATGTATTCGTCATAAGGCTCAGTGATGGTGCTCCAGTCATGGCGCCAGGACCAACCTTGATCGCGCTTGACCACTGAATATTCCGCAATGGGAAGGAGTATGTCCATGCCAGGTTCCGACTGGGCCGGAACTAAGCGAAAGCGAGCAAGTGCGTCTTCTTTTGTTGCATAGTACTTAGGAGTGAGCAGTGGCTTGCGGTCTGAATACATTGCAATTTCTTCAGGAGATCGAATATTCCCATCGATCATGATGAGTTCACGTACAAGTTCAGGGTTGTTTGCTGTCAGGGCTAGAGCTACACGTGAACCCATGCTGTGACCGGCTACGAGCGCAGGCTCAGAACTTTCTGTGCGAAGAATCTCAGCGAGTTCATTGGCCCAGGTTTCAACTGTGTAGCGATCTCGATGGTCACTGAATCCGTGGCCCGTGAGATCAACGGTGATGACGCGCCAATCCTTTTGCAAGGCTTCAAACATCCGGTAGAACCAAAGTTGATGCGCGCCTGCACCATGTACAAGTAAGAGATCACGAGTGCCCTGGCCATTAACGGCGTAGCGCACAGTTGCTCCATCGACCACAACACTGCGGTCTAATTCATAATTCGTCATTGAGTGGTGTTGATTCCTCGCAGGCAAAAGTCAACGAGGTGATCGCTGTCTTCTTGGGATGGACTGGTGTGGGCGTTCATGTGATTGCGCATTGTTCCCATTGACGCTTCGCGGATAAGTGCGGCATCGCGGACAGGGTCGGTGCTGCCCAGGGTAGTGAGCGGGGCGATCAATAAATCTTGCAAAGCGACAGTTGCTTCCTGAGACTTCGAATCGATGCCACCGCTATTCACTGCGAAAATTTCCGCGACGGCAGCGCCTTGTCGAGCGGCGGTTTGGTGGGTGGCTTGGGTCAAAATTCCACGAATCCACAGTTCAATCTTTTTCGTTGGTTCATCAACCTTTGACATTCGGTGCTCAAGATAGGCATGTACGCGACGAAGGCCACGGGCCATCACTGCCTGCATGAGATCGTCTTTGCCAGTGAAGTAGCGATAGAAGGCTTGGTTTGAGGTGCCAGCCTCAGCCACGATGTCGGCAACCCGAGGTGCCGCGGGGCTTGAGAGTTCAGCAACCTTCAGGGCTGCGTCCAAGATTGCCTCGACATCGCGCACTGCATCATCGCGTAGGGGCTTAAGAGCCCGGTCCACAGCTTGCTCAACGGGATCGTCAGCGGCAGTAGACACGAGTCAATTATGGGGCATTTCGGGAATATTTGCTCAGCCTTGCCAAAAGAAGGCGTTCCTTTGCAGACTGGTGAGGGCGGTATTTCTCTGAATCACTTCGGAGAGTTGAGTGCTCTCAATTTCTTGAAGCTGAGCTCCCCGAAAGACTGCTTGATACCAGTTTCGATCACCGTCGCGTAAGCGCGTGAACTGGTCGACAAGAATCCTTTGGAAAAGTGGCCCGACACTCGAGTTGCGGGTGTGTTGCTCGGCTAGGCCACCGACCCACACATCAATTGCGTCCACCGATCCGTAGAGCTGGCGAAGTAATTGTTGAACCTTGAGATCGCTAGTGATCTGATCGAAGGTGGTCACTCGAGACAGTCCATACGATTGCCGGATGGTGTTGTAGTCGGCAAGACCATGATCCCTGCCACGCTGGATGTTGAGGGCGGCTAGGTCTAATCCGCCAGATCCGGGCGCGCCGAAGAGCATATTGCGCAGTTCATTCACAACCTTGAGATCTACTTCTTGGGTATTGCCAGATGCTGCTGCCTTTAGGAAGGTGTCAATATCCCCAACATGATTCGGCAGGCTTGGATTAAAGACGCCAGTATTAAAGAAAGCTTGCGCGAGTGAAATTGATGGAGCGGCCTGCGAGCCATCATTATTCAAACGTGAGATCTCACTATCGAGCAGACTGTGTCCAAAGCGGAACGCGGCAGTTGAAAATTCGTTGGCAATACTTGGATTTACGTTCTCTTGGTAGCCTCGATATTGGTTAAGTGCATCTCTTCCAAGCAGTGCCGGAAGAAACTCGTTGTACGTGATGGATTGAATTTCTCCGATAACAGTTTGCCGAGCACTCTGATAGAGCTGTTCGTCCGTCCATGATGGGTGCTGCGCACGCATCTGCGTAGCGACCCGGTTATGTTCGCGCATAAATATTGTCTGAATTGCAATGAGATCTGGATTTTCGTTTGCGCGCACGTCGCCCGCGAGATACAGCTGCACATCCTGCATGACATGTGAGTCATTTGCATTTTCTAATCCAGCAGTATTGAACGGCAGCATGTTTCCAGTACTTGTGCGGAGCAAGCCATGAGTAAATGTGCGTAGAGCATCTGCGCGACTTTTACTGGAGCCGTAAACCTGGGAGCCATCGACAAATGCAGTTACTGCGTTGACCTGTTGGCGTGGATTGTTTGCGCTAGTGCCGGTACCGGATGCGAAAAGACTTCGCGTGAGGCCAATGAGTTTGATTCCTGTTGATTTTGGATCAAACCATGTGTCGCCAGATGGAACAGCTATGGCTAGTTGCTCAGAGGTGCCGGTTTCGCTCAGGTCAATATCGTGGTCAATGAATTGCCCCCACACATATACAAAGTCCGACATGTTTCGGTCGTTCGTAATGCTCGTTTCTTGTGCGCTGAGGGCATTGCTAATTGCGCGAGCACTAGGCCGAGACGATCCAGCTGCTGATGATGCACCGTCCGAATAGCCAGTGGGTGCAACGCGCAAAAGAGTTGAGCCTGCGGCGCCCCATGTCGGGTTATCGCTGTTATTTCCGAGCCCGTCAAAGGAGTAATAGGTGTCTGAGATATCTGCGAAGGTTTCTCTGATGTTGTTTCGCGCAGGTGGACGCCCACGTGGGTGTTGATGCTTCGGAATTGCATTAGGTGCCGATGCGGATAACCATGCGTGAGCGGGAGGATGCCCAGGGCCCGAAACCGCAGTCGCAGGGATGTTCGGAAATGTGATCCCAGCGATGACGGCAGTAGCACAGATGCCAATGCTCATGGGTCTGTTCATTGATGGCGCCTCTCGCGTGTGTGGTGTCCGTTGAACTCAAGGCAGATCGGATCAGTGAAGTGTGTGAAGCCAATGCGAGAACCCTTTGATTTTGCTGTGGATTACCGCAGTTGGCGAAAGAAATGAGGGGAGAGTTGCAGGGAATGTAGTTGAACGGTAAACTAAATTTAACGAAAGGAACTGCCATGGCTGCCATCACCGCTGACCCGCTTACCCTTCCTCGCCTTGCTACGGCTTCTGCGATAGCTGAGCAGCGTCAGGTGAAATCCGTGATCACCGCCCCTCAAGCTTTTGAGGGAGAAGGGTTCCCGGTGAAGCGTGCCTTCTTTGGCATCAGCCAGGCCGACCTTGACCCGTTTATTCACATGGATCAAATGGGTGAAGTTGAATATGCGCCGGGGGAACCAAAGGGCACTCCATGGCATCCACATCGCGGCTTTGAAACCTTTACCTACCTCATTGATGGTCAATTCATCCACCAAGATTCAAATGGCGGAGGCGGACTCATTCTCGATGGCGGCACGCAGTACATGACCGCAGGCAATGGCATCTTGCATATTGAGACTCCGCCAGCAGCACTTGTTGAAGCTGGTGGCTTATTCCATGGTTTGCAACTTTGGATCAATTTGCCACGTGCCAAGAAACGAATCGATCCGCAATATCAGGATCTTCAGGGCAAGGATTCGGCGCTGATTACCAGCGCTGATGGTGGAGCGATTCTTCGTGTGCTTGCTGGTGAAATTGCTGGTCACAAAGGCCCAGGTATTTCACACACGCCACTTTCGATCGCGCACCTCACGCTTGCGCCTGGTGCCCAGATTGATATTCCTTGGACACCCAGCTTTAACTCGATTGTTTATGCATTGGCCGGTCAAGGCACTGTTGGTTTAGAGCAGCGCCCTTTGCATTCAGGTCAGACAGCGGTGATGGTGTACGGCGACACCTTGCGAATCACGGCGAGTGAAAGCCAGGAATCGCGTTCACCAAACTTCGAACTCTTCATCATTGGTGGAGAGCCGTTGCGTGAGCCAGTGGTTGCGTATGGACCATTCGTGATGAGTACTAAGGAAGAAATCGTCGAAGCTTTCGAAGATTTCCAGGCCGGAAAATTAGGTGTTATTCCCGCCAATGCAATTCAGCCACATCGGGCATAGTTACTTCTTCTTGCCAGCCAGGAATACCTTTGCGCCAGGTAGTTGAGCCTTAGGTAGACCCAGTACATGCTGCGCGATGATGGTGCGGAACACCTCAACAGTGCCGCCATAGGTTGCAGTGCCTTGAGCAAAGCGATGGGCGTATTCAATGTCACCGTTGCCGATAGAGCCTTCGGTGTTCATCGGAAGAAGGCCGACGGTGCCAACCAAATCCTGTAGCTGTGCAGCATTTTTCACGAGGACATCAGAGGCCTTCACTCGACCCATCGGACCAGGTGTGCTGATGCCGGCTTCGTAATCAACCATTGCTGCACCTAGGCGCTCGCGCACCCGAATATCTTCTGCGAGTAGATCGCCGTTGGGTCCTGTGGTCTTATTTGCCCACGAGGCAACCTCGTTCATAGACGAGCCAAGTACACGACACATGCCAGTACCAACTGACACATCGGTAAGGCCGCCATTCATATCAAGGCCGATGCTGTGTTCTTCATCTAGCGGTCCGTGCAGCACGGTCCAACCGTTGTTCACTGCACCCACGCGCATGCTGTCGTGAACTTGCACATCTTCGTAGTACACGATGTTGGTGCGTTCGCCACTAAATGTGCGAATACCCTGAATCGTGACGCCCTCAGATTTCAACGGCACCAGAATCATGGTGATGCCCTTATGTTTTGGTGCTTCGGGATCGGTACGAGTGATCAAAAAGGTGTAGGTCGAAATATGCGCACCGGTGGTCCACATTTTTGATCCGTTGATGGTCCACATGTCACCGTCTTGAACAGCGCGCACCTTGGCATTTGCGATGTCTGATCCACCGTCGGGCTCCGAGTAGCCAAGACACATCACAGCGCGACCTGCAGCACATTCCTTGAGAATTGGATCAGCGACTGCAGGATCCATGTACTTGCGCACAGCTGCCATGGGTAGCGAAGACGTTCCCTGCATCATCATGACGCGCGCATCCTGACGAATGAGTTCAAGCTCCATGATGCGCTTTTGCACTGGAGTGAAGCCGGCACCACCCTGCTCAACAGGGAGTTCTGGATACAGCCAACCACGTGCTCCAAGGGCTTCATAAACTTTTGGATTAAAGCCGCTGCCCGTTTCATGTTCATGTTGGAACACGTCAGGAGTAAAGATCTCCGCCAAGAAAGCGCGAATCTCTTGCTGCAAGGCACGATCTTGCGCACTGAGTTCTACGAGTCCGAAATCCATGTGAGTCTCCTTGTCTTCTTCGTGAACTACTTGACCGAAGCCAAGACGTGATCGCCAATAGTTGCTAGTAGGGCACTTGGGTCGCCAGCAATGGAACCCCAGCCTTTTGCGCGCAGGAAGTACATGCTGATGTCATTTTCCACAGTGAAGCCCAAGCCTCCTTGGAAGTGGGCAGCTTGTTGTGTGCCATGTGTTGCGGTTTGTGAGGCGTAAACCAAGGCGATTGCTGGCAATTCAGGGCGCTCGTCTGGGGAGAAGTCCAAGTACCAGGCAGCCTTTCGCGCAATATTGCGTGCACCCGCAATATTGGTAGCGATATCAGTCAGTGGAAATGCGACTCCTTGTAACGTGGCAATGAGTACGCCCATGGTTTCGCGAGTTTTGGTGAATTCCACAGTGAGGCCCAGGGCATATTCGGTAATACCGACGAGTGCGGCTGCAGTGAGCACCATGCGTTCATCGTGCGCACGTGAGTAGATGCGCTTCGCTTCTGCTCCGGTAGCAACCACTGTGCGCTGTGTTACTGAATCGAAGTCCCACCATGCAAGTGGTGTGGAACCTTGATTCGCTACATGGGCAAATGGTGTGTCAACGCTAAACAACACAAGATCTTCGCCCGCAAGTGCGAGTACATCCTTGGCAATCGCGCCTGCGGGAACGAGTTGCTTTGTGCCTGGTGTGAGCGGTGCATTTGCCAGGGCAAGGATGCGGGAACCATCAGCAGCTCCCGAAAGGATTTCGGCCAATGCTGGGTTGTTCGCAGCAGCGAGAGCGCGTGAAGTGACGATGTGCTCGATGTAAGGCACAGGTGCAATTGCCCGGCCAAATTCTTCAGCAACGAGTGCTAGTTCAACCATGCCGGCGCCGTCGCCACCCGCGGATTCAGGAAGACCCATCGTGGTGGTGCCCATCTCGACCAGACGATCCCAGAGGCCCTGGTCAAAACCAAGTGGCTGCGATTCGCGCACGAGAGAGGTAGGGCACTGATCAGAAAAGAAATCACCAAAGGCAACAAGGACCTCTTGGCTGACATCTTCAAGGGTGTAATCGTTGCGACGTAGTTCAACAAGATCCACGAAAATCCTCCATCAATGCTCGCCCCCAATTGTGGTGGACGGACGGCCTACGCGTGTGTGGTTTGCGAAAGGCGTTGGGTAAGAATCTCAAGCAACGCGGGTTGCTCAAACAGTGGGGTCGTAGCCGTCAGCCCAAGGCAATCCGCGGCAGCCTGCACTTGGTCGGCGAGCACCCCTGGAAAGAGCGTGAAAGTGGCCAGGGCAGGCTGGCGGTTGGTGCGACCCTGAAGGTCCGCTGCAGCAGTCGACAAAAATTCCCCAGAGTCAGTTGCTGCCGCAGCAATCACCTCACGACCCGTTTGCGCTGACCATGCCAGTGCTAGTTCCTGCATTGATGTTTGCGCCTGCTGGCTTCTTCCACTGGCCCAGGCCACCACTATGGGAGCACCTTCGGCGATTTGAGTATCAAGGGCTAAGGCCAAAGAAAGATCAAGGCCCACAGTTTCACCAACAACAATCGAGATGCGGTGATCGCGTTCAGCATCAGCAACAGCCGCAGGGACATCGCGAAGTGCATGCGATGCATTGCTCAGGAGAAGAGGCAACACCACAACATTTTGAATTGATCCAGCATCGCGCTCGCGACCAATAGCAGCAGTCAACGTTGGCCAGTTGTGATTGAGATAGGCCACCCGCACAGTTGGGCCTGCCAGAAACGCCTGAAGTCGCGTAGCAACATCTTCAACTGCAGCGCTTGAACGAGGATCTGGGCTCCCATGAGCCAGGAGTACTACGAGTGCAGCCATGAGTTAGTGGTTGCTGCGGGCAAATGTAGGTTCAGCCGCCAGAAGATGCGGAACCGTGACAACATCGCCAATAACAATGACTGCCGGATTAGTGACACCGACGCTTGTCGCGATTGACGCGATAGTTGCCAACGTTCCAACGGTTACTCGTTGCTGTGGAGTCGATGCTTTCTCGATCAACGCGACAGGCGTTGACGAAGACTTTCCACCAGTGATCAATCCGTCGGTCAATTGCGCAAGGGTGGCAACACCCATCAACACCACCAGGGTGAGATCAACCTGAGCGAGCGCAGCCAGATCGTTGAGTTGATGGCCGGTGATAACCGCGTATCCGTTGGCCAGCCCTCGGTGTGTGACTGGAATACCAGCAGATGCAGGGCCAGCAACGGCAGAACTAATGCCAGGTACGACATCGACACTGACGCCAGCATCGATACACGCTTGTACTTCTTCTGAGCCGCGGCCGAACACAAAAGGATCGCCACCCTTGAGGCGAACTACCCGCTTGCCCTGAAGAGCTCGGTCAACAATCACTGCATTGATCT
>CANFTO010000001.1 GCA_947449945.1 Actinomycetota bacterium | reverse complement strand
CTTGGCAACTTGGGCTGCCACGCTCACGTCAGTGGTGGCGATGCATTGCTCAGTTGGGCCATGAAGGACTGACTTCACCAAAGCAAAACTCACTGCTGGAATGTTCTTCAACTCTCGCGCATTCGAAAGCGCCAATTCAAGAAGTGATTCCGGCGCCACGACTTCGTCAACGAAGCCGGCGGCTAAGGCTTCATCAATTTTCACCGCACGCGCACCCAGAAGATGCATCCGCAAGCCATTGCCCATGACATAACGCGCTACTTCGAGAAGGGCTGGTGGGAATGCAACCCCAACACTGAGTTCTGGCAACCCAATAACGCCGCCAGCCATCATGCGGTAGTCAGCCGCAAATGCCAGCAGAGCCCCACCCGCGATTGCAGCGCCCTCAACTGCGGCTACGACGGGAGCTGGATGCCTAAAGATTGCAAGCGTCGCGTCAGTAAGAGCCTGCAGTAACGCATTCGAATATTGGGCGTCTTCATCAAGAAGGCGGCGCATGTCCAAACCTGCAGAAAAAGCACGACCATTGCCCGTGAGCACGACTACTTCATCTGGCGATAAACCTGCGAAGACCTCATGTATTTGCGTCAAGAGTTCAAGATCAAGAGCATTGACCTTGCCATGTTGCATTGAGATGAGTGTTACGCCGTTATCTCGGGTTACGTGCACGCTTGAAGTCATCGCATTTCCTGTCAGAATCGAATTGCCTTGTACTCAAGATATTCCTCAAGTCCGTACTTCCCAAGTTCACGGCCGATTCCCGATTTCTTGTATCCCCCAAATGGTGCGTGCGCGTTGAAGGCTCCATTATTAATCTGCACCTGACCAGTGCGCATTTTCCGAGCAAAGTTCACGCCACGCGCTTCGTCGCTCGTCCAGACTGCTCCAGAAAGTCCATACACAGTGTCATTAGCCACTCGAAGGGCTTCATCTTCATCGTCAACTGGAATGACGACGAGTACAGGCCCAAAAATTTCTTCTTGTGCAATCTTCATTTCTGATTTCACATCGGTGAAAATCGTTGGAGCTACGTAGAAACCTTCACGATCGGGCGCAACAGCACTTCCAGCGAGCAGGCGAGCACCTTCTGAGATGCCGTCTTGGATGTACTGCAAAACACGACGCTGTTGCACTTCTGACGCCACAGGTCCTACGCGCGTTCCTGCATCAAAAGGGTCACCCATCGCAAACTTCGCAACTGCTGTTTCCAGAAGTGCTTCGATCTCTTGTTGTTGTGATTTGAGAACAATCAACCGAGTCAGAGCCGAACACACTTGCCCTGAGTTCAAGTAGCACCCGCCCAGCGTGCTTGACACTGCTCGACCAAGATCTGCGTCAGCCAAGATGACAGATGCTGACTTTCCGCCAAGTTCAAGCGCAACTTTCTTCACGTCGTTGGCTGCCAGCATTGAAACGCGGATGCCAGCAGCGGTAGAACCGGTAAAACTCACCATGTCAACTAGTGGATGTGAAGCAAGCGCTTCTCCAACATCAGCACCGACGCCGCACACTAAATTTGCAACGCCAGCAGGCAGCCCAACTTGATGAATCACTTCGAAGAGCGCGATTGATGAAAGCGTTGTGAGCTCTGCAGGTTTCACAACAATCGTGCATCCCGTGGCTAATGCTGGAGCAAGCTTTGCTACTACCTGATGCAACGGAAAGTTCCACGGAGTGATGGCTCCGACTACACCGATGGGTTCTTTCACCGCGAGGAAGTTTTCACTGCGTTCTTCAAGAACCAGTTCATCCATTGCATCTGCTGTTGATCGCAATACATCCAAAGCCAATCCCACCTGGACCGCCTTAGCGATGCCAATCGTGGTGCCCACTTCTTTGACCGCAAGTTCGGCAAATTCATCCGTTCGCGCTTCGATGCCGTCAGCAATTGCCCGCAAAAATGCCGTGCGATCAGAGGTTGCGGTTGCACTCCACGATACGAATGCTGCCGACGCTGCCCGCACCGCGTGGTCTACATCACCCGTTGACCCTGCCTGCACTTCATCCATTGATGCCCCATCAATGGAACTGACCATGGCAAGAACCGAGGCACCCGTACCCACGGCAAATTGGCCATTGATGTAGTTAGCCGGAAGGGACATTTCGGACTCCTTAGCTGCGGGGCGTTTTCAGGAGCCAAGTGTCGTCAGTGACGACCCATGGTGGGGTCGGAATGCCAAATTTCCCCCTTGACCAGTCACTAGCATGCTAGTAGGTTGAAGATCTCGACGAGATAAAGAGGTCTCCTATGCCGCTGGCAATCTGCGCAATGGCCCACACCCCATTAATGAACTTCAACGAACCTGGACCTGGGGTCCGGGCTGAAGTTGAAGCGGTCTTTGCAGATGCTCGAGCGAAGATCGCTGCGTTTGATCCGGATGTCATAGTGATGTTCGCGCCGGATCATTACAACGGATTACTTTACGACATGATGCCGCCGTTTTGTGTTGGCTTTCAGGCCCGTTCGTTTGGTGACTACGGCACACTCTCCGGCCCGCTCAATGTTGACCGTGAATTGGGTGAAGCAATTGTTCAAGAGCTCTTCGCGTCAGACGTAGATATTGCTTATAGCGAGCGCTTGCTCGTTGATCATGGCGTCGCCCAATCACTAGAACTCCTACTTGGATCACTCGATGCCAAGCCGATCGTTCCCATCATCATTAACTCAGTCGCAGAACCGATGGGGCCGCCTCTTCGCTCCATCGTGCTCGGTGAAGCAGTTGGTCGAGTCATTGCAAACCTTGATAAGAAAGTCCTGCTCATCGCATCAGGTGGCCTTTCACATGACCCACCTGTGCCACGCTTTTCGGAAGTTCCACCTGAAGTTCAAGAACGCCTCATTGCTGGCCGTAATCGCCCAGCCGATGCACAGGCTGCACACGAAGCACGAGTGATTGCCACAGGAATTGAATTTGCTGCTGGTCGCGCAAACATCATGCCGCTGAACCCAAAGTGGGATACCGACCTCATGAACATTTTGACGTCAGGGGATCTTTCACCGATTCACAATTGGACTACTGAATGGATGACCGAACAAGGCGGTCACTCAGGTCACGAAGTGCGCTGCTGGATCGCGGCGTATGCAGCCCTCGGTGTCGCAGGTAAATACAACACTTCACTTTCCTATTACCGAGCAATTGATGAATGGGTCGCCGGCTTCGGCATCGCCTTTGCTCAACAGGCCTAACTACTCACAACCCAAGGAATAGACATGACTTTCGAAACGGACGTACTCGTTGTGGGTTCCGGCCCAACCGGTATGACAACTGCACTTGCGTTGGCTACCTATGGCGTCAAGGTGCATGTGGTCTCAAAGTGGAACTGGCTTGCGAATACACCACGCGCTCACATCACAAACCAGCGTGCAGCAGAAGTGTTGCGCGATCTAGGTGTTGAAGGTGAAGTAACCAAATATGCCGTGCCTTGGGAACTCATGGGTGACACCTTGTTTACCACCAGCCTGGCCGGAGAAGAAGTAGCCCGACTGCGCACCTGGGGCACCGGACCTGATCGTGCAACTAACTATCTCCAGGCCAGCCCATGCACCCTGCTCGATGTGCCTCAAGACATCGTCGAACCGATCTTGATGAATAACGCAGCTAAGCGCGGGGCCCAGATCAGCATGAACACTGAATATGTGTCACATGTCCAAGACGCCGATGGCGTCACGACCACGCTTCGTGATCGTCTGACCGGACGCGAATACGAAATTCGATCCAAGTACCTCGTCGGCGCTGACGGTGCACAGTCCAAAATCGTTGAAGATCTTGATCTACCGTTCGAAGGGCACCTTGCGCGCGCGGGAACTCTGTACACACTGTTCCATGCCGATCTTTCGAAATACGTAGAACACCGTCCAAGCATTTTGTATTGGGTGATGACGCCAGAGGCTGACTTCGGTGAGATTGGTATGGGGCTCCTACGCACTGTTCGCCCATGGAACGAGTGGATCGCTGGCTGGGGCTTTGACATGAACAAGGTCGAAGAAGTCAAGGAAGCAAATAATCTCCACAGCGGACCTGTGCAATTCACTGCACCTGATGCAGATGTTGAGACAGTCACCCGCAAGATCCGTGCGCTTGTCGGGGATCCTGATCTAGAGATCGATGTGAAGTGGTCGTCAACATGGTTTGTCAATCAATCGCATGCTACGCACTTCCAAAAAGGCCGCGTGCTCTGCGGAGGAGACGCAGTGCACCGTCATCCACCATCAGGCGGGCTTGGTTCGAACACCTGCATTAGCGATGGGTTTAATGTGGCTTGGAAACTGGCATATGTCATTAACGGCTATGCCGGACCAGAACTCCTTGATTCCTATAGCCAAGAACGCGTTCCCGTTGGCGAACAAATCGTGACACGTGCAAATAAATCACGTCACACCTACGCTCCCCTTCGCGAAGCCTTTGCAGCACCTGAAGCTGCCGATCGCATTCAAGGTGGCTTGGACAAATTGGCCGATCCAACACTCGAAGGTGCACAAGCTCGCGCGGCACTTCGCGATGCTGTTGAATTGCGCAACTACGAATTCAACGCTCTTGGCGTTGAAGTCAATCATCGTTACGAGTCAAACGCCGTGGTGTCTGATGGCACCGTTGAAACCTGGGAACAAGATCGCGAGCTGTATTACCAAGCATCCACTCGCCCAGGCGCAAAGATTCCGCATGCTTGGCTCGTTGATAAAGCCGGCCTTCGAGTCTCAACGATGGATGTTGTTGGCAAGGGAAAACTTTCACTCGTTACCGGACTTGCGGGCAAGGCGTGGGCAGACGCAGTGAACGCATTGGACCTGCCATTCCTGCAAGCCGTGGTCATCGATTCGCCTAACGCACGCGACCTTTATGGTGACTGGGCTCGCATTCGAGAGATCGATGAAGCGGGAGCATTGCTTGTGCGTCCTGATGGCTTCATTGCTTGGCGTCAACTCAACGATGTCAGCGATCAAGCCGAGGCAACGCAACAACTCAATGCCGCATTAAAGGCCGTTCTCAGTAATTAGCGCACATACGTCACGCAACGGCCTGCAGTTACTCGCGGTGAGTGATGTGGGCCGTTGTCGCGATGTGCTCGTGTGTCAAAGATCGCGCAAGGTCCGCATCGCCGGCGGCTAATGCGTCAATGATGTGTTCATGGTCGTCATGTCGATCGTTGAGCGCCCCACTCAAGGCCCCTGGAAGACCAGAAGTGTTGATCAAAAAATCTGAGAGATCATGCATGCGCTGTGACAATTCAGTCATGATTCGAGAATTGGCCATGGCATAGATCGTTGCGTGGAATTGACGATTCAGATGCAAGTAAGCCTGCGAACGTTGTGCGCTGTCAGTGAGCGCGCGCAATTGAGCTATTTCACTCGAGATGCGCCGCAGTTCATTCAGTTGATCAGGCGTTGCCCGAATCGCAGCCGCAGCGGCAATCGAGCCTTCAATTCCACCAAACATGCTGAAGAAGTCAGCGATTTCCAGGGCTGTGTAGCTTGCAACCTGACAGCCGACCTGAGGAATAATCTCTACCAGGCCATCGGCATTCAGCATTCGTAGCGCATCCATGATCGGCTGCTTACTCACGCCGTATTCAACTTTGAGGGTTTCCACTCGAATCCACGATTGCGGTGCAAATTCGCCGCTTACCAGCCGGGATTTCAAGAGTTCATATACCTGAGCAGACATTCGCCCAGAAGGTCGATGGGCCTGCTGACTCACCGAAGGAACACTCACCGTCACAATCTATCTCGTCACTCATTGCGCATCTTTGATCCTGCGCCGAATATGCTCACACTTCTTCACAACGTCTTGGAGTACACATGCCTGGTCCGCTCGCTGGAATTCGAATTGTTGAACTTGCTGGCCTTGGTCCCGTGCCTTTCGCAGTCAACATGCTGGCCAATATGGGTGCTGAAGTAGTGCGCATCTCTCGTCCGCCTTCAAATCCTGCAGCTCTCACTGGATGGTCGCCATTTCTGGGCACCGAGGTATATGCGGATCTGAAGAATGCTGATGATGTGGCAATGGTCCTAGACCTTGTTGAATCAGCAGACGTATTTCTGGAAGGCATGCGACCTGGAGTTACTGAACGCTTGGGCCTTGGTCCCGATGTGTGCCTTGATCGAAATTCACGTCTGATTTACGGACGAATGACAGGTTGGGGCCAAGAAGGCCCTATGGCCAAGATGGCTGGCCATGACATTAACTACATCAGCTTGACTGGTGTGCTGCATTCCATCGGGCCTAAGGAAGCACCGGTTCCTCCGATGAGTTTCATTGGTGATTACGGCGGCGGTTCCCTCTTTCTGATTGTCGGCATCTTGACCGCACTCTTTGAGCGAACCACCACCGGTATAGGTCAAGTCATCGATGCAGCGGTGGTCGACGGCGCAAGTGTGCTGATGCAGCCATTCTTAGAAATGTCGAATGGTGGCGCATTTTCAACGGAGCGTGAATCAAACTCACTTGATGGTGGTGCGCCGTACTACCGCGTCTATGAATGTCGTGATGGCAAGTTCATGGCCGTCGGTGCGATGGAGCCTCAGTTCTATGCGGCTTTCATCAAGGTCATAGGACTCGATGAAGCCACGTTGCTAGATAGAGATGACAAGGCGAACTGGCCTGCCCTCCGAGAACAATTTGATGCGATCTTTAAGACTGATGATCGCGATAGTTGGACGGCGCGTTTTGATGGCATTGACGCCTGCGTCACTCCAGTGCTTACGCACCTTGAAGCGCCGGATCATCCACACATGAAGGCGCGCAACACGATTACGCGACGCAACGGTGAGCTAAAGGCTGCTCCAGCTCCGCGACTTTCATCGCATCCGATTGACTTCGATGAACAACGAAGCGGCACCAAGTCCACTCTTGCTGAAGTAGTGAAGAGCTGGAAGTAGTTATTGAGGAAGGCCGATCGCAACATCATCGATCGAACTGCGTTCGGTGCGAAAGCTATTAGCAGAATTGCTTTCATCTGCATATCCAAATGAAACCGCGCACACGATGCGCTGCTCCTCATCAAGTGTGAAGTAGTTGCGCACAACTGGCGAATATCTCGCGATAGAAGCTTGCGCGATTGTTCCTAAACCAAAACTCGTGGCAATCAACATAAGTGTTGACACGTAACCACCAGCGTCAACGAGTGCGTAATCGTTGAGGGTCTTAGGGACCGAAATTATTGCCACGTGCGGCGCACCGAAGAATTCATAATTCAATGCAGATTGCCGAGTTCGCCCATCAAGGTCGTCGCGCGCTAAACCAACAGCTTCAAAGAGTGCCTTGCCAGATGCCTTGCGACGTTTTCCGAATTCACCTGGGTAATGCGCAGGGAAATTCAGATCTGGGTTGCCTGCCGGGTCGCGTTCCGTATGAACCTTCAACAGGCGTGAGAATTCCGCAGTAGCCGAACCGGACAGGAAATTGACCTGCCACGGCTGGGTGTTGCACCACGAGGGAGTTTGCTGGGCCAAGGTGAAGATGTCACGAATCTGCGCGGCTGGTACTTGCGCAGGAAGGAATGCGCGGCAGCTATGACGCGATGCCACTATTTGGCCGACGGCTTTAGCTTGGTCATTTGGGAAATACATCTATCCTCATTTTCGATAAAAGACCAGAGAAAATACTTTTGGGATATCGTCCCTTTAGACTAAGCCATGTCGAAAGGATGGGCGCGATGTCGAAGGCGCTTGAGGGAATTCGCGTACTTGAAGTAGGCGGAGCAGCGGATTTTGCCGTGCCCTATGCCGGACTCTTGCTTGCAGATCTCGGTGCTGATGTGATTTTGGTCGAAGACCAGCACGGGCATCCGCTGCGCGCCGGCCACCCCGCTCTTCCGCCCGATACTGCAGTCCACAACGCAGTTTTCGACTTTCTCAATACCGGCAAACGCAGTGTCGCCATTGATTACTCAACTCCGGGTAACACTGAATTTGCCGCTCTGGTCGCCAGTGCTCAGATCATTTTGACCACTCTGCAGCCAGATGAGTTCGCTGCGCTCAATCTCACTCTTCACAACAACAAACCACTCGCTCTGGTGCATGTGACTCCATGGGGATCAACAGGCCCATACCGCGATCGCCCAGCAACCTCGCTGATTGTGCAAGCTGCAGCTGGATGGGTGACAAGTCGCAAAGAAGTAGTGATGGAACCTGTTCAAGTTGGCGGGCAAATGCATGAATGGGCAACAGGTGCATACATTTCAGTGAGTGCACTCACTGCGCATCGCGCCGCACACCAACAGCAACGACCCATCACCGTTGATTTCTCTGAGTTTGAAGCTACCCACTCAATGCTGTGTTACGACCGCCTGCGTTATGACGCTCGCGGTGAACTTGGCGTGCCACGTGATCGCATTTTGATTTCTCCCTTTGGCATTCGTCGTTGCGCGGATGGTTGGGTCGGCATTAACACATTGACACAAGCTCAATGGGAAGACGCCTGCCGAATGACCGGCCTTGAGGATTACTACGGATTCATGCAAGAAATGAATCGCGGAGAAGGCCCACTTGATGAGTTCAGCGCCAAAGTAGATACATTTCTTGCGGACAAAACGGTGAATGAGCTCGTGACGCTTGGCCAGAGCATGCGCGTACCAACAATCCCGGTGACGCAGGGCAAGGAAATGTTTGCTCTTGAACAATGGCAAGAACGTCCATTCTTTTATGAGATCGACGGTAACAACCAGAAGTACCAAGTTCCCGGACCACCGTGGCGCTTATCAGTAACACCAGCACGTCAAAGCGCATCGGCAGGTCAGCGATGAGCCAGCCATTGCCATTTGCTGGCATTCGCGTAATTGAATTCGCCCATTTCTGGTCTGTTCCCTACGGAACCATGTTCCTTGCTTCGCAAGGTGCCGACGTAGTCAAGGTTGAAAGTGTGCAGCGCCCAGACGTGTGGCGCGCAAACCACACTGCACCAATTCTTGGTGACCGCTGGATGGATCGCGGATTGCTCTGGCAAGCCACAAACCTCGATAAGCGCGACATCACTCTTGATGCCGCAAGCAATGAAGGCCGTGCCCTACTCAAGCAGTTGTGCGCAAGTGCTGACATCTTCATTGAGAACTACGCCTCACATGTGGTTGAAAAACAAGGGCTCTCTTACGAGGACCTCAGAGCAATTAACCCAGGCATCATCATGGTTCGGGCACCCAGCTTTGGCAATGAAGGCCCTTGGAAGAGTTACGTGGGTTGGGGCGATGTTTTCGAGCAGGTCTCTGGCTTTGCAACAGTGACCGGTTACCCAGATAGTCGCCCACAAACTCCTGGTGGCTACATGGATCCCATCGTGGCGATGCATTTAACGACCGCAATCATTGCGGCATTGGAATATCGCGATCGCACTGGTGATGGTCAACTCATTGAGGTGCCACAAAGTGAAGTCGGGATGGCGATGGCTGGCGCGATTTTGATTGCCGATCAGTTCGGTTATCCCCCAATGCGCCCTGGTAACCGCGCTCCAGGATTTGCCCCACAAGGCGTGTACCGAACCGGAGATGCCGAGAAAACATACATTGCACTATCTATTCGTGATGATCAAGAATGGATAGCGCTCATTGCCATCACAGGTTCACCAGTACTTGCTTCACTAACGTCACTTGGGCTTGAAGGTCGCCATAAGCACCACGACGCAATTGATGATGCCGTTGCGCAATGGACGCTTGCGCACACTGCTGACGAAATGCTCGCTCAGTTGCAGGCCGCGGGCATTCCGGCTTCGCGCTTGCTTAAGCCTGTGGATTACAACATTGAACCGCAACTTGTTGAGCGTGAGTACTACCAGGAATTGGATCACCCTCTCTCGGGCCCGCGCTTATTCCCAACTTTCCCAATGCATTTCTCATATGAAACTTCCCGCTCGATTCATAGCCGGCCAGCACCCATGCTTGGCCAACACAATGAAGAAATCTTGCGCGGTGAACTTGGCGTAAGTGAATCCGATTATGCGGATTTGCTCGTCAAGAACGTGATTGGTACTGAACCGCTAAAGGGCTGAGGCAGCACTCTTTCCAGCGATGCGTCCAAAGCTGGCACAGCCAGCGAGCGAATTGCCACTTCCTGCATAGACGTAACCCAAGAATCCACCTGTTGCTTCACCTGCGGCAAACAATCCAGGAATTGGATCACCATTGTGATCGACCACGCGAGCCTTGGCATCAATCATTGGGCCTGTACCAGTAGCAGCAATCGTCGCCGGACGGATTTCCTTGCCATAGAACGGTGCTTGCACAATCGGACGCAAGAATTTTGCTTCTTTGCCGAATGCGTCAACACCGTCAGCAGCACCCGTGTTGTATTGCGCGATGGTGTGCTCAAGTTGCTCATCTGGCAGATCAAGTGCTGTTGCCAATTCAGCAATTGAGTTAGCTTTAGTGATCGCACCCTTCTCAATCATTTCTTCCATCATTGGTACGTTCCAGCTTGCACTGCGGCGCTTGCCAAAGGCAGGAACTACCTGCTTGTACGCAGGCATCTCATTGTCCGGATCAACATGCAGCGCCTGATCATCGAAAATAATGAATCCGCGGTTGTCATTCAAGGAAAAGGCTCGGTCAACTGCACCGTATGGAGATGACTCATCAACAAATCGTGAGCCCTGTGAATTCACCATGATCTGCCAGGCTGGAATATACGGCTCTTGAGCATTCACGAAATTGGGATGTGGCAAACGAAGTCCACGATCGAACCCACTGATGCGCGCATGAGCCTGTTCAGCAAAATCAAGCGCGTCACCTTGGGCACCGTCGGCACCCATGTACCAGAGCCAGTCGCCAGCTGATGTTGCATTCGGCCACCACTTTGCAACCTTTTCCGGATTAGCCCCGTAGCCACCGGACGCAAGAATCACTGAACGCGCAAAGACTTCATCCTCGCCTACCATCGCGCCAACAACTGCGCCATCGCGAATAATGAGGGACATCACTGGCTGCCCGATGGCAATGTCGATGCCCAGTGACTTGGCTTTCGCAGCCAACACATTGACGATTCCCTGGCCCTTTTCTTTGGCCACAACTCCGCGAGGGATGTTCTCACTTCCGCCGTAAATCACAAGATCATGGAACTCGACACCTTGCTCTTCGAGCCAATCAATTGCTGGCCCCGACTCCTCCGTGAACGCCTTGATTAAGCCACCCGGAAGTTCCCATTGGGTCCACGCCATGTATTCGTTGAAGAAGTTCTTTGCTGAGTCTTCAATGCCGTGCTTACGCTGCAAACGAGTGTTCGCGCCAAGGATCATGCCATCACAAAGACGCGTGGATCCGCCGACAACATCCTGGGATTCCGCAATGAGCACCTGCTCTGCCCCTGATTGGCGAGCGGTAATTGCCGCGGTTAATCCAGCAAGGCCAGAACCAACGACCAATACGTCGATTACATCTTCTTCGTGCGACATAACTTCCCTCATTTACCTGACCCAGTCGTCAGCAGTGACTATTTCTACCAGCACGCTTCACAGATCAGCGCGCGATTCAGCAATTAGTCAGTCTCACTGATGAATTCATAAGGGGTAATTCCAATGGATTCAATATCAATGCAATCCGGAAGCACGATGGTGCCATCAGCTACCCGACTCGTCAGCGCATTGATGGCAGTTTCTAGGTCTCCCTCCACGGTGTAGAGCGCTGCTCGCGACTGATCAACTGATGGGCGGCCGCTAGGCCAAACCAAGTGGCTCTTCTTCCATCGCGACGCAGCGACATAACCTGGGATATCCAGCACTTCCGGTACATGCTGCTGCTCGTACCACGCCTCAAACGCTGCTTCCTTGCCAGGAACTGGATTCGTCAGAACTAACAACATGCTCTTGCTCATCTCGCACATCCCTTTCAAGGTTGGATTACGTACTACTTACTCACTCGCTTCTTGACTAAATCTGTTGTTTGAACATCCCACGTTGCTGGAGTCACTCCTTCATCGCGCAACTGGTACTTCAGTACACGGCCAACGCCATTCTTGGGAAGTTCTTTGCGGAACTCGATGTAGCGAGGAGTCGCGAAGGAAGGCACCCGCTCACGGCTCCAATGCCAAAGTTCTTCTGGTGTCAATGAAGTACCTTCAGTCAGAACGACAACAACCTTGATGTCATCTTCGCCAAGTTCACTTGGGAGTGCATGTACAGAAACCTCGCCAATGGCTTCATGCACCATGAAAGTTTTTTCCATTTCGAAGCCAGAGATGTTCTCTCCGCCCTTGCGCATGTAATCCTTCTTGCGATCGGTGAAATAGATATATCCCGCTTCATCCATTCTCACCATGTCACCGGTGTGCATCCACAAGTTGCGCCACACTTCTGCTGACTTTTCAGGCTGCTGCCAGTATCCGGAGAACATCACATCAGGCTTACTTGGACGGAAGCAAAGTTCACCAGGCGTTCCGTACGGGACTTCACAATCGTTGTCATCAAGCACAATCACATCGAAATCATCATTGCGCTTACCAGCTGATCCTTGTGGGGTCTCAGATAAGTAAGGCACGCTTGTTCCGCAGTACACCTCTGTTGATCCGTACTGATTATTCGCGATGTATTTCACCCCAAAGCGGTCGTAAAAGGCTTGTTTTTGTGCCGGAGTGAATGGATTCCCAACAACAGCTCGGACCTGGCCAAATGTGCGCTTCATAGCATCGTCATCTGGTGCAGAGATAAGGATTGGCACCATCGAAGCCATGATTTTGGCAACTGTCGCACCAGATGTTTCAATTTCTGACCAGAAGTTAGAGGCTGAGAACTTCAGCGAAATCGATACTTTTCCGCCAACAATGATTGCGCCAAGAATTGCTTGCAAACCGCTGGTGTGAAACAACGGAAGTGGTGTCCACACAATGTCATGTGGTTCAAGAGCGACCAAATTTGAACCAGCCCGCGCAATATTGCACAAGTAGTTGTGACTCATCATGCAGGCTTTAGATGGTCCAGTGGTGCCCGAGGTGTACATCAAGGCGCCGATATCCGACGGAGAATTTGCCACGACCTCAACGGTCGCCGATTCGCCCCAGTGAACTCTCAGCGCTTGCACTGCGAATGGCGTTGTGACGGCTGCCGACTGCTCGCCATTCACCAACACAAGTTCGATTGCTGGAACCCCATCGGCAACCATCGCTATGCGCTCAAAATATTGAGCATCAACAACGACGAGCTTTGCTCCACAGTCAGCCAGTGGGTGACGAAGAAACTCACCTTTATTTGCCGTATTAATAGGCACCCAGATCGCGCCGATTTTGTTTGCAGCAATCCATGTGGCGACCGCTTGCACACTGTTATCGAGCATTGAAGCGACTCGATCGCCCGGCTGCACACCTAGCTTCAAGAAAGATGAAGCTAGGTGTGAGCTCAGGCGATCAAAGTGCGCATAGGTGTAGCTCTCACCAGAGAAATCAAGGAACACTGAATCAGGAACTGTTGCAACAGAACGCGCAAATGCATCCGTGACGCAATCGCGGGTGCCAGTAGCCCAACCGTTGCTGATATTTGACATGTCTCTTGTTCTCGAAAAGGTGAGGAATTACTTCTTCAACGTACGAAGAGCAGTGTTCACGATGTCTTCTGGCTGAATGTGCCAAACCGCTTCCAGTGAAGGGGAGAACGGGATTGGAATATCCAAGCCACCGATACGAGCGATTGGTGCAGCCAAAGTGCCCCATGTGCGCTGGGTGAGTTCTGCTGCAATTTCTGCGCCAACACCGCCACGGCGGTGAGCTTCGTGGATCACGATGCCGTGACCAGTCTTCATCACCGATGCAGTCAAGGTTGCCCAATCAACAGGAACGATCGTGCGAAGGTCGATGACCTCAGCGTTGATCCCATGGTTTGTCTTTAACAGTTCAGCTGCCTTAAGTGTTGGCAGCATTGAAGCGCTGTAAGAAATCAACGTGATGTCTGATCCTTCTGTACGGATTGCAGCCTTACCAAATGGAATCAGGTACTCACCTTCTGGTACGGGATCCTTTTCTGCGTAGAGCGTCTTGTGCTCAATAAACATCGTTGGATCGTCCATGCGAATAGCAGTCGCCATCAAGCCCTTTGCGTCAGCGGCAGTTGAAGGAAGTGCGATCGCGAATCCAGGAATGTGCATAAACAATGCCTCGAGTGACTGACCGTGTTGTGCACCTACACCGCCACCTGCACCCTGCTGGGTACGGATGGTCATTGGGACACGGAAGTCGTCACCACTCATGAAGCGCTGCTTGCCAGCTTGGTTAAGAATCTGATCAGCAGCTACGAGTGAGAAGTCCATGAACATCAACTCAACAATCGGACGCTTGCCTACCATTGCTGCACCAATCGCAGCACCGACAAAGCCAGCCTCAGAAATCGGCGTATCCATCACTCGCTCAGGGCCGAATTCTTCGTAGAGCCCCTTGGTCACCTTGTAGATGCCGCCGTAGCTTCCAATGTCTTCACCCATGATGAATACATCTGGATCGCGTTGCATTTCAATTTGAATTGCTTCGCGGATTGCCTCGCGGTACGGAAGTTCGCGCGCGCTCATCGTGAGGTCTCCATCCATGCAGCAGCGCCGCGGTTAATCGTCGAAGGGTCAGGTAGTGGTGAAGCAAGTGCTTCAGCTTCTGCGGTATTGAGGTCTGCCTCAACTTGTGCGCGAATTGCTGCAGTTTCCGCTGGTGTCTTCCCTGCAGCAATGAGGAGTGTCTCGCATGCCTCAATTGCGTCACGGGACTTCCACTCAGCTTCTTCTTCGCGCGTGCGGTAATCACACAAGTCACCTGGCATGTGACCGCAGTAACGGTAGGTCATGGCTTCTATGAACGTTGGACCTTGACCTGAGCGTGCGCGGGCAGCAGCTTGTGAAACTACATCAGCAACCGCGCCTACCGACATTCCATCAACGCGCACACCTGGCATGCCGTACGCCGAGGCACGAATGCTCAGCTCATCAACCTTCACCGCATCCTTGATCGGTGTCATTTCTGAGTACAGGTTGTTTTCGCAAAGGAAAATCACTGGAAGATCCCACACCGCGGCGAGGTTCATCGCTTCATGGAAGGCAGCTTGGTTGGTTGCACCATCGCCGAACACCACAACGGTTACTTCGTCATCGCCATCCATCTTGGCGCGCAACGCGGTACCGCAAGCAATAGGAAGGTTCGCAGCAACGATTGCGTTTCCTGGAATCACACCGAGTTCAGCACTACCCATGTGCTTTGATCCGCCACGACCGTGATTACTTCCGGCCTCGCGCCCGAGAAGCTCAGCGAACAGGCTGAATGAGGTCATTCCCCAAGCAAGTGCGTAGGCGTGCCCACGGTACGTAGGAGCGACAAGGTCACCGTCCTGCAAACCAAGACGTGTGCCCACAGCAACGGCTTCCTGGCCGATGCCAAGGTGTGTTGAACCTTTGAAATGCAATTTTGCATAGAGCTCTTGGGCACGTTCTTCGAACCCACGGATGCGCAACATTTCTGCATACGCCTCTTCCAACTGCTGAGTACTCAGCGACATTCACTTCCTCCTACACGCCTTGCGGCTTGTACCTTGCTTTTTGCAAGGTAACGAACAAAATTATGAAACGACTTAGCTTTCGTCAGCCCAAATATCAACGATTGGCACGTCAATTGGTCCCGATGTGTAACGGTGCGCACGCGTCAACGTTTCTTCATCAACACCTGCGAGATACCCATCAATTAATTGATGGAATCGGCTGATGCGACCTTCAATTTGATGAGAGATGCTTGTGTATTCCATACCTGGCGCCTTCAAACCAATTTGAATGTTCGGAATATTGCCAAAGTCTTGAACTGGAATCGCTGGCCAACGTGGATCATCGAGCGACACCCACGTTGGTTCCTTTGGACACTCAGGTGCTTCACCCTCTGGGAAAAGCGTCATGGAACGCATTTCGAAAATCATGGTGTCTGGTGTCAATGGGCGGAAACGGTAGGAAGTTGAGTTACCGAAGTAAGGCAGGGTGAAGTAATTCGGGAATGAAGGGTTCACGGTTGGGCGATTGCCGGCTGCCTCAAGAGCATTCAGATCTGCAATTGGCATACCAAGCGAACGGTTCCATTCAACAATTGCGTCGTTGAGTTGACGCCGATATTCCGGAATTGCTTCTTCAACATTGTCAGGAAGATTGGCCCGCATGCCTGCCGCAATGGTGAGGTCTTTCTCAAGAATCCAGGAATCCATACCATGACCAAGGACTGTCAAAAAGTCATTGGTGGCCTTAGCTATTTCTTCTGGACCTGCACCGGCAAGGCGAGCTGCAAGCGAACTGCCGCCACCTTGAGTTGCTGCGAATTGCTGCGTTGCCGGACGCGAATTCTTTGGCATGAGCTGGGGGTGGGTTTGGAGAACGTGGTACCCCTCCATGAAGGCTTCAACACCAACCTTCCAGTTCGCCGGAACCTCAACGGCGTACCACCACACGGTGCGCTGATGTTCAATGTTGTATTCGCCAACGTTTGTGTAGAACGGGTCGAGGCGCTCTTTCAACGAAGCTGCATTGAGATCAAAGTTAATGAAAACGTTGCCGCCCCAGATTTCCGACTTCACTTCACGAAGGCGAATGTTGTTAGGGTCCATGAGCGCTTCGCTGAACAGGTGCGGCTGGTACACGAAGGTGTTTTCACCTTTGGTGTTCCAGCACCAGCCATGGAAACCACACACAAAACCACTCTTTGCGTTTCCCGTGCCGCGAACCAACGTGTTACCGCGGTGCGGGCAGACGTTTTGGAAGGCCTTGACTTCAGTCTCGCTTTCGCGCACCACGATCACCGACTTATCGATGATGGTGTATTCCATGAAGTCGCCAACATTGGGGATTTCTTCTAGACGGCAGGCCATCTGCCAAGTGCGGGTCCACAGGTGATTCTTTTCCCACTCGAAGAATTCAGGGTCGTAGTAGCGCTTGGTGGGAATTCGCTCGAGGTCTTCAATCGCTAGCGGCACGGTGGCACGAATGTGCTGGATTGGGCTGTCAGCACGAGTTGAGTCAGCGATGGTCATGATGGCCTCCAAAGTTGCGAAATCCCAGAGCCAAGGCCCCAGAGCTCAACAATTTCATAGGGCGATGTTTTCTGCAAGATTTTATTGAAAAGTAGACTCAGAATGTCAGAAATAGATTTTTCCATACTCTGAACAAAGAAATCTATTCTGGTAATATTGCTACCGGTCGCACCCCTCACGAGGCGATCGACCAAGATCCACCCTACGCACGAGTTGCAGGTGATGCGACTTGAGTGTGCAGCAGTTTCGCCCAATAAAAGGAGTCAACCGTGTTGACCGCACAGAACCGTATCCATCGAGGTGAGCATTCATGACCAGAGCAGTGATCGCTGGTGCAGCTGAAACCACCTTCTCTCGTAAATCAGAGAAGGCTGACCTTCAGTTCATGGCCGAGGCAATTCGCCTGGCCATGGCCGACACCGGAATTCCCAAGTCCGATATCAACGGCATCGTCTTTTGTGCGAACGTTTTGCCGGACGACTCCTCATACATGGCAGAGCATCTTGGTCTTGCAGTGAATTGGACGATGAAGGCTGACTACGGCGGCGCCTCATCGGTGATGAGCATCGCTCGTGCTGTCGAAGCTATTGAAGCTGGCCGCGCGGATGTCGTGGTGTGTGTTGGTGGCGGTAACCGCGCCGACTTCACTGATCTACATCACGATGCAGTCTCGCCTCCAATTGACTACGCACACCGCAGTTTCATCCTGCCTTACGGCTACGGCGGACCGAACAGCCAATTTGGCATGGTTCAGCGCTTGCACATGGAAACCTACGGAACCACCCTTGAACAACTTGGCAAGGTTTCAGTTACCTTCCGTAAGCATGCAGCACTCAATGACAACGCATTGCTTCGCGATCCAATGACTATTGATGACTACATCAATTCACCACTGATTGCAGACCCAATTCGCAAGCTCGACTGCGTAATGCGTTGTGCTGGTGCCATTGCAGTAATCGTGACCAGCGAGGAGTACGCCAAGAAGTTGGCCAAGCCTCCTATCTACATCGGCACGTATGCAGAAAAGCACAGTGCTGGTGCACAGGATCAAGAACCAGATCGTTTGCTCACGGGCTTCATTGACATTCGCGATCAACTGTTCGAGAAGACCAAGCGCGAAGATCTCGACTTCATGCAGCTATATGACGATTACCCAATGGCAATCATCAAGCAGATCGAAGATCTTGGGTTCTGCGAACTCGGTCAAGGTGGCAAGTGGGTTGAAGACAACGACTTCTCACTCGAAGGCCCACTGCCCATTAACACCAGCGGTGGCATTCTTTCGATCGGACAACCACGCCTCGGCGGTGGTTACATCCCAGTGATCGAATCAATTCGCCAGCTTCGCGGTGAAGCAGGTCCTCGTCAGATCAAGGACGCAAAGATCGGTTTCGTCAGCGGTATCGGCTTGATGTCCTACCAAACCAACCTTGTTATTACCTGCGGCATGATGCTTGGAAAGGAGCCTTTCAATGACTAGGCCAACACCAAAGACCGTTCCTTGGGATCGCGACTACTGGGCAAATGGTGAAAAGGGAATCCTTAGCGCGCAACGTTGCCAAGATTGCAATCGCCTTTGGTACTACCCAAAGCCAGTGTGCCCAACGTGCATGAGTGAAAACTTTATCTACGAGCACCTCTCCGGCGCTGGTGAGATTTACACCTTCTCAATCGTGCGTCGTCCGGAAAATCCATCATTTGTAGATGAGGCTCCATACGCCTTCATCGATGTTCGTCTCGATGAAGGAATCCGTTTGCTCTCGCGTCTCGTTGATGAAGCTGACGCTGCCGATCTTGCAATCGGCGATCGTGTGCAGGCAGAAATGCTTCCAGTAGGAGACGGCACAAAGTTCCTGCCGTACTTCCGCAAGGTGCGCTAATTCAACAGGCATAGAAGAAGGGCCCAGCAGATATCTGCAGGGCCCTTCTTCGTGTAGTACGTACTAGCCGATCGTGTTCACCAACAGACCAACACCGCTCAGCTCAATTTCCACGACGTCGCCTGCCTTGAGGTAGGTCGGTGGAGTCATGAACTTGCCAACACCACCAGGTGTTCCAGAAACAATCACATCGCCTGGAGCAAGTGGGGTGAATCCGGTGATGTATTCAATGAGTGCAGGAATATCGAAGATCATGTCGGCAAGGGTTGCGTTCTGTCGTACGTCACCATTGACGCGAGTGGTGAGTTCAACTGAAGGAACATCAGCAATTTCATCCAAGGTCACCATTGCCGGGCCAAATGCGCCGGTCTCTGGGAAATTCTTTCCAGGAATCCACTGTGTTGAATGCTTCTGCCAATCGCGAGCGGTGAGGTCGTTGTAGGGAGCAAATCCCGCAACAACGCTCCACGCATCAGCTGCAGCAACATCCTTAGCATCCCGGCCAATGATGACTGCAAGTTCGCCTTCATAGTCAAAGCTGTCAGTTGCTGAAGGGTGCGTAACTACAGCACCGTGCGCAATTTGGGTGTCGGCAAAGCGCGTGAAGATTGTTGGCTTCAGGTTTGGATCTTGGCCAGTTTCTTCGCGATGCGATCGGTAATTCACGCCAACGCAGATGATCTTGTTGGGGTTTGGGATGACTGGAAGTAATTCAACATCCGCGAGATCCCATGTCTTTCCATGAGCCTCCACCTTGGGAAGGTCCGCTGGTGGCACCGCAGTGAGAAGCCCGCGTAGATCGGTCACGCCTGCAGGCAGGCTGCTGAGTTCAGTGACACTGACGCCATCGAAAGCACCAATACGAGTCTGGCCATCGGCCTTAAAGGTCACAAATTTCATTACAGCCTCACCCTTTACGTCAGATTTTACTTAGGTTGCAGTTCGGAATCGTCGCGAAGCACGGTGCGCGATGCCACGAGCCACTCCCCTTCGACTTTTCTAAGTTCGTCGAACATTCTCACACTTCGATCAACCCGAGTGCCATCCAGTGTGGTTGCCAAAATCATGAGATAACTCACCGACGTGACTTCGGTTGGGGTTTTCGGGGTGAGCATTACTGCCGAAACATGGTGTCGAAATTGCTCGCCTCGTGATCGTGCCCCTGAATTTGAATTCTCAGCGAACTCAGTGAGCGCTGGTCGACCAGTGGCGGTGAGCTTGTAGGTCGGCGAATGGAACGATCCATCGAGTGCATACGTGGCCGCCCAACCAGCGGCATCCCCACTATCGATGCAATGGGATTGACGAGCAAACATGTCCAGAATCGCCAAACGATCTTCAACAGTGATGACCTCGGAGAAGTTAGCCACGGTTACGCCACGCAAGTCCAAGATCGTTACCGATCATTTCCTTCATGATCTCGGTGCTACCTCCACCAATAGTCATGTAGCGATAATCGATGTACGCCTTAGCAACTGGGTACTCGAGCATGTACCCGTAACCGCCATGAAGTTGTAGGCAGCCGTCGATCACACGCTTACCAAGTTCAGTCACCCACCACTTCGCCTTTGACGCTTCAATATCGCTCAGTGTCCCGTCAAGCACCTTGGTGATCAATGAATCGACATACACCTGAGCAATGTCGAGCTCAGTGGAAAAAGTTGCCATCACATGCTTATTGGCTTGGAAGGTTCCAATTGGTTGCTTAAAGGCCTCACGAGTTTTTACGTAATCCAAGGTGTCGTCAAAGACCTGACGTGCTTGTGACAGGGCAGCAAGTGCAATGGCTAATCGCTCAACACCCAAATTCATCATTAGGTAGTAGAACCCTTGGCCTTCTTCGCCGAGCAGGTTCGCTTCCGGAACGCGCACATCTTCGAAGAAGAGTTCAGCAGTGTCTTGACCTGCCATGCCGATCTTCTTCAATTTGCGGCCGCGTTTGAACCCTTCCATGCCATCTTCAACAACAAGCAGACTGAAACCTCGATGCCCCGCATCAGGATTGGTCTTGCAAAACACGATAGTTGCATCAGAGTTCAAACCATTGGTGATGAAAATCTTTGAGCCGTTAACAATCCAGCCGTCACCATCTCGCACTGCACTCGTACGCGCACCGGCAAGGTCACTTCCTGCACCTGGTTCAGATAGACCCAGTGAAAATGTGAAAGTGCCCTTTGCTTGGCCTGGCAACCATCGCTGCTTTTGCTCGTCATTGGTGAGATTCAAGAGATAGGGAGCAATGATGTCGTTATACAAACGAATAGATGGAGCGCTGAAAGCCATCTTGCCCAGTTCTTCTTGGATCACCACGTTGTAACGGAAATCCTCAATGCCCAAGCCGCCGAACTCTTGAGGAACCCAGAAACCGACGATGCCCTTTTCAGCAGCCACCGCATAGAACTCTTTATCGACGCGGCCTTGCTCTTCCCAACGCTCGTGGTGAGGTGCTACTTCGCGCTCAAGGAACTCACGAACAAACGCACGAAATTCATCATGCTCTGGATCGAAAATAGTACGAGCTGGACCAGTCTTCGACATCACTTCACCATTCAAATTGTCTTACGGGATTTCTACAGTGACCTTTGACAACAGCACATCCGGCTGAAGCTGGTTATCCATGCGTACATCAAGATCAACGAGCTTGCGACCCTGATCATCGGTGCGTGTCGCCAAAACGGTTCCACGAACGGTGAGTGTGTCACCCGGGCAACCATGTGACTTCATGTCAACACTGAGTTTGCGTAAGAAGGATTCATACCCTGCCCACTCCGAGACGAATCGGTTCACCATGCCCTGGTACCACATCGTGTTCAGGAAGATATTGCGTGCGTTACCAGCTTTTGCAAACTCTGGGTCATGATGAATTGGGTAGTAATCACGCGTTCCAGAAACATCTTGAGCAAGGGTCGTGTAACTCACCTCGAAGGTGAGATTTGGGAGCGCGTCGCCTTCGTTGATTGATGCAAAGTCAATGGATGCATGGTGGGTCATTTTGTTGCTCCGCTGCCGTTGTAAATCAAAGTGACGTTACGTGCGCGACCGACAAGTCGATTGTCGCGCTCGGTGTAGTAATCAATTTCGTAAGTAAAAAACACGCCAGGACCAACCTTGGTGGTCTTGATGTCACTCACAGCAACGAAGCGATCTTCCATTGCTAGACGACCATCACCTGGGCCAAAGGGCTCGAAATATTCCTCTTCGCGATTCACCACTGTGACCGTTGTGAACCCATGATTTGCCAAAATCTCGCGGGCCTGTGCTTGAGGTGATGGAGGTAGCGCTGCTGCTACTTCCTCAGCCTTGTCCTGTTGGTCCTTTGGCAACCAATGCGCCGGCCGGTTCAAGGTCATCAAGGTGTTGGGTGGAGCAATGAGTCGACCAAAGCGCGACTTCTTGGCAACCTCTTCATCCCAATACACCGGATTGCCATCTTCAACTGCCGAGCAGTAATCCCAGACGAACTGCTTTTCAATTTCAATCGCAGTAAATTGACGAGCTCCCGGCTTATTCAAGAAGGGTTCAAGCTCGGCTTTTAATGCAGCAGAGGCGTCTTCCATGAGGACCTTTCGGCTAAGGATGAATGACATGGTGCCAGCGCAGAATTTCCTGCGATCTCGCGTCCTATGTGAGTAGTTTGTCGGATCGAGTTTCTACTTGTCAAAGGAAATATCGATTTTGCTGCGAAAAAATACTTACGGGCAACTGGTGTAGGAATTACTCGACGCCGTACTTCGCAATGCCGTCAGCGATCATGGCTTCCGTATCTTCTGGCCAGTTCTCAATAATCATATTTGCCGTGGTGCGCGCGTGTTCATTTAAGAGGGAAACTGCCCTGTCGGCTTCGCCGGCGAGGACCGCCTCGAGTAGTGCCGCATGTTCTCCGGCGTAATCACGCTTGTTATGAGTGACCAGCGGGCTGACCCATACGCGGTACAGCTCAGTCGCGAGCATGAGTTGCTGACACATATCTAGTAGGAGCGGCACATCACACGCGCCCAGCAAGGTGGCGTGGAATTCCTTATGTGCATTCGACCAATCCTGGGAATAGCGATCTGGGTTCTTTTCCGTGCGACGCGGGGTGCGGGCCAATCGGTGATGCGCTGCAATCAGAGAAGACTCCCACTCCAAGCCACCGCGCTCCATCGACATCCGTAGGGCCAAACCCTCCACATGGCATAACACCGTGGTGAGATCGACGAGCTCGTCCTTATTAATCATTGGAATAAAGAAACCCTGACCAGTACGCGATTGCACCAACCGCTCACCAGCCAGAAGGGCCAGCGCCTCACGAATGACTGTGGTGCTCGCGTTGTAGCGCTCGCCCAAGACCGAAGGTTGGAGACGGGAGCCCGGCGCCAAGGTGCCGTTGTAGATTTCTTCGCGAATTCTGGAATACACGTCAGCCGATAGGGATTTCGATTCACCACGTTTTGACACTGCGTACCCCTGATTCTGAAAAATTAGAATTCCTGCTCGAGAATCGACTTTAGCAAAGGATTCCAAACGAATGGGAAATCTTCAAAAAATCGCCCACCCCTTCATCTGGGCCAAGAAAATACAAGACTCCCGCGAGATTGATATTTAAATGGAGAATAAATATTCTCGAAGTAATTGACCCCTGACCGAATAATTCCAGCTGCGAGACGAGACTTCACCACTATGACCTCCGCTTTTATCTACGACGCAGTGCGCACGCCATTCGGCCGCTTTGGTGGTGCCTTAGCCAGTGTTCGCCCCGATGATCTCGCTGCCACCGTTGTGGCTTCGATTGCAGCGCGCGCTCCAGAACTTGATCCAGCACAGATTCAAGAAGTGGTCTTTGGTAATGCCAATGGCGCTGGTGAAGAAAATCGCAACGTCGGTCGCATGGCAGCCTTGCTTGCGGGATTGCCGATGTCAGTTGCAGGTACGACGGTGAATCGACTCTGCGGTTCAAGCCTTGATGCTGCACTTATGGCATCGCGACAAATTGAAACTGGAGATGCCGAAATTCTCGTTACTGGTGGCGTTGAATCCATGAGTCGCGCACCGTGGGTCATGCAAAAACCAGAAGCAACCTTTCCTGCCGGAAATGCAACCTTGCACTCCACCACGCTTGGCTGGCGCTTAGTAAATTCAAAGATGCCAGCTGAATGGACAGCATCCTTGGGCGAATGCAACGAGCAGCTCCAAGAAGAATTCGGGGTGAGCCGCGAACGTCAAGATGAATTTGCTGCTTTGTCACATCAACGCGCAAATGCAGCGTGGGATGCAGGATTCTATGACGACCTCGTCGTATCAGTTGACGGAACCGACCTTGCACGTGATGAAAGTATTCGGCCATCAACAACAGTGGAATCCCTTGCAAAATTGAAGCCATCGTTTCGCACACCTGGAACAATTACTGCCGGCAATGCTTCTCCACTGAGTGACGGCGCTTCCGCCGTACTTCTTGGATCAGAAGCCGCAGCAGCCACTATTGGTAGGCAGCCTATTGCGCGTATTGCTGGTCGCGGTGTTGAAGCACTTGTTCCACAGCGCTTTGGCTACGCACCAGTTGAAGCTGCGAATAAAGCACTGAAGCGCGCCGGTATTAGTTGGTCAGATGTTGGCAGCGTTGAACTTAATGAAGCCTTTGCAGTGCAATCACTTGTCTGTCTTGATGCGTGGGGCATTGATCCAGCAATCGTTAACCAACACGGTGGTGCAATTGCACTTGGTCATCCGCTTGGCGCTTCCGGCGGACGCATTCTTGGCACTCTTGCTAAGAGCATGCGGGCTGGCGGCCACCGATGGGGAGTCGCAGCTATTTGTATCGGCGTAGGCCAAGGCCTTGCTGTCGTACTTGAAAACACTACCCTCTAGCGCACTGAAGGAATCACATGTTGAAGATTGCTCAGAGCGCTGACGCGGCTGTCTCTGCAATTACTGAAGGCTCAACGGTACTCATTGGTGGCTTTGGCACAGCCGGTCAACCTATTGAATTGATTGACGCGCTGCGTCGTCATGGTGCCGGCAATCTCACTGTGGTCAATAACAATGCGGGCAACGGCGATGTTGGTCTCGCAGCACTCTTGGGTGCGGGCCTGGTCTCACGCATCATCTGCTCCTTCCCTCGCCAGGTAGACAGTTACATCTTTGATGATCTCTACCGTTCCGGGAAGATTGAATTGGAAGTTGTCCCACAGGGAACCCTGGCAGAAAGAATCCGCGCTGGCGGCGCTGGCATTGCTGGTTTCTACACACGCACTTCAGCTGGAACTCCACTGGCTATTGGCAAGGAATCGCGCATGTTTGACGGCAAGGAGTATGTACTTGAACTCCCTATCCGCGGTGATTTTGCACTAGTGAAAGCACACATCTCCGATGGCATGGGCAACCTTGTATATCGAAAGACTGCTCGTAACTTCGGCCCGATCATGGCGGCGGCAGCCAACGCTTCGATCGTGCAAGTATCCGAAATTGTTGACACCGGAGCACTTGACCCAGAGATCATCGTGACTCCTTGTATTTATGTTGACACTGTCGTGCAGGTCGATGCAGATGCAACTCACGGAAAGGCAAAAGCATGAGTTTCCATACAGTTGAACATCTTGATGCCGCACCTCTTAATCGCGATGCAATGGCAAAGTTGGTCGCCGAGGACATCCCGGCAAATTCATTTGTGAACTTGGGAATTGGGCAACCAACGAAGGTGTCTGATTACCTCACTCCTGAACGCGGCGTTATTTTGCACACAGAAAACGGCATGCTTGGCATGGGCCCTCAAGCCGTTGGCGATGCCATTGATCTTGACTTGATAAATGCTGGAAAGATTCCAGTAACCGAGCTTCCAGGCACTGCATATTTTCACCATGCGGATTCATTCGCGATGATGCGCGGCGGACATCTCGATGTATGCGTTATGGGCGCTTTCCAGGTGTCAGCTCAAGGCGACCTAGCAAACTGGAGCACGGGTGGAGATGATTCCATTCCCGCGGTCGGTGGAGCGATGGATTTGGCAGTTGGCGCCAAGGATGTCTACACAATGATGACCTTATTCGCAAAGGATGGCTCATCAAAGCTCGTGACAGAATGCACGTACCCACTCACGGGGCTTGGTTGTGTAAGTCGTATTTATACCGACGTTGCAACATTCATTCTTGAAAATGATGCGGTGTACGTGCGCGAAACATTTTCAATGAGCGTGGACGAACTACGCTCACGTGTTCCTGTTGAATTGCTGACGTACTCGTAACTCACCAAGCACGTCAGCGACATTTAAAAACACCACAAACGTACGAACTACTTACGCACCTTGATGATGTCGTATCCACTACCACGCAAGTTTGCAGTTGGTATTGTCGGGAAGAACCTTGCAGTTACTCGGGTTTTGCCCAGCGGCCAGTTTGCAGGTGGTGTCCACGTTGTTGTGAGCAAACCATTATTTGGCTTGAGTGCCTTCACTACAGCCTTCGTTGAACCGCTCTTGTAAGTGATGTTGACCAAGCCTGCAGCCGTATTTGGGCTCAGCGAAAGCGTGATCACAGTTGTCTTACCGCGGCTGACCTTTGGAGCTGCATTCACCGTTATGAAGGTTGCAACCGGCTTTGCTGCTGATGTCGAGGTTGGCGTTGGTGTTGGTGTAGGTGATGGGGTTGCACTTCCACCGATCTGCACGAGGTTGGTTGCCACCGCTGCAACAGTTCCATTCAGGTTTGTGGCGGCAACCTTGGCTCCGATGAACTTGCCTGAGTCAGTCCCGGCGACTACATAGGTGGCTGAAATGGCATTGGCAATGGCAGTGCAGTTCGTTGTCGCATTAGTTGTGCAGCTCTGCCATGAGTACACATATGCGGTCGGTTCGTACGCCCACACACCTGATGAAGCCGTAAGCGTTGCTCCAACGGTGGCCGTAGTCGGGGTAACGGCTGGAGGTGTGGCAACGATTGGCGTTTGCCCAGAAAGAACGCGACCAACCTTTCCTGTTCCATTTTCGGCAACCCACATGTTTCCGTCAGAGCCCTGTGCTGAAACAGCAGGCTTCGCGCCAGTTTCCAACGCATAGGTTGCTTGAAGTGCCCCCGCTGCTGACAGCACTGCAATTTGTGACGTTCCAAAAAGCGATACCCACATCGTTGGTCCCGGGCCCTGAGTAACCCAGATTGGCGTGGTGCCTGCAGCCATGCTGATTTCCAACACGGTGTTGCCTTGAAGCTGAGCAACCTTGTTCGTACCGAACTCCGCAATCCATAGCGTCGATGCAACAGTTGTGATGCCTGCCGGCTTGGAGCCAGTCGCTAACGGGATTTCGGTAATCGCTCCTGAAGATGAGATCTTGCCGATCTTGTCGCCAGCAGATTCCGTGAAATACATGTCATTGCTGCCTGTTGGGCCAGCGACAATCGCATATGGCGCCGACGCTGCTGTAGGAATGACAAATTCAGTTACGACACCTGCCGTGGTGATGCGGCCAATCTTGTTACCCGCCTGCTCAGTGAACCAAAGATTTCCATCTGGACCGGGAGCGATGACTACTGGTTCCGAAGCCGCAGTCGGCACTGCAAATTCAGTAATCACGCCTGCCGTGGTGATGCGGCCAATCTTGTTACCCGCCTGCTCGGTAAACCAAAGATTGCGGTCCGAACCCACGGTAATGAAGCGCGGGTTGGATGCAGCAGTAGGCACTGGGTAGTTGGTCACCACGCCTTTGGCGTCAATCTTGGCGATTGAGTTCGCAGCGCCGGTTGTGACCCATATGTTGTTATCTGGCGCCAACACTGACCCAAAAGGTGACGATCCAGCAGCGAGTGCGAAAGAAGTGTCATCGCCCGTTGCGGCGAAACTTGGAACAGCCAGGCCTGCTAGAGAAATAGCTAAAGCTGCTGCAGCGACAATTGGGCGAGATGGCATGCGAATCGACATGCCTTCACACTATGAACCTAGCGCTCTTTCAAGCGTGACCGACACTCTTAACGTGCGGTAAACCCACCATCAATGACGAATTCTGTGCCAGTTGAAAACGTCGCGTCGGTGACAAGAAACAGCATCATCTTTGCCACTTCATCTGCATGACCCCAGCGAGGAATGATCTGCCCTCCAGGCTTGCGATCTCCAGCTGGGCTCATTGGAGTGTCAATTGCCCCGGGATGAATTGAGAATACGCGAATGTTGTCGGGGCCAAGATCCATGGCTGCGGATTTGGTCATGCCTCGCACTCCCCATTTACTTGCAACATAGGCGCTAATTCCTGGGGTTCCAACCAAGCCGGCAACTGACGAAGTGTTCACGATGACACCGCCACCGGCTTCTTTCATTGATGCAGCCACTGCACGCATACCGAAGAAGGTGCCAGTGAGATTCACGGCAATAACACGATCCCAATCAGAGGTGTTCGCGGTGGCGATTGGCGTGAGTGCAGCCACCCCCGCGTTGTTAATAAGAATGTCGATGTTTCCAAGTGTCTGCACCGTGTCAGCGACGACCGTCGCCCATTCATTTTCGTTCGATACATCTAGGTGTCGATATGACGCTCCAATTTCGGCCGCAAGTGCTGCTCCCTGGTCGTCTGCAATATCGCACACCACTACCTGAGCGCCCTGTGTTGCCAACTCACGGCAGTGCGCAGCACCGATACCCATCGCCCCACCAGTAACGATGGCAACTTTTCCCTCAACTCGACCCATACTCAACCCAATCAAACGAAAGTGACTTGCCTAAAAATTTATGAAATCCAGAACAATGCGTCCGCGCACTCCACCTGCCTGCAAGCGAATATGTGCGATTTGTGCCTGATCGGCTGGCAACACATCTGCGACTCGCAACGTGAGAACGCCTTGATCCACCTGATCCACCACGCGTTGCATACCGGCAGTGTCGTGTGCAGCTTTGGGAACGGCAATGCGATGCACAGTAATTCCGCGGCCAGGATCGCCATTCCATCCGCGGACAACTGCTAATGCTCCTCCATCTTTGATCGCAGGAACAACTAAATCATCTTGGATTGATCCATCCGCAAAACCGTCGACTCCATCTGGGTACCTCTCGAGGATATGGGCAGCCACATCATCTCCGCGTGGAACAACCTGCACGTCTCCAAGTGAGCGCACGAACTCGATATCTGACGGTGCCGCGTCCGCAATCACCTTCAAGCCTTCGGCAAGTGCAAGCTGCACAACATATGCTCCGTACGCACCGGCTGCTCCTGTGACTGCAAGAGTGCTTCCAGGAGTCAACGCGAGTGCATCAAGCGCCAACCGCGCGGTCATCGCGTTCATAATGAGAGTTGAAGCTGCTTCAAGATCAGCAGACTTTGGAGAATGCACAACTGAAGTTGCTGGCAGCACAATTTGTTCTGCATATGCACCACCGAATTCACTGCTTGGCAACACCATCGCAACAACCCGATCGCCGACTTTCAAGCGTTCATCATTTTCTGGACCAACAGCGTCAATCACTCCAGCCGCATCCATACCGGGAATAAATGGGGGTTCTTGAATCTGTGCTCGCGCCGCCATGGCACCCTCCCGAAACAACGTGTCGGTGGGATTTACAGCGACGGCGTGCACCTTGATTCGTACTTGCCCAGCGGCTGGCTCTGGTGTTGGCACTTCCACAACGTGAAGTTTTTCCGGTCCGCCAAACTCAGTTACGCCTACAGCTCTCATACCGTTGACGATACCGGCTTTTCGTTGCTTGGGGGCGGAGTTGCACGAGGCTCCCGAACTACCCATCGAGGAGCTTCGAACAAGAATCGTCCGCGATTATTTTGCGTGATGCGATAGAGCACCAAGGCAATGACAGTCATGACTACTGTCGCAATGATTGGGAAGAAGATTTGCACCACTTCGTTTTGCAGATATTCCGGACGATTGTTCCTGAGGTAGGAAGACAACACCATCAGCAATGGGAACTGCACCACAAAAATCGGTAGCGTGCGTGCGCCAAAGAAAGTTCCAAACTTGCGAGGCCCGCTGCGCTTGACCAGCAACTCCGCTGCCATCACACCAGCCACAATCCACCCAAGTGAAATTGGGAGGTAGGTAATCTCAACATATTCTGGAGCATTCGCCCGCCAGAGTCCATATGCACAAACCACCACAACGATTCCAATGACCCATCGCCATGAAGCGCGCTCGGAAATCCAGGTAATGATTTCCTTGCAATAGGCGCCAAGTAAGTAGAACACAAGGTTTACAGCTATCAAGGTCATCGCGGAACCTTCATCGATGGTAAATGCGTAATCGCGATTCCACTGTGCCACTGGTGCACGGAGCAAATTCAAAACGATCGCAATTCCCAAAATGGTCCACAAGGGCCAACGACGGCAAGCTTTGGCAATAAGGAAGTACAGCAGCAATGCATAGAGGTACCAATAACCACTGCTACCTACGATGAGGCGTCGAGGAAATTCTAGAAGAGCTTCGACTGGAGTTTCTTTAATGTACAAGGCCACGATGGTAAAAAAGATCGCGCTCCACAAAACGTAGAGATATGTCATCCCGTAGGTTCGGCGTCGTGACTTATTCCAAGGGCGCGCTAATGCACCTGTAGCCAACATTCCCGAGACCATGAAGAAAATCGGCATGCGCAATGGTTCGATCACCATCATTGTCGTGTGCCACACATTGGACGCAAACCCGTCGGGCACCACTTTGTACATGTGTATTTCAGCGTGGAAGAGCACGACGATTAAGACAGATGTTCCTTTAACAAGATCCATCCACTCAATTCGTGGGCGTTGAATCTGACTCACTTCGAAGGATCAACCGCTCTTGCGGCGATGCTCCCGCTTTGCAACAGCACCCTTTGATGAGTCTTTACCGGCATTCGTGGCGCCACCTTTAGCCTGGCTACCTTGTTGGCTCTTGTTCTTCTTCGCTTCTAATGCTGCTTTGAATTTTTCACGTTGCGCATCGAGCTGTTCGTCGGCCATGGGAACAGTCTCGCATCCCTGCCCTTCAACCGATGCGGCGGTCAGGCGAGAGTCGCCCTCTGTGAAGTCTGGTCAATGACCGGATGGGATGGGGGCAATCGCGAATTTTGCGCTTAACCTGACAAATATTCACCCCGGCGAAGGGCAGTTCACCGGATTTCTCCTCGTACTTCATTGGAGGTTCCCGTGCAAGCACCGATTGTTCTAAAACTAGGTTTCATCACCGCAGGATTCACACTGTTGACTGCGGGCGCGATTGCTCCCACATTTGCGCAACCCGCTGCGCCAACTATCTCGACGGCATCAAGCACGTTCGGCAAGATTTTGAATTCAAGCAACCATAAGACTCTGTACGTCTTCACTGAAGATTCACCAGGGAAATCGAATTGTTCGGGCGCCTGCGCACAGAATTGGCTGCCGGTAGTGGTGAAAAAGGGATCACTCACTCGACCAGCGGGGGTCACTGCAAAACTTGGAGTCACTCATCGAAGTGACGGGGCTCTACAACTCACGGTCAATCAACATCCCGTATATACCTTTGTCGGCGACACCTCGCCTGGAGTGACTTCCGGTCAAGGTCTCGATGCCTCGGGAGGATTGTGGTGGATTGTGAATACAAAAGGAACAGCCATCACTTCGAATGCCCCCTCAAGTTCGATAACAACACCAAATCAGCTCTCACCAACTGGACCTACCTATAACGACACCTATCAGTATTAGGCAGTAACGCAATTGCCTTCACTTGCACTTACGATGAGATGATCGGGCGCATGGGAGGCAATTGTGAAGATCGGTGTTCCACGGGAAATTAAGAGCCAGGAATCACGTGTAGCCATTACTCCAGCCGGCGTCAACGAATTCATTCGCCACGGTCACTCAGTGGTGATTGAAAGCGGTGCCGGCGATGGATCGTCGATTCCTGATCACGAATATGTTGCAGCTGGTGCAACTATCGTTCAAAACTCAAGCGATGTGTGGGAACAAGCCGAACTCCTGATGAAGGTTAAAGAGCCGATCCCCTCGGAATATCAGTACATGCGCAAGGATCAAATCCTTTTCACCTACCTTCACCTTGCCGCATCTCGCGAGTGCACAGATGCGCTCATCAACTCCGGCACCACTGCTGTTGCTTATGAAACCGTTGAACTCCCCAACCAAACTCTGCCCTTGTTAGCACCTATGTCAGAAGTTGCTGGGCGCCTGGCTCCTCAGGTAGGCGCGCAAGCCTTGATGGCAGTCAACGGTGGTCGCGGTGTTCTCCTTGGCGGAGTTTCGGGAACCTATGCAGCCAAAGTCGTTGTGCTTGGTGCGGGCGTCGCCGGCATGAATGCTGCGGCTATCGCGCTTGGCATGCAGGCTGAAGTTCTGTTACTTGATCGCAACGTTGCGCGTTTGCGCGAGGTCGATGCGATTTACCAAGGTCATATGCAAACTATTTCCTCGAATAACTTTGAAGTCGAACGTGCAGTTCGCGACGCTGATCTCGTGATAGGCGCAGTGCTTATTCATGGCGCAAAGGCACCAAAACTCATAAGTAACGAACTCGTTGCCCAAATGAAACCCGGCTCGGTGCTTGTCGATATAGCGATTGACCAGGGTGGATGTTTCGCCGATTCACGAGCAACGACGCACGCTGATCCAACGTTCACGGTGCATGAGTCGCTTTTCTATTGCGTTGCCAACATGCCAGCAGCAGTTCCTCATACTTCAACCTTTGCGCTCACGAATGTCACGCTTCCCTACGCGATTGAACTCGCAGACAAAGGCTGGCGACGAGCTATGGTCGATGACCGCGCGCTGGCACTCGGCCTGAACGTTCACGATGGACAAGTGGTGTATCCAGCGGTTGCCGAGGCATTCAATATGCCGGCTCAGCCTCTGGATTCCGTCATTGCCTAATCATGAACCTTTCGCATTTCGTTAACCCCTCAGTCACACAACCAAAGGATTCTGTACACCTCGTAGGTGAATTCTGCGCGCGTGAACAAATCTCCTATTTCAAAAGTCATTCAGGTAGCCGTTTCATTGACATTGGTTGCGGGCGCAGGCGTGCTCGTAGCTTCACAGTCAAACGCCGTACCTGCCACCCCTCAACCAACTGCTTCCGCAACCACTAAAACGGCCGCGAAGCCAACAGCAACACCCTTACCTGCAAGCGCACCCGGCGCATTTTCCATTGCGCTGATTGGCGATATGCCTTACGACGCCCTCGGTGTTCAGCAAGTGCCTAATGTGATCAATGCGATTAACGGCAGCAATGTTGCGTTCACCTTGTTCGATGGTGACACGATGTCCGGCAAGGGAGACAAGTGTCTTGACGAGGCGTACCCGGCACTCAAGACCAACTTCTTCGACAAGTTTAAGAATCAGATCTTCTACAGCGTTGGCGACAACGAATGGGTTGACTGCGATCGCCCGGTCAAGGGTGCCTACGATCCAAATTCACGTTTAGCACTTGTTCGCCAGAACTTCTTTGGAAGCGCTGCTAATTACGCAAAGCTTGGACAGAAGGCACTTACCTCTCCTGGTTCAACCACCCCTGTGAAGATCGATCACGATCCGAACTACCCCGAGATGCAGATGTTTACCTACAACGGCATCACCGTGATCATCCCTAATATTCCAGGCTCAGCCAACAACATGCCAACAGATGGCGTGACGTGCAAGACCTACAACGACCTAGCCAAGGATGGCGATACAGCTGAATACGCTGCTCGTGATGCTGCAAACGTCGCTTGGATCAATAAGGGCTTCGAAAAGGCAAAGGCCGATAATGCAAACGGCGTGATCGTTGTTGTTCAGGCAAACATGGACTGGGAAGGCTACCTCGCAGGCCTTGCAATGCCAGACAAGGAATGCACGAGTGCATACAACGCTGACAAGCAAGCACTCCTAACCAATGCATTGAGCTTTATTAAGCCGGTACTCCTTCAAAATGGTGACGAGCACTGGTACCAACTCGACATGCCAATGAACGAAACTGCTGGAAAGCTCGTGCAAAAGGACAAGGGTGCACTCGTTGCAAACTTCACGCGCGTGCAGACATTCGGTTCAGGCTTCAACCACTGGGTTGAATTAGGTGTAGACCCAGCTAAGCCAGGATTGTGGACTTTCACGCCACACATCATCAGTGGAAACCTCGCTGCGCACTAAAGATTCACGAGCACGTTCAACCGTTAGCCCTGTAACTCGATTCTTTGAGTTACAGGGCTAACGAATTCACAAGACAGGCTCCGAAGTTTCACAGAATCCTCACAAGATTGCTGCTGATCCTTAATTCAAGCCCCACAAGGGAACGATCTAAGGAGAATAGAAATGAACAAGAAGCTCACAGCTTTCGCCGCTGCCGGCCTAGGTTCACTTCTGCTCATCGGCGCATCAGGGAGTGCCTTTGCAGCGGAAGCCGTGCCTAGCCCAAGCGCGTCAGCAACGCCAAAACCGTCGGCAAGCCACACGGCCGACCCAGCAAAGAAGGCACTCCATGAGGCTAACTCCACCGCTCGCCAGGCCATTCATGCGACCTTCAAGGCCTCAGTAGAGAAAGCCAAGGCTGATTACCAGTCGGTTCTCGCTACTAATCCAACAGATGAGGCAAAGGCTGCCGCTAAAGCAGCCCGTAAGGCTGCAGTTGAGTCTGCTCGCGCTACTCAATTGGCTGCTATGCAGGCAATTAATCCCAACTGGGCGCCTCACGCAAAGGGCGAACATGCCGAAAACGCTAAGGCAACGAAAAGTTAATTCACTGATCGCATAAAACGAAGGGTTCCTCAAATCTTTGAGGAACCCTTCGTTTCTATGTTCTCGAGCTAAGCAAGCACCGCGTCTAAGTCTGCCGCGATTTCTTCAGGTGTAACACCTGGCTCGTAACGGCGGATGACATTGCCATCGCGACCGATGAGGAATTTAGTGAAGTTCCACTTCACCTCATCTGTGCCAATTGCTTCTGGTCGGGTATTGCTGATGTGCTCGAAGATACGGCCACTGTGTGGACCGAAATCACCTGGGTCTTGTGCACGCAAGTATGTGAACAGTGGATCGGCTTCTTCGCCGTTGACATCAATCTTGGCCAGAATTGGGAAGGTGACGTTATAGGTCAATGAACAGAAATCCGCAATCTCTTCCGCTGTTCCTGGCTCTTGGCCACCAAATTGGTTGCATGGGAAACCCAGAATCTGCAGGCCACGGTCCGCGTGGGTTTGATTCAGTGCTTCCAGACCTTCGTACTGTGGGGTTAATCCACACTTGCTCGCCACATTCACAATCAGGAGTGCTTTTCCTTGGTAAGCATCAAGGCCAACGGTGCTTCCGTCGGCAGCTGCTACCGAAAAGTCATAGACATTGCTCATAGGTCCTCATTCATATTGATTGGGCGGTTGTAAAACTCGTGGTTGCTAACACTTCCCGGGCACGAGATATTCCATAGCTGGCAACAATCATGGTCAGTTGATAACGACTACTTGTCGCTGTGAACGTAGCGCCATGACCAAGGCAATGATCCAGCCAACAACGGTCCAGCCGAGCAGCAAGTTTACCCAAAAGACTGACCAGTGGCGCACATCTCGAACTGCAGCGATCGCCCACGGAAGCATGTATCCAGCCGTGAGAATCGCCACGATGATGGCAACAATCTTTGTAGTAGTCCAAGACCGGTCTAGGTTCTCGACGTTGTATTCGCTCATCGTTACGCCTTCTTAAAAAGGGCGAATGCATAAAAGAACAGTGCTATGGCAAAGCCCAGCGCCATGATGAACGAGGCGGCATCACTGCTGACATCACTCATAAATGAGTTACCACCGGCAAACGCGATGATGATGCCAACGAAACCGAATGCACCCATGTTTAACCAGGTACGTGACTTGCCCTTTCGAGCGACTATCAATATCCAAAGGCCGAGTAACAAGATCAGCGTGCCCCAGATGACGTGTGCCATGACTAGCCACATCGGTGATGATCCACTCCAGCCCGAACCAGACTCCGGTGTTTCAACCCAGAAAGTGACGGCAATGCCACCAATAAATTCAATGAGAAGTGAGCCAACCATCATCAGGCCCAGACGGCGAAGACGTTCTGTGGTCTCTGGTGTTGCTCCAGCATTTTCGGTCATTGACATGAGCCTCTCAGTTTGCGGTTGCGATACAACAACGATTGTTCAAGAATAAATTAGTTCGCGCGTTCCAAAATGAAAACGGGAATGACCCGTTCAGTGCGCTTTTGGTATTCACCATATGGAGGAAAGTCCTTAACTGCACGCTCCCACCATTGCTCACGCTCTTCACCTGCGAGCTCCCGTGCCAAATAGTCATGTCGCTCGGGCCCATCTTGTAATTCGACAAGTGGGTTTGCTTGCACATTGAAATACCACACTGGGTTCTTGCGTGATCCACCTTGAGATGCCACAACAGCATAGGCACCTTCATGTTCAACGCGCATGAGAGCAGATTTGCGAATCTTTCCTGACTTAGCGCCAAGGGTGGTGAGCACGATGACTCCGCGGCCTTCTGGATCAAGAATTCCTTCAAGCCCACCGGAGGATTCAATCAATGCAACTTGATCGCGAACGAATGCAACAGGACTTGGTTCATATTCACCTTGAAGTGGCATGTGCTCACTCTATTGACTTCTCGGCTTCTATTCGAAGAACCCTTTGAGATGTTCCAACTGTGCTGGCACCAACGTGAACCATGCCCACGAGCCTCGGCGTTCGCGCGTGACGAGTCCTGCATCGGCCAATACCTTGAGGTGATGACTCACTGTTGGTTGACTTAAACCAAGCGGAGCGGTGAGGTCGCATACGCACGCCTGCTGATTCGATGCTTGCTTCAATATGGACAACAACTGTAAGCGTGCTGGGTCAGCCACTGCCTTAAGAAGGACAGCCATGGACTCTGCTGAGGTTCGATCGAGGGGCGCTCCTGTTGCATTTGGCCCGCAGGCACTGATGTCCTCAAGGACGAGCATCGTTGAACTGCCACTCATCGGTGTTCATCCAATCTTCACGTTGCAGGTGGCCTAACAGGTTGATTCTCTCTCCCCAGTCTGATTGTATATCGACATTCGTCAATATAGATAGTCATCGATATAGGAGTTCACGTGTCCACAGAAACCGATTCCCGCGTGCAGCTTGCCCTGAATGTGGCCGATCTTGAAGCTTCAATCGACTTTTATTCAAGGCTCTTCAATACAACTCCGCATAAATTGCGCCCTGGTTATGCGAATTTCGAAATCGCTAATCCGCCCCTGAAGTTGGTGTTGATGGAAACCACCGAGTCAGCCCGCGGTACCGGCCCACAGGGCGCTCTGAACCACCTTGGTGTCGAACTCATGGACCTTGCGGCTGTCAGCACCCACGGCGAACGCCTGCGCAACGACGGTTTCGAACTCGCTGATGAAATGAACACCACCTGCTGCTTCGCCCTGCAAGACAAATTTTGGGCGCACGACCCATCGGGAACTCCATGGGAGTTTTACTCAATCAAGGATGACAACCCCGCAGGATTGCAGATGTTGTCACTTGCGGAAACCGCAACGGGCGCATGCTGCGCGCCTGGGGAAGTGTGCAACTAAATGTCGACGAAGCCTTCAGTTCTTTTTGTCTGCGTGCATAACGCCGGTCGATCGCAAATGGCCGCTGCATACCTCACAGCTTTATCCAACGGAGCAATTGAAGTGCGCTCCGCTGGATCCGCACCGGCTAATTCCGTCAACCCTGCCGTTGTTGAAGTCCTCAAGGAAGACGGCATCGATATCGCTGCTGAAGTTCCAAAGGTGCTTACCGTTGAAGCTGTACAGGCATCCGATGTCGTAATCACGATGGGTTGCGGTGACGCCTGCCCAATTTTCCCGGGCAAACGCTATGAAGACTGGAAACTCGAAGATCCAGCCGGTCAAGGCCCTGATTCTGTACGCCCAATTCGCGATGAAATTCGCGGACGAATTGAGCAACTCATAACTGAATTGCTACCAATTTCATGACGCAAGACAAAGCGGTTGCCGCTGATCACGTCATTGAGAAGCTTTCATTTCTTGATCGCTTTCTTCCCATCTGGATCATTGCCGCAATGGTGGGTGGTTTAGCTATCGGAAAATTCATTCCCGATGCGCAAACTTGGCTCGATGCCGTAAAGATCGGACAGACATCACTACCAATTGCCTTTGGCTTGCTACTCATGATGTATCCAGTACTGGCAAAAGTGCACTACGAAGACATGGGTCATGTCACAGGTGACCGCAGACTTCTGAGTTTGAGCTTGGTACTCAACTGGCTTATTGGCCCGCTGCTCATGTTTGCGCTTGCTTGGATCTTCTTGCCTGATCAGCCGGCATTTCGAACTGGGCTCATCGTTATCGGTCTTGCGCGATGCATTGCCATGGTGCTGATCTGGAATGACCTTGCGTGCGGTGATCCGGAGGCTGGTGCACTCCTGGTTGCCATTAACTCCGTATTTCAGATATTGGCATACGCACTTCTCGGCTGGTTCTATCTTGCAATCCTGCCCGGATGGTTGGGTTTGAGTACTCAAGATGTTGTGTTCTCCACATGGGAAATCAGCAAAGCAGTACTGATTTTCTTAGGAATTCCACTCGCACTTGGATTTCTCACTCGCAAGATAGGCATAAAAGTCAAGGGCAAGGTTTGGTACGACACAGTTTTTGCACCACGCATTGGTCCATTTGCACTGTATGGATTGCTCTTCACGATCGTGGTGATGTTTACCCTCCAAGGCGAAGCTGTGGTGTCTAACTTCGGATCAGTCCTGCGTATTGCGATTCCACTTTTGGTGTATTTCGCAATCATGTGGAGTATTGCCTTTGCCCTTGGCGTTAAGAGCCGCCTTGGCTATCCAAAAACTGCCACATTGGCATTCACCGCTGCTGGCAATAATTTTGAACTAGCGATAGCAGTGAGCATTGGCGTATGGGGAATCACCAGTGGCCAGGCGTTAGCCGGAGTTGTTGGGCCCCTCATTGAAGTTCCCGCGCTCGTGGCATTGGTGTACGTGTCTTTGTGGTTGCGACGCAAGATGCAGGCCAGAAGCACATAATTTGCTTATGGAGTTCACATTCACGAGCGTGGTGTGGATCTATTCAAGTGAAGGTACCTGGTACTTCACCACCATGCCTGTTGATTTAGCTGATGAAATTCAAGCGAGAACAGCTGGCACACGTCGTGGATTCGGATCTGTTCGCGTGAATGTAACCATCGGCAAATCAACTTGGAGTACCTCGCTTTTTCGCGACACCAAATCTGGCTCGTACATACTTCCGTTAAAGAAGGAAATCCGTAGCAAAGAAAAAATTAGTGAAGGCGCTCAAGTGCACGTGCGCTTCACTCTCCCCGACTTCACGTAATTAAATAGAAGTATGTGATCGCTCGTCACGAGCAACCCAGTGAGGTACTTCAAACAAATAACGACCTACATTGTTCTTTGTCAGGCTGTGCAACGTGAGTGCAAACGCAATATCAAAAGCCAAGAAAGCTAAGGGGAAGAGTGCAATAAACCATTGGTTCTGGTACAGCATTGACTCATTCTTGAACCACTGCTGCAGAATCAACATAAAGGGAAACTGCACCACAAATATCGGCAATGTTTGGCGGCCGATGCGTGTGCCATACGCGCGCACCTTGGGATAAACCACCAAAGTGGACGCGAGCATCACAGCCAACACGATGTACAACAGATTTGCTGGAAGAAGTGACTGCTCCCATGTCCACGGAGTGTTGAATCGCCAAATTCCAATAGCCGATAGCGCGACAACAATGCCAAGCATGCGTGGCCAGGTCGCATAGGTGGCGATGCGTTCAATGATGCTCTTAAAGTGCACGCCAATTAAATAGAAAACAAAGTTGATCAAGATCTTGATGAACATTGATCCAGAGCCCGGGCCTAACAAATGATCTCGATTGAAATTAAGTAACGGTTCTTTGGCAAGATTCAAAGCGATGGCAACGGCAAAGAGAATCCAAATCGGCCATCGATTGGTTAATTTAACGATGCAGAAGTACAGCACCATTGCGTAGAGATACCAATAGCCATCTCCGGCAATCAGCATGAGACGCAAATATTCGAGAATGTGGTTGATCCATGGAGCACGTTCGTACCAAGCAACAACTGCGAAGAAAATCACACTCCACACCACATAGAGATAGGCCATTCCCCAGGTTCGGCGTCGAATCTTGTTCCAAGGTCGCTTCAGCGCAGATACGGCCAACATGCCCGAGATCATGAAGAAGAGCGGCATGCGCATCGGCTCAAGGATTGTCATGAGGATCTGCCAGACCGTCTGAGCAACACCCCCACTTGCAACTGGTGCAGTGAGATCTACCGCGTGCGACAGCACAATGACAACAACAGCGGTTGCCTTGATGACATCCATCCACTCGATACGCGGACGGGCTTGGCTCATGGACTGATCATGCCGCACGCTTATGCCTGACCTAACCACAGACACTAAACGGTGTAGCGTGAAATTCATGTCTCGAGTTCACAAGCTGCGTGAGGCTGAACATATGGCCGCTCAACTGTTCCAAATGGCAATTGACGAAGGGCTGCTTTCCGCGGGCAAGACCGAACTTTTCGCAAGTGATGGCATTAAGGATCTCGCGTTTGAGAATTTCGGTGTTGAAAAGTTTTGGCATAAGCGCATCGTTCGATCCGGTCCAAACACCGTTCACCCATATCGCGTGAATCCTGAAGTTCGTACATTCACTGACGATGACATTCTCTTTCTCGACTTTGGCCCAGTCTTCTCAAACTGGGAAGCTGACTTTGGTCGCACATATGTCATCGGAAATGACCCGATCAAACTGCGGTTACGCAATGATGCCGAACGTATTTGGAATCTCGGAAGAGGTTTTGCGATAGCAAACCCAAACATAAAGGCACATGAACTCTATGCATTCGTCAGCAAGGAAGCATGCGACTCGGGATATGTACTAGGTGAGCAACGCCATGTTGGTCACCTCATAGGAGAATTTCCGCATGAACGAATTGAGGATGACAAAGTGACGTCGTACCTCACCGCTGACAACACATTGCCACTCCAGCGCATGGACGGTGCAGGTAATTCTTGGAACTGGATTCTGGAAGTGCACCTGGTCAGTCCGCAACACAACATCGGCAGCTTCTTCGAACAGTTACTCGTCTAAGGCAAAGCACATGATTGGATTCAACGGCTTCGGCCACGATACGGTGAAGTACTACTTGGCCCTTGAAGAAAACAACAACCGCGAATGGTTCCATGCAAATCGCGGTATATACGACACAAACGTTGCCTTTCCCTTGAAAGCCTTAGCAAGCGAACTTGAGGCGAAATACTTTCCTGTCAAAGTATTTCGTCCGTATCGGAACGTCCGGTTTTGGCCAGACCTTCCGCCACTCAATGAACATGCATCGCTGATCGCAAATAATGTTGGCAACGCTGCGTACTACCTGCGATTAGACGCCGATGGAATGTTGTTGGGTAGCGGAACCTTTCAACCAACTAAGAATCAACTCACTATTTTTCGTAAAATTGCGGATAGCGATATTGGCGCGAAGGAAATTCGCAAGGTACTTGCCACAGTACAAAAATCAGGGTTTGAGTTGAACGCCGAGAGCGCATTGAAATCGGCACCGCGAGGATTTGATAAAGATCATCCAAATATCGATCTTCTGCGTCTGAAGAGCTTGGCGCTTTTCCAGCATTGGGCGCCGCAGCCATGGCTTTTTACCCCCGAATGCCTTATACACATCACCACTGCCTGGAAGGCAGCCAGCCCTTGGGTGGAATGGCTACGCGTGAACCTGCCAGAGTGATCAAATCCCCCCTTCACACCTCCCCAAAGATGTGGCATATTCCTGATTGGAAAATCGACTTTTGCCGCTCAAAGAGGATCAATCATGACCAATCCCGCCCTGCCACAGGTCCACCTGCGTATTGGTGACCAGCACCTCACCACTGGTTCGGGCGGCGTGCATCAGCATGTGAATCCATCCACTGGCCAGGTTCAAGCAGAGGTTCCACTAGCTGGCCCCGCAGAAGTGGGAGCTGCCTGCGAAGCAGCCCAGGCTGCATTCCAGATCTGGCGGCGTACGCCACCTGCGGTGCGCCGCGATGCACTCCTGAAGTTGGCAGAGCTGATGGGCCAAGCGAGAAAGGAGATCGCAGCAGCTGCTGCCCTAGAAAATGGAGTCGCGATTGGATTAGCCACGACCCAGGTGTGGCTCACTCGTCAGTGGATTTCTTACTACGCCGGTTGGGCAGACAAACTTGAAGGAACTGTCAGCAATTCAATGATTCACGGTGGCGATTTCACCTACACATTGCCAGAGCCTTATGGCGTCATTGCAGTCATCACCACTTGGAACGTTCCATTGCTCTCGGTTGCGATGAAGATCGGACCAGCACTTGCTGCTGGCAACACTGTGGTAATTAAGCCATCTGAAATGACACCGTTCACACCCGAAATTTTTGCTCGTCTCGCAGATGAAGCGGGAATCCCCTCAGGCGTGATCAACATGGTGCCCGGAACTGCAGAAGCAGGAGCCGCTCTCGTCGCCCACCCACTCACACAAAAAGTTAGCTTCACGGGTGGCCCAGCAACCGCTCGCATCATCATGGCGTCATGCGCACAGCACTTGAAACCTTCAGTGATGGAACTCGGCGGTAAGAGTGCGAACATTATTTTTCCAGATGCAAATCTCGACGTTGCTGTTCACGAGGTTGTGACCGGTGGGCTGGCAAATCTAAGCGGACAGGCCTGCATCATGGGTTCGCGCGTTTTATTGCATGAAGATATTTACGACGAAGTTATTCCACGACTCAAAGCCGGCGCAGAAGCATTAGCTATCGGCGACCCAACAGTACGAGGCAATGTGATGGGTCCAGTCGTGAATGCGGCAGCGACCCAACGAATTCTCGGACTCATTGACGAGGCAAAAGCCAATGGCGATGGAACGTTGCTCACTGGTGGAACAAAATTGGGTGGTGAGTTAGCAGGCGGAAACTTCATCGCGCCAACACTGTTTGTCGATGTCGATCCGAACTCATCCCTTGCCATGAATGAAGTCTTCGGCCCGGTCTGTGCAGTGATTAAGTTCAAGACCGAAGAAGAAGCAATCGCTATCGCTAACGCCACTCAGTTTGGTTTGGCTGCTTACATTCACAGCAACGATCTCAATTTAGTCCACCGAGTGTCTGAGGAACTTCGTGCGGGATCGGTTTATGTCAATGGTGCCTACCCAGTCGTACCAAACACCCCATTTGGTGGATTAGGCGAGAGTGGCTTTGGTCGCGAAGGTGGCAAGCCAGGCATTGAAGAATTCATCCGACCTAAGTCCGTCATTATCGCCGGTCCACGCCCAGGAGTGAAGAAGTGAGTAACCAAACAGCAGATCGAATTGCCGATCGAGTCATCGTCCTCACTGGCGCGGCAAATGGCTTTGGCAAATTAGTCGCCGAGCAAGCAGCTGCGCGTGGTGCATCTGTGGTGGGCTTAGACATCAACGAAGAAAGCCTTGAGGAAACGTTCGCTCCCCTGGCTGCCCAAGGCTACAAAGTGGCATGGCAGAAGGCCGATGTTTCCAAACTTGAAGACATGCAGGCCGGAGCTGCGCTGGCAGTTGAGAAATTTGGTCGTATCGATGTCATGATCAATAACGCGGGGATTATGCCTTTGGCATTCTTCTCCGATCATGAGAAGGCCGCGGGTGCTTGGGATCGGGCTATTGACATCAACATCAAAGGCGTCGTGCATGGCATCGCAGCTGTGTACGAGCAGATGATCAAACAAGGTCGTGGTCACGTCATAAACGTTTCATCTACCTACGGAAATTCACCAACTGAAGGTTCAGCTGTGTACGGCGCAACAAAGAGCGCCGTAAACATGATTTCTGATTCCTTGCGCATGGAAACCCAAGGAAAGATCAAGGTTTCGGTTGTTCGCCCAACGGGAGTTGCTGCGACAGGGCTTGTGAAATCAATCGTTAACTTCAAAGCGGTGATTGGCATGCTCGGTCACCACAACGACGCATCACAAGAAAAAATGAAGATGATGATGAGTGGCACGCTACCTGAGGAACTTGCAAGCCCAGAATCAGTCGGCTACTTCTCACTTGCGCCCGAATACATTTCTGATGCAATCCTTTATGTGATTGATCAGCCGTGGGGGGTGCTCATCAGCGACATCACTGTTCGAGCATCAGGTGAAGCAACGCTCTTTTAGGAACGCTTGCCGCCTTCATTGATCGCCCAGCGCACAAACATGATCACACCGAAAATGACGAGACCGATTACGGCAACTGATTCAATGGCTCCAAGCAACATAGTTTGATAAGTAGAACACGGAATCTCTCGTGAATCCACCCAAGGGTTCGATTCTTCAGCGAAACCTCAGATTTATAAAAAGAAGGAGTAGGACATGACCTATCCGAGCACGGTTGCCCGAAAGATGTGGTCTACATCGGAACCTTTTGTTGCTACTGGGTTGATCTGTAAAGAAAGCCTTATCTCAATTACCGAACTCGGTATTCCAAAAGGTGCAGCGTTCTTCGCTGTGCGGGGCGCACCTATGGGTGCAGCGAATACTGCAATTTTTGCCGCCGCCTTCCATGGTTTCGCGCTCGAGCGATTGCAAGATGGGCTTACGTCGGCATGGGAAGTCACTTCACCTGCAACAGTGATCGAATCAACACATGCAGCTATTTCCGTCATGGCGCAACGGGTATTCGCCGACTCCCAAAATCTTCAAGAAATCGCTCAGGTTGGTGAACTCCTAGCGACGCTTGTTTCCAACCTTGACGTTTCTGGTCGACCTTTGGCAGCCGGCAATAAGGCCGTGACCTCACCAGATGAACCTTGGGCAAAGTTATGGCGAGCTTGGAATACTCTTCGCGAATATCGAGGCGATGCGCACGTGGCTACGTTGGTTGCCAACAATCTCACCGTCGATGAAGCGCAGGTGCTCTCCGCTACTTGGGGCGCGGCAAAGTACGACGTTGATTTATTGCGCGCAACACGTGGGCTTGACGATTCACGCTGGGAAGTTGCTCAAACTCAACTTCAGGAACGCGGTCTTCTCAATCCTGACGCTTCGATCAGTGCAGCGGGCATTGGTTTACGGGAGGATATCGAACTTCGCACTGACCACGCATGCATGAACGCATGGAACCAATTGAGTGAAGCTGAACTTGAATCCGTGCGAAGCTGCACCTACAAATTAAGTGCTCACATCATTGAAGCAGGGCTCTTTCCAGTGCGTAGTGCAGTCGGTGCACCGTGGCCACCGTCCGAATAGATTTGATAATTCTCAAAACCCCTTCATGGCACCGGTACCCGCACTAGCGTTCGATGAAGTCGATTAAAGGAGCATGGTCATGACGCGAGCCCTCATTTGTGGTGGTGGCGGATCTGTGGGAACTGCCTGGGAAACGGGCTGGTTCGCCGGTCTTCAGCAACAAGGCCTTTGGCTCAACGATGCCGATCTGATTCTTGGAACATCAGCTGGCGCAGGTGTTGGAGTGCAGGTTGCTTGCGGCCACGACATGACGGCTCAAGTTGAGCGCTACCGCGCAGCAGGGAAGCGCGCTGCCGCCGGAGGCACCACCGCCGTGCTCAACATTGACACCGACGACACCACCAGTTTTCGCAAACTTTTTGAACGCGGGCAAGCTTCCGGCCGAAATGGCGATATTGCTGTGCGCAAGGAAATAAGTGAAGCGGCACGGACCGCAGTACCAACAATCGAACTTGAGGCTTTCTTGAAAACCTTCAAATATTTGGCGAACGAACCGTGGCCACCGTCGTATCGCGCCGCTTGCGTCAATATTGATACGAATGAATTTGAAGCTATAGGCCACGAACTCGGCGGCTCACTTCAACATGGCGTTGCTGCTGGCTGCGCAGTACCTGGCGTCTATCCACCGATTCAAGTTGGGGAACACTTCTACGTAGATGGCGGCTGCCTTTCACCAACAAGCGTGGACCTTGGGATTGGCTACGATAAAACCTTGGTGCTTCTCGTTGCCGAAGCTCCTCAACATGAAATTGATGCACTGGTTGCCAGTGGAACACCTCATTTGATCATTGATGTCGATCCTGATGTGCGTGCCGCTTGGGGAGAAAATCTCATGGACGCTTCCATCGCTTTCGAAGCAGCCGAACTTGGACTCGCTCAGGGATTGCGCGATGCCGAACGCGTCAAAGAATTCTGGAACAACTAACACTTCCATCATCAACGCACAGGCAGGAGCCATCATGAAAAAGCGCGAACAACCGCTCATCATTGAAGCGGCTGTCTCACCATTTCGGCCGGATGCACCGGTTCTTGACGTGAACACCACGGGGCTTGATGGCAAGGCGTGTGTAGAAGCTGGCGCTTCAATTATTCATCATCATCACGACACTCGAATGAACCTCGAAGAAGCAATTGAGAGTTGGGTATACGCCAGCACGCTCATGATGGAAGCGGATGCCGACGTGATTATGTATCCGGGCATCATGGGTGGACGCACTGGTGAAGAACACATGTCTCATCTCATTCCTCTGTCAGAGACAGGAACTCTTGGCATGGCTCCCGTTGATCCAGGCGCTCCTCTTCCTTACGACATGGGTGAAGATGGCTTCCCACAAGGTCATGGTTACGTCTGGAACTCCTTCAGCACATCACGCAAGGTCGCGATATCCATGATGGATCGAAACATTCCGCTTTCTATAGGTGTTTATGAACCCCTACAACTGAGGTGGGCACTTGCTTGCGAAGCAAACGGCAAACTCCCCAAGGGTTCAATGGTGAAGCTGTACTTCGGTGGCAACTACAGCATCTACAAGATCGGCGAACCCGCGCTGAATTTTGGACTCCCACCAACACCACAAGCCCTAGATATGTATCTCGCAATGATGGAGGGCTCATCCCTCCAATGGAATGTCGGCCTTTTCGGTGACTCATTACTCGATTCATCAGTGGCGCGTTACGCCCTTGAAAAGGGTGGACACTTACGAGTTGGCATTGAAGACATCGCCAGCGTTACTGATGCAACGAATGTTGAAACTGTTGAAGCGGCAGTAGCACTGGCCAATGAGGTTGGTCGCCCTGTCGCCACGCCAACGCAGTCGCGCAAGATTCTTGCCGGTGATCCTCACGAGTAAAGCCTGCATTATCTAGGAAAGCAAACGACTTTCCAGTAGAGCAAGTTCGTTTTCATTCAAACCCAATCCCTGAATGAAATACGCATCAATACCGCCATACGTAGATTGAACTGTTGCGAATGCTTCGGCAAGGTAGTCAGAGTTCGAACTCACCACTGCCATAAATGCTTCAACATCTCCGCCAGAGTTCTTTACGTCTTCAATCGCACTTGCATACCGATCAATGAGATTTTGGTTCGTTTCAAGATATGAGGAAGTGATGACATCCTCCGAAACGCCGGCGAAACTTTGGATGAGCGCCGCACCCCACCCTGTTCGATCCTTACCGGCCGCGCAAAACACGGCGACTGCACCTTCCGCATTAATCAGGGAACGCAGCATCTGTGAATAGCCACGTTTCGCGGAATCCATATTCACTAAATTGCGATACATCTCCATCATCATGTTGTAGCCGCCGGAAAGATTAGCGGATGGAACATAGGCATTTTTGTCTAAGCGGCGAGGAGCGGCAGCGGCGCCTGCTTGGGTCACGACATTCTTCCTAGCCATGTCTCCTGCGACATTTGCAACCACAACTTCAATTGAAGCTGGTAGATCGATCTGCAACTCTTCACGTTCGTGATCCATGCGCAAATCGACAACTGCACAGAGGTCCAGCTCAAGCAACGCATCAAGTACCGCTGGTGCCGGGTCTACGAGAGCCTGGGTTCGAAACACGACACCTTGTGCGAAGGTTCGGTTATCACGTGCTGCCACACCGCCAAGATCGCGGAAATTCGAATACTCACTGCGCACAGTGGCAACAAGATCGTCGTAATTGCTCAGCAAGGTGTCAGCCATCAGTTGCGCCCATATTTCTGTGTGAGTTGACTTTGTGTGATGACGCCCAGGTAACCCTGTTCGTCGGCAAGATTTGTGACTGCAAGACCAATGCCGTGCTTGCTAATCGTTCCTTGTGTCGTGAGGTGGAACCACGGCCCGACGGGCGTACCTGACAGGGTCACGTTCACATCAACGTTGATCATCGCAATTCCAGCATCCGGTGCAACAGCCTGGCCAAGGGGCGAACCAAAGTCAGCCACTGCCAAGAGTTCACAGAGTGCTGGGGTTTCTTCGCCCGGCACCAACGGCACGGTCAACCGCATCCAGGCATCAGCCGATCCAGGGATTGCCCAATCGCCTTTGGTAAATCGAGCCTCGATCGCATCGCGATGAAAAATGAGAGCTGAATCATGCGGTGCATCGCCGCCACGTGAGGCACCGTCTGGTCCGGTACGTGGTGGAGCGGTAGGCAGATCCCGTTCGACTGTAGATACCGGATCGTCTTCCTGAAGAACCAACGCGCGTGCAGTCGCGACGACGTTCGTGTCGGTGAGCAGTTCCAGAAAGAGATGCGTAACCCGGCGCGATACCTGACGAACGGTCACGGACGTTCGCAACGGAACAAGCGGCACAGGCTTTTCGAGGTCAATATTGATGCGAGCTACGCGATAACCCTCACCTAGCGCATCGTGAATTGCCAGACCAAGCAGCGCAGAAGGGGGGCCTCCATGCATGGCATCGGGCCGCCAAGGCCCAGTGGTGAATGCAGTGGGGTTAAACCACTCCCCGTCACGAGTGAACAGTGCTTGGGTCGTCATGATTGATGAACGTATCAGTAGACGCAGGCCTAGGAATTAGAATTTCCGCCATGGTTGCGAAGAGTTCAGATAGGGAGTCTCACTTCCCTGCAATTGAGAAGAAGTACGGTCAACCGATGACCTACTGGTTTGACCAAATGGCAGAGCGTTCCCAATGGAAATACCCTGAGCAGATCGACTTCCTCAAAGAGGAACACGGGTTCAGCCAGGCTCATGCCAATGCACTCGTGATGTATAGCCGTGGATCGAGAACAACAAAACGTTTCAATACCCTTGATGACTACCTCAAGCCATTTGACGAAACCAAATGCGCCACTGTGCGAAATATCTTTGATGCAATCACGTCCAAATATCCAAAACTTGAACTCGTCATTGCCTGGAATCAGCCAATGCTCAAACTTGGTGATCAATATGTGTTCGGGCTCTCGGTGCATACCAAGCACATCCTTCTCGCGCCAACAAACCCTACTGTCCTTAACCTGTTCAAGGCTCGACTAGAGGACTACGAAGTTCTGAAGAAAACTTTCAAGGTTCCCGTTGATTGGAAAGTCGATAAGAAACTGCTGCGAGATATAGCAGCCGAGCGAATTGCGGAAATTCAATAGACTGACACAAGAGTTGCAAGTAACATCACAAATATGTGCCATGACGATGCCAGCCGGCCACCAGCACCGCCGCGCTCAACTCCCGTAAAGGAGCGCCGAGGACTCACACTGAAGAGCGCAGATGGAACAAACTTCTCGGCCTTCTATGCCACTTCTGGGGACCCAAAGGTTGGAGTCGTCATTCTTCCGGATGTACGCGGTTTGCATCCGTTTTATGGAGCTCTAGCTGAGCGCTTTGCAGAAGCAGGGCTTGCTGCTGTTGCAATTGATTACTTTGCACGCACTGCTGGGATGACTGAAAGTGGCTGGCGCCCAGAAGATTTCGATTGGGAAACCCACATCAAAGACGCGACTTCCACTCAAGTAAATGCCGAGACTCAATCGGCGATGGAGTACTTACGTCAGCAGCACGGGACTCAACTTCCGATCATTACCGTGGGTTTCTGCTTTGGCGGCGGTCAGGTATGGCGTCAGGCCTCAAGCGATCTTGATCTGTCAGCTGTTGTTGGTTTCTATGGACGACCTGACACGGTTGGGCGAGCCGCTAAGCACTCAAAGAAACACACCATCATGTTTATTGCCGGTGCCGATTTCACTCCCGTCGAAGATCAACTCGCCCTCGCTGAAGAAATGCGACTTGGTGGGGCAGAAGTGGAAACTGTCGTCTACGACGGGGCGCCGCACTCCTTTTTTGACCGCGCCTTTGACGAATGGCACGACGTGTGCGCGGATGTATGGAATCGAATTCTGAAACTCACTGATCAGATCGCCCTCAGCAACGCGAAAAGCTAATCCGCAGAGACCTCGTCGCGCACCCGCAATGCCTTGGCCACCGGAACCGCAGTTAGGCCATACACAAACACTGTCACCGCAATAATCACAAAGGCTGACGGCAGCAGCGCTTGAGCGCCGGGGACTTTCGCTGCAACAAGCGACGCACCCACACTTGAAGCAGTTGCAGCTGCAACGATTCCCCGTGGATCCATCCATCCAATGAAGGCCCGCTCGCCGAAAGCCAGACCTGCTTTACGTGTCAGAAGCAATGCAACCACAGGTCGCACAACAGCGATAAGCACGAGCGATACCGCAATGGCTGAAACGACAACCACCCCAAATTCCGGTGAGGGCACGAGAGCAGTAATACTCACGAAAAGCACACCTATCCCAATAGACGTGATGGTGTTAAAGAAAGGCATGACCGGATCAAGCGTCGTATTCATGCGATGAGACAAAGGTTGAGCCACTATTCCAATTAGCAATGCTGCTAGTAATCCGCTGCCATTCGCGAAGTAATTCGAAACTCCTGTAGCAACGAGGACCGAACCAATGAGCACCTGCGTGCCCAGAAGATTATTGCCATGCACCAGCTTGCTTCCAAGCACTGCGACAAACACTCCGCCGATAGCTGCAAGAACAGCGATGAAAATGCTTCCCAGAAATTCTCCAACTGCTCTCAGCGGCTGACTGAAATCGCTGACGCGCACTATTTGAAACACCACAACAGCGAAGATCGCCCCGAGAGGGTCCAGTGTCGTTCCCTCCCAAAGCAAAATGCGCCGAACGCGTGCTTTCGGATGTGAAAAATCAAGAATTGGAGTCACAACTGTTGGTCCGGAGACAATCAAAATGGCACCTAAGAGAAAAGCGAGAGGCCACGGCATTCCTATGAAGTAATGCGCTGCGAGAGTACCTCCGATGCAAGTGATCGGACTACCGATCCAAATCAGTCGCCTTACGACTCCACGATCAAGCGCATCGAGTTTGATCGAACCCAAATTCATTCCACCTTGAAAAAGAATGACCGCAACCATGAGATCAACAACCACGGGAAACGCGGGACCAAGAACCTGATCCATATGGAATTGCGGAGCAATAAGTCCAAAAATAAACCCAGCAGGCAAAAGTAAGATCAGTGCGGGAATTCGCAACTTCGGTGCGATAACTTGGCACACCGTTGCAATTCCAAAGACAAGCACAATTGCCAACATGACGTCACCTTGTGACAGCGTGGTCATTGATGAGCCTTCCCCTGATCGACTCGAAGTTTAGCTGCGCAGAATCCTGACAATCGTGAACAGCGACGCAAGTCGCCGTCTACGGTCCAATTACCCGGTAGGAGAAACGACCAATATGCCAATTCCGGTTGCTCCTGGCACTCAAGGAACCTATGTTCAGTAGTGGGCGCATTTGATGTTAAGCATCAAAGCTGCGTGTCAACTGCTACGTCAACAGGAGAGCTCATGAACGACGGCATGCTTGAAGGAATCCGTGTACTCGATCTGACCATGTGGGCTTTTTGCCCCTCAGCTGCCCGAGTCTTGGCTGAGTGGGGTGCAGATGTCATTCACATCGAGAATCCGAACTCTCCAGATCCAATGCGCTTGTTCTCGGGCGGAACATTGGAGCCAGGCGGCGCCGCCTGGATGTTCAAGCACTACAACCGGGGTAAGCGCTCTATCGCCTTGAACCTCGCCAGCGATGAAGGTCGCGAAATGTTGTACGAACTCGTGAAGAAGTCAGATGTTTTCATCACCAGTTTCCTCCCTAAGACGCGAAGCAAACTCGGATTTGATGTCGAGGATCTCAAGAAGATTAATCCGAATCTTATTTATGCAAAGGGCACAGGCGCTGGTCCCTTAGGCCCAGAAAACATGCGCGGTGGTTATGACGCTGCCAGCTGGTGGTCTCGAGGTTCGCTTTCACAAACCGCGATGCAGGTGACACGCACCGACACCCCTCCTGGAATGGTTGGCCATGGTGACGGAATGTCGGGGCTCGTCTTCGCTGGTGGTATCTGCGCAGCACTACTCAAGCGTGAACGCACTGGAAAAGCTGCAGTTGTTGATTCCTCACTTATGGGAACGGCTGCATGGTTCAACGGTCCAGCAATTATTGGCGCTCAGTTGGCTCCTGGCGCAGGCATGCTTGGCCAATTTATTGACCGCACTACCAGTCAATGGTCTGGCACCAATTACAAAACCGGCGATAGTCGCTACATCTACATGTCATTTCTTGGCGACCATCAAGATGAATTTGAGGATCTCGCACGTCTCATTAACCGGGAAGAACTCATAACTGATCCACGCTTTAACTCAACTGCCAATCGTGTTGAAAATTCCCAAGCTTTGATGGCAATACTCGATGGAGTATTCGCCACGAAAACATTGGATGAGTGGAAGAGCATCCTGCTGCCATCCAAAGGTGTGTGGGCTCCCGTACAAAATGCCGAAGAAATGTTCCACGACCCAATGGCACAAGCCAACGGCATGGTTCGTGTGCCTACCAATGAACCGGGCACTCCAGTTGTGGTGATGCCACCAGTAATGTTTGACGAAGATGCCGGTCCGGGAAATCCAGCCCCTGATTTTGGTCAGCACACTGACGAAATCCTGACTGACATTGTTGGTCTTAACGCAACACGGATTCAAGAATTACGAGCTTCACGAATTATCGCGTAAATCCCAAGAGAGAGCAGACTGGTTTCATTCATGAGTGAAGGTTCGCTCAACTGGCAACGCAATAACTTTGCTGCAGTTCTTGCTGTCTTCTTACTGTGCATCACCTTTGCTTTTACGAATCCCTTTCTTCCTCTCTACATCGCAAAAATCGATGGGATGAGCCTGGCAGATGCAGCCATGTGGGCAGGTATCGCAGCGGCACTGCAAGGAATCGGTGCATTTTGCTCTGGACCGTTCTGGGGAATGGCCGGTGATCGTTGGGGTCGCAAGCCCATGCTGGTTCGCGCCTGTTTAGGCGGTGCAACCGGGCTTCTCTTGTTGGGGTTTGTGACGACAGCATGGCAAGTGGTTGCGATTCGATTGTTTATCGGAATCATGGCTGGCGCCCCTGCTGCGGCGATGGCACTCGTAGCAGCAGGCACACCAGTTGAAGTTCTACCCAAAGCACTTGGGCGAATTCAAGCATCGATTCTCGGTGGGTCCGCGATTGGCCCGTTAATTTCTATTGGGTTCGTCGCCTTATGGGGTTACCGCACAACGTTCATCACCGCAGGCGTGTTGATGTTTTCCGGTGCCGCTGTAGTCATGATAATGATTCGTGAGCCTCGCGCGGCATTGGCGCCAGCACATTCAAAAGAAAGACGTGGCATGGGTTCCGTGCTTCGAACACCAATTGTTTGGGCCGCTCTGGGATTGGTGATGTGCGTAAGTTTCGCCGGGCCTCTGATCCAACCAATTCTTTCACCTTATGTCGTGACGCTTCTTCCCGCGGGCACCAATCCAACCGTGACTGTTGGCCTAATGTTCTTCGGCATCTCTGCCTCAAGTGCAATCGCAGCAATCTATGCTGGGCGCCTCATCACGCGCGTGGGCAACTTGATCGTGATGCCAGTTGCGATTTTAGGTGTCGCTGCATTCCTCTTCCCGATGGGTTTTGTGAAAGGCGTGGGCATACTCGCTGTGCTTGTTGTCCTCATGTCGCTTTTCCAAGGATTGCTGCAAACTTGCTCGGTCACGTTACTACCTGCATTGGTTTCCGCAGCGGCGCTGAGTTCAATGTTTGGCCTATACCAAAGTGTGATGTCGCTTTCTTCCTCCCTTGGTCCGGCCCTGGGTGGAATTGCTGCCGCGCATATTGGATTCAATGCGGTGTTCCCTATAGCAGCGACTCTCTTGCTGGCGCTTGCCCTTCCGATGTTCTATACCTTCAAAAGGGTAGCGACGAAAGCCGCTGCACGTACATCAGATGGCGATTTAGCTCAGGTGTGAAGCCGTTGATTTACTTTTATTAGCTTTGAGTTATTTGCTCGATGAGCTGCGACACACGCAGGGAATCCTCAATCGGAACAACCCATGCTTCTTCTTTTCGAATCGCGGCACTTACGTGCTCCACCATTAGCTGGTAGGCATCAACGGATGCAAATACTTCATCTCGCCCATTCAGAGACAATGAACTTTCCGATTTCCATGAAGTAAAGGCTTCATTGCCTTGCATAGACGCATGCCCGTGATTTCCAAGCAATTCGAGCTTTTGACGTTCTGGTTGGATGAAGGAACTCAACGAGTCAATGGCAGATCCTTGAGAAAAACGACCCCTCACGCCTGTGGTCAGGTCAATGCCGGTGTCGCCTAACACGCGCTCAATGTCTATAACTTCGAATTCCTGTTTGCGGCCAACCAGCGCAACCCAAGAATGAATTTCGTAGACACCAACATCAAGAAGAGCTCCACCGCCCATCAGGGGATCTGCTCGGTAATTACCGTCAATGTTCCCTTCGAACGTGAAGGATGAAGTGATTTTTTCTAAGTCTCCCAAACTTCCCGAATTGACCACATCAACGATGCGCTGAAACCTTGGATGCCATCGCGTCCATGCTGCTTCAACTAACAGGAGTTGAGCTTCCCTTGCTTTCGCCATCATCATGGCTACTTCATGTGGGTTGAGTCCCAATGGCTTCTCGCACAACACATGCTTTCCCGCTTCAAGGCTGCGAATGACCCACTCATAGTGCTGGTGATTCGCAAGCGAGATGTAGACCGAATCGACTAGAGGATCTTTGAGCAAATCTTCATACGAGTCATAAATTGCAGTCGACTGGAGAGCTGCTGATCTCGCGCAATCACGGCTGGCAACCGCATAAAGGTCAGCGTTCTTTGCCTGATGAACAGCACCGGCAAGAGCTGACTTGGCGATCGCCCCAGCGCCAATAAAGCCCCAGCGAACATTCGTCATCGAAGTAATTCTGGGGTTACTGGGAATCCATTTATTTTTGCTGACTGTTCAGCGGCTTCCATCACAGCAACGACATCTCGCGACTGCTGAGCAGTCACTGACATCACTGAATTACTCCGAAGGTACTCAACTATTGATGAGTGGAACGCAAATTCAGGAACAGTTAACAAATCAACGGGCTCGCTCGTTCCGTCAGGATGGTGCAAGGTGAGAATTGCAGGTAGGTCTGCGACCTTAGGCTCCGCGCGCAGATCCCACTCGCCGATAATTGCCCCTTGCGTACCCAGTGCATAAAACTTTGGCTTTCGCGCTGCTGCAAGATCTGAATGAATAAACGTTGCTTGAGTTCCATCAGCGAAGGTAACTGTGACGTGGGCATGATCAGCATTCGTCACAAAATCCCAATGACGCTTGTGATTTACACCTGAAACGAAAGCAACCTTCGATGGGAAGAGTGTCAGAATCTGATCGAGAAAATGACTGCCCCAGTCAAAGATTGCTCCACCAGAGATTTCGACATCCGTATGCCAATGTCGACATGGTTCGGTGTACCCGCCAACAAATGATTCGTAGTGAAAAACCTCACCAATCGCGCCGGATCTGATGAGCGATGCCATCGTTACGTAATCAGCATCGAATCGTCGGTTTTGATACACGACCATCAATAAATTAGCTGCATTCGCTTGAGCCATCAACTCATCACACTCACCTGCTGTAAGTGCCATTGGCTTTTCCACGACAACGTGCAACCCACGGCTGAGCGCGGACATTGCCCAATCAAAATGACTATTCGGTGGCGTGGAAATGATGACCAGGTCTAGCAACCCAGAGTCGAGCATTTCTTGTGCATCCGTAAACACTGAAATGCCAGGTGCGAGTTCTTGCGCTGCGCGCAACCGTTCAGGATTTTGATCACAGACTGCGACGAGCTGAAGCCCATCAGTGCCTTGAACTGCAAGATTATGTTCGTGCCCAATTTGGCCATAAGCCAAGAGACCGACACGCACGTCAGCGTGACTCACGCTGGCCTTCCCTTCGCGGCTCACACAAGAAGGCATTCGCCTCGAACTAGGCTTGTACAAGCCGCTCATAGTCTGCCAGATGGAAGCACAGTTACCTTCAGTGCCATCACAGAATCTCTCAGTTCGAATCGCTGGGGAGCCAGTGCCGCTTTGAAATAGTTCCATGGGCACCTGAAAGCAGCCTTTGCCTCACACCACTATCGAGGCACGCGAATCTAGAGGCTCTACATCGGCCATTACGCTTCATGACTATGGGCTTATTTAGACGAGCAAAGCCAGCTCCACAAGGATCGCTTCGTCTTGGTGATCACAGCAAGAGCGACGCCGCCTATAACGTATTTACCGTAAGCGAATCACGATTCCCAGAATCCTTCACTCAATTGTGGGATCAGGCAAGCGAGGAAGAACGTCAATCAAAGCGCATTCGTCGCTGGGCAACGCTTACCCCAATATTTGATCCCGCGACTAACCTTGTTGCGGATCTTCCAGCTTCTATTAACGGGCTTCGAGTTTCATATTTAAGGCCACCGCATCTCACTTTTCTTGCTCAGCGCATCGTGCATGAAAATGTAGAAAATATTGAGGTGCCGGCTCT